>JAILLW010000014.1 GCA_024692955.1 Lachnospiraceae bacterium | reverse complement strand
GTTTCAGATAGGGCGTGTAATTGCCTACGATCTTCCTGCTGCATGCATACAGCGGGAAACAGATCTGGTTCTTCAATAAGAGTTGTTCGTATTCCTGTGCCACGTATGACCCTCCTTATCTTTTGTCATATTATATTGCGCACAATATATATTGTCAAGAAAAAAATGCATCAGGAGATAATGCAGGGAAGTCCGTGCTCTTCAAGCTGGATATCCAGCTCGATCATGTCATAGATCTTATTCTCGATAAAGTAGGAAAAAATGATGTCGGTCTTATCGCAGGGGGACAGGGCATAGCCCGCCCTTGCAAGAAGATCCTTCGTCTCGTCCAGATTAAGCTTCGCTCCGACGCAGAGACAGAGTGCCGTCAGCTTCTGAGGATGATAACCGGGATTGTTCTTGATCTTGGAGAAGGTCTTTTTATCGACGATCGCGCGCTTATAAACCTCGGCGTTCTCCATCTTCCTTTCCCGGATCAGATACAGCAGATACTCCGAAAAAGAATCCGAAAGATGACGCATCCGCTCTTCAAGTCTGCTCTCATGCTCCTCTTCGAAGTCGGGAGCAGCCCCGGTATCCTCCATGAACATCGGGGCAGCCGCCATCGGTACGGACTGCATATAATCGCGATCTTCTTCAGGCGGTTCATATCCGGAAGCCTTTTTCTCACGCCGGAAGATGCTCCCGAGGCCGGATCCGGTATATCTTCGCCCGGGTGCCGGCCCGTATTCCTCCTCTTTCTTTTCCTCCGCGTAATACCGGTCTATGTACTCTTCGAGTCCGGGAAAGATCCGTTTTCCGAGAGCATTCGACTCCTCATCAAATACAGCGAGGAAGACTTCCATCTCATTATTCAGAAGGAAAGCGTTGATCTCGTCCGCCGCGATCCGCATGCCTTCCTCCTTCGGATATCCGAAGCTTCCGGTGGAGATCAGAGGAAAGGCTATGGAACGGATCCCGTTTTCCTTCGCGAGCTGAAGGCTTTTCCGGTAGCAGGAACGGAGCTTTTCCTCCTCCCTGTCATCCCCGCCCATATAAAGCGGACTTACCGCGTGAATGATGTATTTCGCCCGGAGTCTGAAGCCGGGTGTAAGGAATACCTCTCCCTCCTCGACCGTGCCGATCTTTTCCTTCCTGTACGCAAGCAACTCCCGCCGTCCTGCTGCCCGATAGACCGCGGTATCACAGCCCGAGCCGACGACGGGCAGGCTGTTTGCCGTATTCACGATGGCTTCCGTATTCATCCTTGTGATATCGTTGCGTACGATCCGGAACGGCATATCAATCCCCCGGTTTCTTTTTCTGCCTCAATCCAGCTTCAGGATCAGTTCCAGTATGCGCTTCGCGCACTTTATCAGATCGGAACGCCCGAGCGCCCCCATCTCCATTGCCTTTTCCACTCTCTCCGGATATCCGTTGGCCATTTTCACATCATTGCCCGCCAGGATCTCCTTATAATGCTCGGCGCGGTTCCACCAGTCCGTGGTGACCATTCCCTTAAAGCCCCATTCGCCCCGCAGGATATCCGTAATGAGCTCATAAGATTCGGAGGTGCGCTGCCCGTTGATCGCGTTGTAAGCGGTCATGACAGACCAGGGATCCGCTTCCTTCACAATGATCTCAAATACCTTCAGATAGATCTCCCTCAGCGCCCTTTCCGAAACACGGGAATCGCTGTTTTTCCGGTTGGTCTCCTTATTATTGGCGGCAAAGTGCTTCACACAGGCGGCAACGCCGTTGGACTGGATGCCCTTCACCATTTCGGCGCCGGTCTTTCCCGCCAGATACGGGTCCTCCGAATAATACTCGAAGTTCCGTCCGCACATCGGATTCCTGTGGATGTTGACCGCCGGCGTAAGCCAGATCTGGAGATTGTTTTCCTTAAGCTCCTCTCCGCCCGCCTTTCCGACTCTGTAAACAAGTTCCTTATTCCAGGTGGAAGCAAGGAGCGTGGCACAGGGAAAAGCCGTCGTGGCGACGCCGCAGTCAGCATTCAGCCTGACACCTGCCGGGCCGTCCGCCGTCGTTACATTGGGAATTCCGTATTCCGGATTGTTTCCGATCCCCCAGGTGTTTGACACGCCCACATTGGACTGTCCGCCGAGCAGCTGCCTGAGGTCCTCATCGCCAAGCTGCTCCGTAAATTCATCCAGACTGATCCTGCCTTCAAGGACCGCCTCAAGGGGCTTTGCGCCTTCCGCGTAGGGATTCATCAGCATATAGACATCCCTTCCCCTCGCGGCGGGCACCATGCCTTCTTCGGTGCCCGGGATCATCTTGGGGAAGATGCACTCATTCATGTTCTTTTCGGGTCCGGTGGGAAGTTCCTCGAAAGTGCCGTCCGAAAGAAGCCGCTTTTTCAGGGAAACGGGCACAAGATGATGGGACAGTTTTTCAAAGACGATATCCTCATCCGTCCGGTATGTGAAATCAAGGCGCACCGCATCCCTTACGTTCCCTCCGAGGAAGAATCCGTATTCGCCCTTCTCGATCACATAGGAGGCTTCGGCAACCTTACCGAGATCGTCATAGGAGGCAAGCTGGCAGTCGTTTACAAAAAGCTCCAGCGTCTCGGCCTCTCCTCCGGCAAGAAGCTTCGTCTTTTCAAAAGCCGCCAGCTGTCTGGACGGTTTCCCGAGTTTTCCCTGCGGACAGGAAAGATAGATGGAAACGACTTCCTTTCCGGCCCGTTTTCCGGTATTCTCAACTCTTATGAGGAAGCGGAATCCGCCATCCAAACGCGCCGCGTATACGCACTCCCGTTTAAAGGTCGTATAGGAAAGGCCGAATCCGAAAGGAAAAACGACTTTATCCGCAGCGCCTTTGATCGTCTCGAAATAGCGGTATCCGACGTAGATATCCTCTTTATAATCCACATAATGAGGCGAGGTATGGAAGCCGTCCGTGGAAGGATAATCGTCGAGTTCCCGGGCAAAGGTATCGGGCAGTCTCCCGGAAGGGTTGTTCTTCCCGGTAACGGTAAGCGCGGCGGCAACGGCTCCTTCCATTCCTCCCTGCCAGGGAAGAAGCGCCGCTTTGATCTTTTCATCCTCCGGAATCCATTTTGTATCGATAATGCCGCCCACATTCAGAATGACCACGATTTTGTCAAACTGTTCTTCAAGCATATGAAGAAGCTTCTCTTCATTATCCGTAAGGTAGAAATCCCCCTTCGGAAAGATCTTCGCGGAGGTTTTCGGCATCGATTCTCCGTCACCCCAGGGATTGAACTCTTCATTGTATTCGACGTCGGAGCGGTCCCAGCCCTCTCCGGAAAAGCGGCTCAGGCAGAAGATCGCGGTATCCGTGAATTTTCTTGCAGAAAGGATAAGGTCAGGATCGGGCTCCGGCTCCGCGATCATCCCGGGTTCAGAGCCTTCTTCATACTTTTTTCCCACATAATCCCGGTAAAAGTCGCAGGCAGGTTCGAAGATCCTGACATCCGCCTCTTTGAAGCCCTCATAGAAGTTTCGTACATATCCGGTATGGACGTCCCCGCTTCCGCCGCCTCCTTTTACATAATCGAAGACACCTTTTCCGAAAAGCGCGACGGCCGATCCGGAGCTTAACGGAAGGAATCCGTCCGTATTCTTAAGAAGCACGATCCCCTCCGAAGCGGCCTGCTTCGAAAGCCCGATATGCTCCCCGCTTAGGGTCACCCGCCTGTTTTCATAAAGCGGAAGTGCCGGCTGATATTTTGCTCTTGCCCATTTCTTCATGTTCAGGTCTCCTCTCCGTTATCCTTCATTTTCTTTGCCTGATCATACTATACCATAGAGTCTGCTGTTTTGCACTTTATACCGCCATTTGGCCATTTCGCCGTTTTCCTCTCCTCTTTCAGCCGCCTCTTAGTTCTTCTTCTCATAATACTCCCGGACAGGCGCAAGCGTCTCGGCGCAGTCAAGGAATGCTCCCATGGCCTTCGCGCTTTTGGAGGCTCTGGCTCCGCTGACCATTTTTGACATCACATCAAAGTTGAGGGCGGTACCTTCGCTGTCGCACTCATATCTGACCGCCCGGTCCGGGGCCACGCCGAATCTTCCGGCCACCTCCACGGCATCGATGTTGGCTCCGAGGAAAACGAACTCCCAATGGTTCTTCTCTTTCTTTTTTTCCACCATCTTCTTTACTTTGTCATAGGAGTATCTGCTGCTTGAATTCTCCATTCCGTCGGTGGTAATGATGAACAGCGTCTTTTCCGGCCTCTCCTCTTTCGGCATCTCTTTCTGAATATGGCTTATGTGCCGGATCGAACCGCCTATCGCGTCAAGGAGTGCCGTACACCCTCTTACATAATATTCCTTTTCCGTAATGAGGCCTACTTTGTCAAGGCTTTCCCTGTCATGAAGGATCTCTGTCCTGTCATCGAAGAGCACCGTGGAGATAAGGGCTTCCCCTTCTTCCGCCTTCTGCTTCTCAAGCATGGAATTGTATCCTCCGATGGTGTCCGCTTCGAGCCCCCGCATGGAGCCGCTTCTGTCAAGAATGAAAACCAGTTCCGTCAAACCTTTACGCATAATGAATGCCCTCCTTCTTTCATCACCCTTCCGGGTTCTTTCCTGTTACGGGCTCATTATACGAAACGAAAACAAAAAACAGGTCGCTTCGAAAGCGACCTGCCGCAGTTAAAATGATCACATCCGCTCATGCAGGGCGTGCAAGATAGAATCCCTGGAAAAGGTCCACACCCAGGTTGGCAAGATAATCAAACTCCTCTTTTTCCTCGACGCCTTCCGCCACCACCAGGATCTTCTTTGAACGGAAATACGGCATAAGGGCTTTTACATTTTCCTGCTTTTCCTTAATATGATCGATCCCCGAGATCAGTTCTCTGTCAAGCTTCACGATATCCGGCTCCGTCAGCTCAACTCTTTCGCGGTCATTGATGCCGTTTCCGAAATCGTCCAGAGCCAGCAGATTGTCCATAAATTTGACCGATCTTTTCTTTTCTTTCCAGTGTTCGGGTGAAAAATACGGATATTCCAGATTCTCTATGATCATCCTGCCCCGGATCTCCTCCCCGAAATATTTCAGAAAGACATCCGCTTCCTCGCCTCTCATGCAATCGGAGGGAAATGAGTTGATCGATACCCTCTCACTGTATCCTCTCAGGAAATATGCCTGCATGGCACCGAAGAAGGTTGCCACCTCAAGGACATGCAGCTTGTCTCTTTTCGTGTAATCTTCGATCAGTTCGGTAACGGTCATCTGTGTCGGCCGCATAAGCGCCTCCCACGCGTAGACCGTTTTTCCGTCCGGACGGAATATTGGTTGAAACACATAGTTGATGGACAACTCGCCAAGAGCTTTCAGGATATCCTTATCCAGCGGCAAATGGTCATAATAGATCATGATCCTTCTCTCCAAATCCTTTTAGAAACAACAGGGCTCATCCGGCTGAATCTTCTCAGGCCGTTACCTCATTATAACATGAAGTTCGAAAAAGTATGTTTAAAAATATGTTATTCCCTTATCACCTTTTGTCATCACAGACACTCTGCAAGATCGTTGATCACTTCTCCCGCCATGATGAGGCCCGCCACGGACGGTGCAAATGCCGTGGAACCGGGAATGCTTCTTTTCTCCCTGCGTTTCCCGCCGGTTTCTTCCGGGCGGTCTTCGCAATTCCCGCTGTCGGCGGACGGATCCTTCAGCGGCTTTAGCGGTTCTTCCTTTGAATAGACCACTTTAAGCGAATCGATCCCTCTCTTCCTGCACTCATGCCGGATCACCTTCGCCAGCGGGCAGACGGATGTCCGGTAAATATCGGCCACCTCGAACATCGCCGCATTCCGCTTATTACCCGCACCCATGGAAGAGATCACCGGCACCCCCGCAGCCTTCGCCTTTTCGATGATCGCAAGCTTCCCCGTGACCGTGTCGATCGCGTCCACGACATAATCATAATCATGAAAGTCAAACAGATCCTGAGTTTCGGGCAGAAAGAAGGTTTTAAAGGTCCTGACCTCGCAGTCCGGATTTATGTCATGCACCCTCTCTTTTGCCGCATCCACCTTATTCTGTCCGACTGTTTTTTCCGTGGCGATGATCTGGCGGTTAATGTTGGAGGGACAGACCCTGTCATCATCGATCAGGTCCAGAGCGCCTATCCCGCTTCTTGCAAGAGCTTCGACCACATAGCCGCCGACACCTCCGATGCCGAATACGGCAACCCGGGAAGCTTTAAGCCTTTCCATCGCTTCCGCCCCGTATAATAATTCCGTTCTCGAAAACCTGTCTCTCATCATTTCGGATCCGTTTGCTTCTTTAAAAAGTCTCAGAATGCGCCCTGAATTCCATATTGATGTCCCGGATCTCCTTTTTTCCGTCGATATAATCCCGGTACATTTCCGTAAGCCCCGCCGCGCAGCCGTCACAGGCGCCGTTTATGTTCCCTATGGATTCCGCGACGATGCGCTCGCGCTCTTCGCGTGTTGTGTCTTTTATCAGAATGGATCCCATATCATTTCCTTTCACGGTCCCGCCTGCCGCTTTTGCAGTTCCGCTTCTATTATACTACACCCTTTCCCTGTCTGCCGGAAAATTGAAAGGACCGTACGGAACGATCCGTACGGCCCCTTCGTGATATAGGAGATTTATTCAGGCCTTTTCAACAATTACGTCTTTGATAAAGTCTGTGAATTCGGACGTATCCTTCTTCGCAGCAGGGCCATCGGACGTGAACACGAGCTCGTTCCTGTCGGTGCCGTAAGGCTTCCATTCCGTAAGCGGAGTGCCGTCCACATCAGTGCCGTTGGGATTGCCGGTCTTGATAAAGTTGACCCAGTACATATTCATCTGGCGAGCCAGATCGTAATGTCTTCCCACGAAAGGTCTCCAGCACTTGTCAAGGTTGTTAAAGAAGAACCAGAGGTCAACCGAATGGAAGGTTCCGGCATCATCGCCCGGAATGTCGGGATCGAATCTGTAATAATAGAACAGATCGCCCGCTCCGTTTTTGATGTTCATCTCCGCGGCACCCTTGACCGAAGTCTCGATCCCGCTGACGGTCGCATAGCCCATGGGCCCCTTCTCGGTTGCTTCCTTAAAGGACATAAACTTATCGGCCTTGTCGCCGAAGATTTCCTTAACCTTCTTTTCCAGTTCAGCCTCATCGGCCGCGGGGATGAAGGACTTAAACTCATCCGACGTATTTCCGCTTAAAACGGGGCATTTTACCCATTTTCCCTCAAGCAGGCGCCTGTAGGGCTCGTCCACACAGAATTTATGGTCTATGCAGGGCGCGAACATTCCGTTCTTCTCCCTGAATTCGGCATACTTGTCGCGGATGGTGATGGCGTCTACCTTTCTGGCCTCTTCAAGGGTCTTAACGCCGATGAAATCAAAAAATTTCTTTCCGAGTTCTTCGGCCTCGCTGATATCGCGGGGTACGATAAAAGCGTCCTGGCCGTAGGGATTTCTGATGATTCCGCTCATGATGAGAGCACTCTTGATCATCTTATAGTTCTCTTCGCAGGTGAGCTGTAAAAGTGTGCTCCCGCCGCCTGCCGACTGTCCCGCGATGGAGATGTTTTCCGGATCTCCGCCAAACGCGGCGATGTTCTCGTATACCCACTTAAGGCCTGCCTGCTGATCGAGGTTGCCGAAATTCGTGGGAGCCTCGGGGCTTTCGGCCGTGATCTCGGGATGCGCAAGGAACCCGATGGCACCCAGACGATAGTTGACCGAAACCACGATGATGCCTCTCTTGGCAAGATTCTCGCCGTCAAATTCCATTTCACAGGGATATCCCCACTGGAAGCCGCCTCCGAAATACCATACCAGTACCGGAAGCTTGTCATTCTCGGAATGAGCAGGGGACCAGATGTTCAGATACAGGCAGTCCTCACCCATGTCGATCTGATTGTCAACATGCCACTCTTTGTCGTAGAGCGTTCCGCCCATACCCGGCGTGTCCTGTACCGAAATATTCTTAAACTTGTAGCACTCAAGCTCTCCGTCCCAGTCCTTAACGGGCTGAGGAGCTCTCCATCTGTTTTCTCCCACCGGGGGAGCCGCAAAAGGAATTCCCTTAAATACGGTAATACGCGCATTTCCTCCGGGAAGACCCTTCACTACGCCGTTCTTCGTCTTAACTTTCCTAAGCATCGGCAGCATAACTGTAACCTCCTTTTTGCTATTTATAGCGTTTTGCGGACACCCCATTGCCCGTAAAACGTTTAACCTCTCAATCCGATTTTACTACTTTGCGGAAGACATATACTTATCAGATATTGCTATTCGCTTCTCATTTATTGCTGAAACAGGGCAGCCCGGTCACACGTTGTCGATGTCATCGCGTGTGATATTCTGCGCCCACTTGTGCGAATAAAAATGCCTGAACACCCAGGGCCACTTGACAAATTCATCCGTACACAGCAGGAAATATACCGGTTTTACGGGAAGCTTCAGCACAAATGCCGTAAGGAGACCGAGGGGAACGGCGTAGGCCCACATATCGATGAGATCGCATTTAAAGCCGAATTTCGAATCGCCTCCCGCCCGGAATACTCCCGCGATCAGGCAGGTGTTCACGCTTGTCCCTGTAATGTAATAGGTGTTGATAAGGAGCATGAACTTAAGATACTCCTTTGCGGCAGGCGTGATATCCGCAAAATGCATGGCCGCCGGCGTTATGGCAAGCACGACGAGACCGCCCAGTATGCCCGTGATCACTGCGAGTCTCAGGCATAAATGACCGGCTTTTATCCCGTTCTCCATGTCTCCCCTGCCAAGGATCTGTCCCACCACGATCCCCGTTGCCGATCCGATGCCGTAGCACATCACGCATCCCAGATTCCGGACAACATTAACGATCGCATATGCCGCCACCGCATCGTTGCCAAGGTGCCCGATAATGGCGGAATACGCGGAAAAGGCCACGGACCAGGCAAGATCGTTTCCGATCGCGGGCATCGCCATTGTGATAAAGTCTTTTTCGAGGGCTTTATGTCTCCGGAACATGGTCCGGAATGTGAGCGCCACACCCGGCCCGGATGCCGATACGACGATACATCCTATGAGCTGGATCAGACGGCTTAAGGTCGTCGCGACGGCAACCCCCACAACCCCCAGTCTGGGGGCGCCAAAGAGTCCGAATATGAATACCGCGTTCAAAGCCACATTGCATACGAGCGCGATCGTTTCGAGCACCGTCGCGACAGAGACCTTCCCTATGCATCTTAAGATCGACATATACACTGCGCTGATCGCCCAGAAGATAAGTCCCGGCGCTATGAATCTCAGATATTGCGCTCCCAGCTCTATAAGAACGTCTTCGGACGTATAGATCCTCATCAGAAGCCGGGGAATGACCGCGCATCCCGCGGCCCCCGCGATCGCGACGCCGAGCGCGAATTTCAGTCCGATGCCTTCCACCTTTTCGATGGTCTTAAGATCTCCCTTGCCGTAGTACTGCGCCGCCAGCATGGCGATCCCCGTTCCGACTCCGTACAGGAACATAAAAAGAATGCCCACCATGCTGTTTGCAAGGGATACCGCACTTATGGCATCCTGCCCCACATAGTTGAGCATTAAAACATCGGCGCTGCTCACCGCAGCGTCGATGATGTTCTGAAAGATGATGGGCAGGGATACCACCCATATTTTTTTATACAGCTCCCTGTTGCCGGCTGCTGCCAATGATCCCCTGCTTTCGCTTATCTGTACTTAAGCTCCGGGTGCCCGGAATAGTATTTTTCCTTATTGCTGTACATGCTCTCATCCGCGGCACGAAGGGCCGCTCTGATATCAATGTTTCCTTCCTGAAAGCATGTTCCCATCGCAAAGTTTACCTTGGCCTGGGCTTCTTTAAGCTCCATGACCTTTTCATCAAATTCCTCCCGGGAATTATCCGGAACAAGGATCATAAACTCGTCTCCGCCTGCGCGGTATATCTCATCATCCACGAATATCTGCCGGAGCGCCGCGGCGGTCTTCTTAAGGAAGCGGTCACCTTCCGAATGTCCGTTGCTGTCATTGACCATTTTGAGTCCGTTAAGATCCGCGAAGATGATCCCGAGCGTTTTTATGTCCCCGGCCGTCTCATCGAAGTTGTCGACGCGGTTGTTCATGGCATTTCTGTTCAGAGTGCCGGTCAGGATATCCATGGTGCTCAGTATCTCAAGTCTCTTCAGCATCTGATAATTCGCGATCTCCGAACTTATGAAGAAAGTCGTCAGTTCGAGAACCTCCTTGATCCTGACCGCGTTTTCGACGACGAAGTTCGTGACCCAGATATATCCCAGGAGCTGCCCGTTGAATTTGAGGGGGAACAGTGCCAGACTGTCAACACCGTTTCTTGAAAGCGATTCGTACCATACGGGATTCCTCTCCTTAAGGACCAGCATGTCCTGCTTATTCTTGACAATAAGACATGTACTGCCCGCAAGGGTATCGTTCCAGGTCAGCATCAGTTTGTAGAAGCTTCGTTTGGTCTTTTCATCCGCCGGAAAAGGATGGAATTCCGGAAGATGGGCATTTCCGAGGATCGTGCAGACCTCGTCATCATTATTCATGCCGAGTATGGTACAGCGTGATGCGCCGCAGATAGCGCGGATGTCGCAGGAAACCTCATGCATTGCCGTCAGGAAATCGTCCGCGCCGCGAAGCTTTATGCAGGATTTCAGCACCGCATTTGCCGTATCGGGAGCAAGATCGGACATTCTGTTTCTGTCGACCTGCGGCGAGATCGAAAATGAATACAGACAGAATCCCCTGTCTTTGCTTTCCGAATCCAGGGGCAGCAGATACATTTCCACCCACAGTCCCATCCGGGAAAGATTCACGTACGTATGCAGCGGCTCATGAAGTATGGCGCTTCTGTAGATGAAATCCTCAAAGTTAAGATCCTTCGGAAGACTGTAATAATACGGTGTATTATTTTCAAAAGGCTTTTGGGTGAGATTTTCGATCTCATCCCTGAACGCCCTGTTTCCGGTAACGACAAGTATATTTCCGTATGTTCCGTCAGAGCCGGCATCTACGGACAGGACACATGTCATGCTTGTAAACTGCTCAACCAGATTTGTGAAGTCCATCGTTTTCCCCCTTTGAAAAGCTGGCCGATAAGACCTTTTCACATTTTATCACAAACCTTGCTTATTTCAATAGCCGTGCGATCTGTTGCCTGTTCAGTCTTCCTTCCACACTTCCTTTGCGAGGCGGAACACGGCCCACCCCTTCGGCCATCCCACATACATGGTGGCATGGGTTATGATCGCCGCGATCGCTTCCCCATTCCATTGCACAATCCTCCATTCATTAATCTGTTGACATTTTGAACTCGTCAGTTTCCATGTTCCGTTTTGTTTATTCATTCCCTCTGCTCAGCCGGATCCTGCAT
>JAILLW010000122.1 GCA_024692955.1 Lachnospiraceae bacterium | reverse complement strand
CAAGTCCGAAGGACTTGGAGGTGTTGACCCTCCAGCAAAAGAGTCTGTCCTTTACCAGAATATCTGGCTTGTTTCCTAAATTTACCAAATCTTAGGTTTTCGTTCTCTGAAAATCCCTTGCTTTTCACAAGGAAGCAACTGCTCTCTAAGCTCAAACTTCGCTTTCGCTCGTTTTCGCCAAGTTCCCAGTTGCAATTCGCACTAAATTCACACTCGCTTTCGCTCCTGTTCATCAAGTGCTCATTCGGAATTTTCAGGGCTGCATTGCTGTTCAGTTTTCAAGGTGCCCGATTATATTATCAAAAAGAAAAATCCTTGTCAACACTTTTTATCAGCCTTTTTTCAGAACATTTCCGCGAAGAAAACTTTCGTTTTTTCAAACCATTCCTTCCACGGAAGCTCCTTCCACAGACGGTAAAGTCCCGTGTAGGCATTCTCCCCGATGGTCACCCAGTCCACATCCGTCAGGATCGGCCATGCGGTAAGCAGCGCGATCATGATCAGTACGCCTTCAACGATCCCGAGCACCGCGCCGAGCAGCTTGTCGATCCCCCGCACTACCGGGAGTTCGGCGAAAAGCTTCAGCGCCTTTAAGAGCAGATGGATCAGTTTGTAGATAAGAAGCAGGATCGAAAGATACAGCAGGCAGCCGATGATCCGCCCGAGTTTTCCGGCAAAATAGTTCACGGCTATGCTGTAGAGGAAATACCCCGCGAAGAGCGCGATCACCATGGAAAAGGCATTCAGCAGTTCTCCGGCGAAGCCTTTTTTGAAGCAGGCGGATGTCCGCCATATGATAAGCAGTATAAGTACCGCATACAGAATCAGTTTTACAATGTCGACTGTCATATCGAAAATGCCGGACGGATGATTCCGGTCTTTACTTCAGCTCCGTAAGGTCAATGGATTCACCGGTGACAAGTACGTACCGGTAGGGCTGGGACGTGGGAAGCAGAGCCTTTACCGCCGAAGGGAACAACCCGGCGAAACGTTCCTGTCCTTTCACATTCCGTACCAGACATTCGGTATCGCTGTAGATCACCACCTGATCTTTGGAAAAAACGATATCGGTATAGTCCAGGTCAAAAAAGAGGGAATTCACGAGGGTACCCGAATCATTGTATATATCCAGACGGTAGATCGCTTCTCCGCTCTGATCGCGGAAAACAAGGCCCACATATCTGCTGTCGGAATATACCCCCATTACTTCTTCATTAAGAAGGGAAGTCGCCTGATTCACCGGCTTTTCTCCGCCGTCAAAGAAGATGATCCTGTCATCGGAGATCCCGAAGGCGGAATCGTTGTCAAGGAAGCTGACATAGGGCACCACCGAATCCGCGTAATCATAACCGCTTACGTAGTTGTCGGTCTCATTGCTCCCCACCTCGCCGAAATTGTAGAAGGCGATGGAGGATTTCATGCTTCCGCTGTCTACATAGAAATAGGAAACCATCATCAGTTTCCCGTTCGGGGAAAGGGCGATCTTCACGGGATAACCGCTCTTGTTCATGGTCGCCTTGGCCATTACGATCGGTGTCTCGGTGTCCTTGTTGCCGTCATAGACATAGATCCGTACCACATCGGAATCATCGAGGACCGCGGCCACTTCACCGTTATCCGAAACGCTGATCGAGCGGATCGGAAGATTGGTCCGGATCGTTCCGAGAAGGTTATCCTTGTTTGCGACATAGATATTCCTGCCGTTGTAATCCCCGATGGCCACTGTGTTCTGAGAGATTGCGACGATCGGAGCCTGCATCTCATAGGAACGGTTCCAGACCGCCTTTCCCTTTTCATCCACGCAGCTGACACCGTCCTTGGAATAAATAAGGAGCGAGCCTCCGAGATTCCTGACATTCGATCCCGTAACCACACTGACCGGCGAGGAATTGAGTACGGATATTTCGGTAAAGAGCTTGTCCTGCCAGGTAAGATTGAGCAGCACGATCACAAGGATCACCACGGCCGCGATTATGAGCGACCGGAAAAATACGGACAGCCTGTGTGCCCGTATTTTTTCGCGGTAATCAACGTCAGCGTTTTTGTCACGCTTTGCCTTTTCTCTTTTGAAATCTATGACTGCCATAAATACCCGACCGGATTATTTATTAACGAACTTGTATACCGTATTTGAAACGTAGGGTTTCTTCGGGCCGAAGACCGCCGACGGGAATTCGGCTCTGTTGGCAGTGTCCGGATAGAACTGGGTCTCAAGGCACAGCCCGTCTCTTTTTCCGTAAAGCGCACCCTCTTTTCCGGGTTCCTGCGTGATGCAGTTTCCGGCGTAGAACTGGATCCCCGGAAGGTCCGTATAGACTTCCATCTTAAGAGAAGTCCCGGGAGCGGTTACCTCGGCCGCCTTTTTCAGGGTGCCGTCCCAGTTGTCCAGAACCCAGTTGTGATCATATCCCTTAACGAGCTTCAGCTGCTCGATCCTGTCGCTGATGTTCTCTCCGATCCGCCTTCCGGAGGTAAAGTCAAATACCGTTCCGGCCACATCGGCAAGCTCTCCGGTAGGGATCGCGCCGCGGACCACGGGAGTGAACCTCGAAGCCTTCAGCGTGAGGACATGATCCGTGATGTCTCCCGTATCGTGCCCGAGCAGATTGAAATAGCTGTGGTTCGTCATATTTATGATGGTATCCTTATCCGCGGTAACGTTGTAGGAAATCTTCAGTTCATTTTTCTCCGTAACCTCATAGGTCACGCGGACTTCCTTTTTTCCGGGAAAGCCCATGGTGGCATTGTCCGTGAGGGAAAAGGTAACACTGCTGCCGCTTTCTTCGGCATCCCATACCCTCTTGTGATAGCCCAGTTTCTCATCGGAATGCAGATTGTTCTTTCCGTCGTTAACCTTAAGGCTGTACTTCTTCCCGTTCAGGGTAAAGGAAGCGTTCGCGATGCGGTTCGCGTTCGGTCCGATGGTGGCTCCGAAAAAGCTCCTGTTCCTGAAGTAGGGTGCAAGCGTATCAAAGCCGAGCACCACATCCTTCACATTCCCGTCCGCATCCGGAACAAGAAGCTTCTGAAGGATCGCTCCGTAGGTCAGTACGGTTGCCTTCATTCCTTTCTTATTCGCGATCTCGTAAGCGAAGACCTCTTCCTTTTCCTTCGTAAAGCCGAAGCTTTTCTTTGTTACTGACATTTTTCTTCCTCCCAATACAATAACAAGTGTTTTGTTTTATCCTCAAAGCTCCGTTCGCCCTTCCAGCGCGCGAAGAAGCGTTACTTCATCGATGTTCTCCAGATCTCCTCCCACCGGCACTCCGGAGGCGATCCTCGTGACCCTGATCCCGGTAGGCTTGATCAGCTTACCGATATACATCGCGGTGGTCTCCCCTTCGAGACTCGAATTTGTCGCGATGATCACTTCCTCTACATCACCCTTCAGCCGTTCGATCAGTTCCTTCAGCCGGATATCATTCGGACCGATCCCGAGCATCGGAGAGATGGCCCCGTGAAGCACATGATAGACGCCATCATACTTTCCGGTTTTCTCGTAAGCGGAAAGATCCCGCGTATTCTCAAGCACCATTATCGTCCGGTGATCGCGCTTCGGATTGGCGCAGATCGGGCAGATCTCCTCATCCGTCAGCGTAAAGCATTCTTTACAGTACCGGACACGGCTCCTTGCCTGTATCATCGCGTCCGCCAGACGGTTTACCTTCGCCTCCGGCATATTGATGATATGGAAAGCCAGCCTTCCCGCACTTTTTTCTCCGATCCCGGGGAGCGCGGAAAGTTCCTCGATCAGTTTGTTGATGTATCCGCTGTAGGTATTCATTCTCCGTTAAAAGAGTCCCAGACCTCCGCCCATTTTTCCCATGATCGCTTCGGAGGCTTCCTCCGCCTGCTTCATGGCCTCGTTCACCGCGGCGATGATCGTATCCTGAAGCATTTCCACATCATCCGGATCCACTGCCTCCGGCTGGATCGTCAGGGCCTTCAGCTGCTTTCCTCCCGTGACCACGGCTTCCACCGCGCCGCCTCCCGCTTTCGCGGAAAACTCTCTGGTCTCAAGTTCCTTCTGGGATTCTTCCATCTGACGCTGCATACGCTGGGCCTGCTTCATCAGATTGTTCATATTGCCCGGCATTCCCATTCCGCCGCCGGGAAATCCGCCTCGTTTCGCCATTTTTCCATTCCTTTCCGATCG
>JAILLW010000121.1 GCA_024692955.1 Lachnospiraceae bacterium | reverse complement strand
TCTTCTCTCCTTCCCTACCCGCCGCTCTTCCGATCTGGGGCGTGTGAAGTGAAGGTTTTTTCGTATCACACGCCCGGAAGAAGCGACAGGGGCGTGTGAAGTGAAGGTTTTTTCGTATCACACGCCCGGAGGAAGTCGGCAGGGCGTGTGAAGTGAAGGTTTTTTCGTATCACACGCCTGAAAGAAGCGACAGGGGCGTGTGAAGTGAAGGCTTTTTTGTATCACACGCCCGGAAGAAGTCGGCGGGGCGTGTAAAGTGAAGGTTTTTTCGTATCACACGCCCGGAGGAAGCGACAGGGGCGTGTGAAGTGAAGGTTTTTTCGTATCACACGCCCAGAAGAAGCGACAGGGGCGTGTGATAATGAAGGTTTTCCATGAAAGGAATCAGTCATATGAAAAAGAAGGTACAGTGCGTAGTAACGTCTCATAAAGAACTCGTTCCCGGGATTTATGATCTGCGCATCCGGACGGAACTTGCGAAGGAAGCCCATGCGGGACAGTTCGTCGGGGTATATACCGGCGATCCTTCCATGCTGCTTCCCCGACCCATCAGTATCTGTGAGGTGTCGGACGACCTTGAGGAGCTTCGCCTGGTCTATCGGATCGCAGGAAAGGGCACAGAAGCAATCTCCGGTCTTAAGCCCGGCGGGAAGACAGAGATCCTCGGGATCCTCGGAAACGGCTATGAATTCGATAAAATAGCAAGTGTTATCAACACAGGCCCGGGAAACGCTCCCGAAATATCGGGCGAAGGAAATGCTCCCGAAATACCGGGCGAGGGAAACGCTTCCGGAATGTCGGGGACAGAGATCCTGCTTACCCTGATGGATCATCGCTTTCTGCTTCTTGGCGGCGGCATCGGGATTCCGCCAATGCTGGAGGCCGCGAAGGAACTGAAAGCCCACGGCGCGGAGCCCGTCATAGTGGCGGGGTATCGGGATTCCTCTCTTTTTCTTGCAGAGGATCTTGAAAAGTACGGAACTCTTTATATCGCGACGGAAGACGGTTCAACGGGAGATGCGGGAAATGTCCTTGATGTTGTAAGAAACAGGAATCTTACCGCGGATGTGATCTTTGCCTGCGGGCCCATGCCGATGCTGAAGGCTGTAGCAGAATACGCAGCCGGAGAGACAGGGAAGGGACACCATACGGAAGCGTTCCTTTCCCTGGAGGAGAGAATGGCCTGCGGTGTCGGTGCCTGCCTCGGCTGTGTGGTGAAGACGAAAGAAAAGGATCCCCATTCAAATGTAAAGAACGCGAGGATCTGTACGGAAGGCCCGGTATTTCGGGCTTCTGAACTTGACCTTGAGTGAGGAAGGCCCGGTGTTCCGGGACTTCCGGACCGGAGCTTAACGGAACCCGACGGAAGGCCCTGAACTGTTTTTTTCCGCAGTGTTTTGTGGTATCATTAGAACTGTATATTAGTGCTGAAATATAACATTTTTCGGGATCCCGGCCGAAATAATAATATAGTATGCGAAAGCGCAGATTTTTGAATCACGGATGAGGTGTTGCCTATGATCGGAAAATATCGGAAAAGGATATGGAAACTGTTTGCGGGAATCCTTACCGCAGCTATGCTGATAACGGCTGTGCCGGTGGCTCCTTCGGCCGGAGAACTTACGGGCAGAGGGAATGAGCCCGGGAGCATCACGGCGGAAGAGAGTACCGCGCCGGAGAAGGCAGGCGAAGAGCCCGGGAGTGTCATCGCGGATGAAAGTACATCCATCGGGAGCGAGACCGCGGATGAGATCTCCGGAGAAGACGGGACCCCGGTGAAAGCGGACAGCCGCACTGCCGGGAATTCAACAGAGGACGAAGTCCGGGCGGAAGACACATCCGGGGAAATCACCGAAACGGATCATGATACGGCATCTTCAGGGAACGAAGATGCGACAGCGGGAACCGTGGCAAAAGATGCCGCGGCAGAGCCCGATATGATCTTCGAAGAAGAAACCTCCGGGATCACGGAAGAGGAAAGCGGTATTTCCCTTCCGGATTCCGATGAACTTCTTTCCGGATATCTTGAGAACCTGATCAAAGAAAAAACGGGAGAGACGGTCAGCCTGAAGGAAACAGGCGCCGCCGGGACCGGAAATGAAGCCGAAGCGCCGAACGGCCTTCGGAAAACACCCGCCGCGAATGCGGCAGGAATCAGCAACAGTAACAGGAACGCGCTTCCCGGTGAGGAAGATTCGAAGTCGGATCAGGCCCTCGGCGCGAGCGTTACGAGAAGAAGCTACCTTGATGGTGCACGAGCAGAGATCTATGACGGCCTGAAAGCCGAGATCGACAAGATCGCCGCGGGGGAGCGGTCCTCCACCGAGATCGTTCTCACGGATCTTCTCTTCCAGCAGACCCCCACGGAATATTCCGCCGAAGACCTCGGAATCTCGGCCCTCACGGAAGATAACGGCGAGGGAGGCATTAAATTGACGAGTGAGGCCAAGAACGCCGCAAGCGAGAAACTGGCTGAGGACCTGGGTCTTACGGATATTTCTTCCGTTATCTACGATCTTCTTTTTGACTGTCCCTATGAACTCTACTGGTTTGACAAGACCGCGGGATGGACGACCAGCCGCAACTATTCCTACGGCGGGACCTCCGCTGTGATCCGGGTACGGGTTTCGAAGCTGACCTTCCGGCTTTATGTCCGGGAATATGCGGATAAAACCACTCAGGCGACCACGAGAAAGGTAAATGACAACGGAACTCTGGTTCCGGTGGATGCCTATCTTGCCACGGATACGGAGATGACCACCGCGGCCACGATCGCGGTGTCGAATGCGGCAGCCATCGTGACCGAGGCGGCGGAAGAATGCTCCACCGATGTGCAGAAGCTTGGCCTTTACCGCGACAGGATCCGGGAACTTGTCGCCTATAATCACGCTGCCGTGGCGGACGGCTACCTTACGGATCCCGGCTACGGCAATCCCTGGCAGCTGATCTGGGTCTTTGATCATACGCCGGATGAGGACAAAAAGCTGGTGGTCTGCGAAGGCTTTTCCAAGGCATTCAAACTCCTTTGCGATCTTACCGAATTTGAAGATGAGAATCTGAGCTGCTGGACCGTCAGCGGAGATCTGAATTCCGCAGGCAACGGACATATGTGGAATCTGGTGACCTGGCCCTGCGGCTGCAGCTTTATCGTGGATGTGACGAATTACGGATCGAATTCGAGCACCTACCTTTCCCCTTATACTTCCTGTTCCGACGGATGGTATCAGTACGGTTTGTCGAAATACCGCTACCGGGATACCACGCTGGCTCATTTTACGGAAGAGGAACTGCATCTTGCGGATCACGAGCTTCACGGGCCGATCACGGTATCCTTCGATCCGAATCTTCCGGAGGAGCCCGAAGATCCCGAGGAGGACCCGACGAACCAGACTGATCCTACGGGGTTAGAAACTATTACGGTATGGCTGGGACATCCCTACGGCGAGTTCCCAGAGCCAGAGCCGTTGGGGGAGTACAACTTTCGCGGATGGTATACTACTGCCGAAGAGCAGGCTGTCATGATCCGGATCACGGAGGAGTCGATCGTAACCCATTCGGAGGATCATACCCTGTACGGACACTGGGCCCCAAGGCATACTGTTACTTATGATCCAAACGGCGGCGCCTTCGAGGATGACCTTGCCCAAGTGCAGTATTTTTCGACCGGGGATCTGTACGAGTTCCCTGACGATTCGATCCTTTCCAGAGAGGGTTATTATTTCGCCGGCTGGTATACCGAACCTTCGGGCGGAAGAGAGATCAGTGAGGAAGACGAGATCACGGCCACCGACGATCATACGCTATATGCACACTGGACCGAAAAGCCTGCCGTTACCTACGATCCGAACGGCGGTGTCTTTGAGGACGGCATTGCCCATATGCAGTATTTCACGGAAGGGGATGCTTATGAGTTCCCGGACGAATCGCTTCTTTCCCGGGAGGACTATTCCTTCACAGGCTGGTTCACCGCGCCTTCGGGAGGAAGGGAGATCGAAGACGGAGATGAGATCACATCGACGGAAAGTCACACCCTGTATGCCCACTGGGCCGACACCGGTGTCGTTACCTACGACCCGAACGGCGGAGAGTTTACGGACGGAGCCGAACACAAGCAGCCCTATGAAGAAGGGGATGTTTATGAATTTCCGGAAGAGGAGCTGCTCATCCGGGAAGGCTATGAATTCGCCGGCTGGTATACGGCCCCCCGGAACGGCAGCCGTGTTTATGAGGGGGAAGAGATCGACGGTGTCCGGAACCTGATCCTCTATGCCCACTGGCTGATGGGGGACGTGCCGAATGAGGACGATATCCTGGAGGAGATCCCCGAAGACGGACTCTGGGCCGCTTTCACGGACGGAGACGGGATCTCAAGAACGGCGGATGAGGATGTCATCTACGAATACACGGGCTCCGCGATCAGGCCGAAGGTCCGTGTCTATGACGGAACGACGCTCCTTACCTCTGGCAAGGATTATACGGTAAAGTATTCAAAGAACAATAAACTGCCCGGGACAGCCAGGATCACGCTGGCCGGAAAAGGGAACTATAAGGATCAGAGCCTGACAAAGGAATTCCTTATCGTGGAGGCTGATCTTTCAAAAGCATCCGCTCCGGAGCTTATGACGGTAAAGGCCACCGGAAAGACGCAGACACCGGTTCCTTCCGTTACCCTGTACGGGAAGAAGCTTAAGAACAAAAAGCAGTTTACGGTCTCCTACAGCGATACCGTAAAGGATCCCGGAGAATATATCATCACCCTCACCGCGAAGGCAGGCAGCCATTATACCGGCATAAAGACGGTCCGCCTCCTTGTTACCGACGCAGTGGCGGTAAAGGATCTGACCGTTGAAAAAATCCCTTCAGTCAAATATACCGGAGAGGAGATCGAGCCTTTACCCGTCATAAGGAAGGGAAGAACGCTCCTTACGCAGGGTGTGGACTATGAGGTCTCCTACGAGGATAATGTGGATGCGGGTACCGCTTATGTGATCATTACCGGAAACGGGGAAGAGTATTACGGGACCAGACGGGTATCATTTAAAATAACAGGTGTTAGCATATCAAAAGCCCGGCTCACCGGCATACCGAAGGATCCTGTCCCCTATACGGGATGTCCGGTTAACTTCGACGAGGAACTTACGGACGGAACTGTCCTGCTGTATTTTGACGATCCGGAGGAACCTCTGGAGTACGGAACGGACTTTACGGCATCCTATAAAAAGAATCTGAATAAGGGTACGGCCACCATAACGCTTACCGGAGCCGGAGGCTATACCGGATCGAAAAGAGTTAAGTTTAAGATCGGTGCCCTTGGCCTGAATGACCCCTCCGTTGAGGTATCCCAGGCGAACACAAGCCTCACCTACCACAAGGGAGGCGCATCTCCCGTTCTTATCCGGTCGGTCCCGGATGAGAATCAAAACGGTGAGGGCAGTGAAGGCGAAAGCGAAGCGGAAGAAGGCGACCTTGGCGTATTCTTTACGGACGCGGAAGGGAGACTTCGATGCTTAAGACCAGGCACCGACTATACGATGACCCTTTCCGGAAAACGGACGGCCGGAAATACGATCACTGCGACACTGAAGGGAAAAGGTAATTTCAAGGGTACGTATACGGAAGAGGAGCTCCTGTTTGAGGTCGAGGAGATGCCCATCACCGACTGCCTGCTTTCCGTATCCGATGTGGCATATAAATCGAAGGCCGGGAATTTCTATCCGACGGTAAAGATCACGGATCCCAACGGAAAGGAACTGAAAGCCGGAACGGATTACGCAAAAAAGAGTAAATGGACCATCACCTGTGACGGAGATGATGAGGATTTTGGAGAAGGCTCCGAGCTTTCCTATGACGGACCGGTTTCTGTCCTGCCTTCCATGAAGCTTCCGGCGGGAAGCTTGCTCACCCTTGTGATCGACGGAGCGGGGAATTATTCGGGCTCCACGGCCGAGGTGAAATACAGGATCTACGAAAAAGGCCTTTCCGGAATAGAATACGGGATCGCAGGCCCTCATTATTATTCTGGGAAGGGGATCCCCGTTACGCTGGAGCCTGACGAGATTGAATATGTGACGGCGGATGAGGAGGAACTGGAGCTCATCGATGTCATTACCACAGAGGACATTCCGACCACGGACCTTACCGGGGATGGCTTCTACCTGCTTGAAGATACCTACCGGAACAATACGAAAGCGGGAACCGCTTCCGTAATGATCCTGGGCTCCGGAGTATACGGAGGGTACGGAAAACTCACCTTTAAGATCCTTCCGAAAGAATTCCGGTGGTGGGATTTTGACGACTGACATATGGTACATCTTTTTATCGTAAATTCATACGCGGGAAAGGGAAAAGCCCTGGCCGGACTGCGGGAGAAACTCTCCGCGATCCCGAACCTTGACTATTTCATCTTCCACACACGAAATGCGGGAAACGAGCCGGAACTGGTCCGGGAGGCCCTTCATATCTTCGAGGATGAGAGGGTCAGGATCTACAGCTGCGGCGGCTCGGGGACCATGCGGAACATCCTGACGGCGATCCCGGATCTTTCCAAAGTCGAGGTGGCTTTTTATCCCTGCGGCCTTACGAATGATTTTCTGAAGGTTTTCGGGACCCGTGAAGCGCCCTTTTACAAGATCGAAAACCTGATCAGTGGAAAGATCCTTGAAGTGGATTATCTGAAGAGCAATTACGGGATCGCGCTGAATACCATCTCCACGGGAATGGACGCGGCTCTGGCCCGCAATACCCAGGAGTTTCTGTATACCAGATTCATTAATCAGCAGTTTCCCTATTACATCTCCCTTTTCAAGTCGATCCTCACCTGCCATCCTCTTGAATACGAGGCGGTGATCGATGACCGGATCTGCCGGCATAAATGCTTTGAGCTGGTGCTGGGCAACGGAAAGGTTCTCGGAGGCAATCTCCATTTTACGGAAGATGATGACGTCCGGGACGGGATCGCCACGGCCTGCTTTGGATGTAATCGCAGTTCCGTCGGCATTATCCCCCCGATCCTTTCCTATATGAAAAATGACCGGAAAAAGATCGAAGAATACTCCGATTTCCATACCTTTGAACGCATGGTGCTCCGCCGGAAAGACGGAAAACAGATGGATATCAATATGGACGGGGAACTTGTGAAGGATGTATGGGAGCTGACGGTGGAAGTCGTAAAAAGGGGACTTCGGCTGGTGGTGCCGGATTCCGTGATCTGAGGGAGTTTCGGCTGAAGGAGCGGTTTTGACACTATGGATTTTAATGCGGAACGGATTAAATTCGGACATCTTCTGACGAGGATCACCTATCTTCTGGTGGGGATCGTTCTTGGCGTGGTCAATGTCGTCAGGAGCCGTGAGTTCACCTGGAAATCCCTGCTTGCTTTTGTGATCCTTGTCGTGACTTTCCTCATTCTGAGATATATGGAGAGAAGCCCGCTCTGGGTTTACGCGATCCTGCAGAACATCCTCTTCGGGATGCTTTTTATCAACGCCTACTTCCAGTTCGGACAGAGGCCGATCGCGTATCTTGAAGCAATGCTTCTTCTTTCGATCAACATCAGCTTTCTTTCTCCGTGCGTACTGCTCATACAGTTCCTGCTGAAGTCTGCCCAGCTGATCGGGATCTATCTTACTTCGCCGGGCTTTGATGCATCTCCGTTTCCGCTTTCCGCGATGATCAGTATCGAGGCTGTCTATCTGATATCTACCGTGATCGCAGTGATCCTCTGCCGGTCCATCGCGAATGAGCAGAAGAGGAAGGCCGAACTGGAACAGAGCCTCGACGATCTGATCCTGGTCATAGAGGCCAAGGTTGATGATGCAAGGGCCGCGTCCCGCTCCAGAGCGGATTTCCTTTCAAATATGTCCCATGAGATCCGTACCCCGATCAATTCGATCCTGGGCATGAATACGCTTATTATGAGAGAATCACGGAATCCCGCGATCCTGAAGTACGCGTCGGACATCCGTTCCTCCGGGAAACTGCTGCTTTCCATCATCAATGATATCCTTGACTTTTCCAAGATCGAGCGGAAGAAGATGGACATCGTTCCCACCCGGTACGATCTCAGAGTGCTTCTTACGGATCTTTCGGTTCTGATCCTTCCGATGGTGAAAGAGAAAAATCTGGAATTCAATGTCAAGGTGAATCCCAGAATGCCGAAGTACCTTTCCGGAGACGACATCCGCATCAAGCAGGTGATCCTGAATCTCCTTACAAATGCGGTTAAATATACGGACGAAGGCTCGGTAACGCTGTCGGTGGATTTCATCCGGATCTCCTACGGCAAGATCTATTTTCGGGTAGAGGTTTCGGATACCGGAAGAGGGATCCGGGAAGAGGATCTTAAAGGACTTTTCGAGGCCTTCCGGCGTACGGACGAGAAAAAGAACCGGAATATTCAGGGAACCGGGCTGGGGCTTTCCATTGCCGACAATCTGGTGCGGCTGATGGGCGGACTCATTAATGTGGAAAGCACCTACGGAGAAGGAACGTCGTTCTCCTTCGGCATCATGCAGACGGATCTTTTTGATACGCCCATCGGAGAATTCAATCTCGGAAACAGCATCACCCGTTACAACCATGATGCAAAGGAACCGGAAGCGTCCTTTATCGCGCCCGGGGCACGAGTGCTTGTTGTGGATGACAATATGATGAACGTGAAGGTGGCAAAGGGGCTTTTAAAGCGCCTGGAACTTCGGGTGGATTCCGCCGAGAGCGGTCCTCAGTGCATTGAGATGGCTGAGAGTGCGGCGAAAGAGGGAGGATACGATATTATCCTGCTGGATCACATGATGCCGGATATGGACGGAATGGAGACCTTTGAGGAGCTTCGGAAGAGAGGGTTTATTTCGGATACTCCGGTCATCGCTCTTACGGCGAATGCCATCGCCGGCGCGAAGGAAATGTTCCTTGACCACGGCTTTACGGATTATCTTTCCAAGCCCATCGAATCGAAGGTGCTGGAAGCCATGATCAGAAAGTATCTTCCGGAAGACAAGGTGATCCTGCGAGAATAGAGGACAGTTCACGCGCACCGTCCGGACTCACAGATAAAGAGGCCGTTTCGGAAAGGGCCTTCCTTTTTTCAAAAGAAGAAGCAAGCGTGGAAAGAAGCTCCCCGGATCCTGAAAGGAGAGCTTTTTTTGATGCTTCAAAAGATCCTTCTCCGAAAAGAAGTTCGCCCGCATAAAGAGCGGCACCTTTTTCGGAAAGAGCCCGGCAGGGACGGATCTGATTCCGCGCAAGAGCAAAGCATACGGTGGGAACACCGGCGGCACAAAGCTCGTTTAAAGTGGTCCCGCCGGCACTCAGGGCAAGATCGCATTCCTTCATAAGGGAAGCCATATCCTTTACGTTATGATGAAGAAGGATGCGGGGATCATCACCGAAATTTCCGACAAGAGTGTCATAATTAGGATTGAGCGGTCCGGCAACGGCATGGATCCGGATCCCGGACAGGGCCGGAACTTCCCGTAACATATTGAGGAAATCCGATGTCAGATCGTGCTCATCCGATCCGCCGACGGATAAAAGAAGATCCGTGACCGGAGAATCTTTGAGAGGCGCGCTCCGGAAGAATTCTTTCCGGAGAGGCATATAGCGGGGCCCCAGGATCAGCCGGGGAAGGGGATGGCGGTCTTTATAGAGGAGCCTGTATTCTTCTTCATCCGCATAGAAATTGTAATTGATAAGAAGGTCGCAGGGAAGAGGAAGGGCGCATTCATCATCCATGACAGCGGTCCGGAGAACTCCGGAGAACCGGGACAGATATTTTTCGTTTACGAGATAACTGTCGATAAGGAGCGTGTCCTCCTTCCCGAATCCGAAAGAGGAAAGAAGGAAGGAAGCTTCTTCTTCGGAAAAAGGTCCGCACGTAAGGCCGGAAAGATCCTTTACCGGAAACCCGGCTTCCGAGACCATGTTCAGAGCTTTTTTCCCGCGGCATAAAAAGGTGAGGCCGCTTTGTGTCTTAAGCGCGAAGGACAGCGTCAGCATCCGCATGATATGACCGGCTCCGGTCTTTTCATCAGCGTCGGCCCGGATCCAGATCATTCTTCCATCCCTTCGATAAGATCCATGGAAAGGGGGGTTCCGAAAGGAATGTCCTTTGCCGCGACCTTCCCGAGGATCCGGTCCAGATATTTCGGCGAAAGACCGTTGGAAGGACGGATCGAGCGGACGTTCTCCGGAGTCAGGGGCTCGCCCTTTCCGATCTTACGTACCGCGAAAAGAGAGCGGCGGAAACGAAGATTGTATTCCTCATCGGGGGAAGGTCCGTAAAAGACCTTTCCGAGGGCTGCTTCCGTCTCACGGACGTCCTTCACCATATCGGCGAACTCCTCCGGAGTCATGGAAAAGGAAGCATCCGGATTCTCGATCTCGCGGCCGAGGCAGAAATGCTTTTCGATCACGCTTGCTCCCGCGGCAACGGCGGTCCGGGCACTGAAAGAGCCGGGAGAGTGATCGGAGAGGCCGACGGGGATGCCGAAGCGTTCCGAAAGATCCCGGATGGTTCGTAGGTTCATATCCTTCGGATCCGCAGGATAGGCACTTTTGCATTTAAGAAGGATCAGATCCCTGTTTCCGGTCTCGAACACCGTATTTACCGCGTCGCTGATCTCTTCGAGGGTTGCCATTCCGGTAGAGAGGATCACGGGCTTCTTTTTGGAAGCGATATAGCGGATAAGAGGCAGATCCGTGATCTCAAAGGAAGCGACCTTGTAGAAGGAAAGTCCGATTCCCTCGAGAAAGTCCACGGAAGTGGGGTCAAAGGGGGTAGAGAGAAAATCGATCCCGACCTTCTTTGCCTCATCAAAAAGCTCACCCTGCCATTCCCAGGGAGTGTATGCCTTTCCGTAGAGTCCGTAAAGGGTCTCGCCCTTCCAGGTGCCGTCATCGATCCTGAAATATTCACTGTCACAGTCGATCGTGATGGTATCCGGGGTATAGGTCTGGATCTTGATACAGTCCGCACCGGCCTCCTTTGCGCGGTGGATGATCTCCTTTGCGCGCGCCGGGCTTCCGGCGTGATTCGCGGACATTTCGGCGATGATATAGGCCGGGTGGTCAGCGCCCACCGGACGGCCGTTGATCAGGATCTCCTTGGTCTTTTCGCTCATATTCATGCTCCGTTCTGTTCAGAGGGATCGCAGGATCCGGTATTTCATCTCGGCGATCTTAAGATCTTCCGGGGTATCGATGTCCTGTACTTCGGATTCCGGAAGCTCAAAGGGGAGGATCCTTCCGCCGAAGAGAGATCTGCGTTCAAGGAAGGAATCCGTCCGGAAAAGGTAAAACTGCCCGGCATCATGGTACAGGGGTTCCAGATCCTGGCTCCGGGTAAGGGCGTATTCCGGATGCACGAACTCGATGGCGGATCCGGACTTCCGGTAGGCTCTCTGGGGAGGATAGGAAAAACGGACCACGCTTATCATGGTATCCGCATCTTCTTCCTTAAGGAAGGCCCCGTATGCTTCCCGGAGTTTTTGTCCGGTAAGAAAGGGTGCCGTCGGGTATATGCAGCAGGCCGTTTCATAGGCTTCGCCTTTTGCCTTCAGCGTATTAAGGACCTCTGTGAGAACATCATTGGTGGTGGCGTGGTCATCGGAATTGCCGGCGCTTCGAAGGAAGGGAACCGAGGCCCCAAGGCCTTTCGCGATCTCCGCGATCTCTTCATCATCCGTGGATACGAGTATGGTGTCAAAAACTCCGGAGCCGATGGCGGCCTCAATGGAATAGGCGATGAGGGGGCGTCCCGCAAAGGGATGGATATTCTTTCTCGGGATCCGCTTGCTCTGTCCGCGTGCGGTGATGATCGCGATGCTGCTCATGGGCATTCTCCTTTTTTCGCTTCCGCTTTTTCCGCCTTCACCCTGATCCGGAGCTCCTGAAAGAATTTCTGCAAAAGGGCGGTACATTCCTCTTCAAGGACCCCTCTGGTCACCGGAACCTGATGATTGAATTCCGGATTGTTGAGGATGTCGATAACGGTTCCGGCGCTTCCGGCCTTCGGGCTGTCGGAACCCATGACCACCCGGTCGATCCTTGACTGGACGATGGCACCGGCGCACATCTGGCAGGGCTCCAGCGTCACATAGAGGGTACAGCCTTCAAGACGCCAGTCCCCGGTCTTTTTGCAGGCCCGCCCTATGGCACGGATCTCCGCGTGGGCCAGTGTCGTTTTATCCGTATTTCTGCGGTTGTAGCCCCGCCCGACGACTCTGCCGTCCGAAACGATGACGCAGCCGATGGGCACCTCACCCAGGGCATAGGCTTTTCCGGCTTCTTTCAGCGCAAGGCGCATAAATTTTTCATCTTCACTCATCATCGGTCATTCGATGCCCCGAAGGATCGGTGAAACCTTTGTCATATCCGATACGAGTTCGAGGAGCTCTTCTTTATTATAGGCACTGCAGCGATCCTTTTCAATGACCTCGTCCGATTCACGGTAGGACTGGATATAGTACCGTTCGGCGCCTACGATCAGATCGTCGATCGCGGAAAAATCCTCCTTCGTGTGGAAGCCTTTTACCACGGTGGTGCGGAATTCACAGGGGATCCGCCCTTCAAGGAGGATGCTTACGGAGGTGCGGATCTTTTCGAGAAGGGGTGATTCCCGCCCGCCGGAAAGCGAAAGACCGGCGGTCATTATATATTTGGCCGGGGAATTCTTGATATCCATCGCCACATAGTCAAGAAGCCCTTCATCGATCAGATCCTTCAGCATGGAAGGGTTCGATCCGTTGGTATCCAGCTTGACAAGGAGATCAAGGGACCGCACCTTCCGGATAAAGTCCGGAAGATCCGCCCAGAGAGTCGGTTCCCCTCCCGTGATGCAGACACCGTCAAGCACGGCGGCACGTTTTTTAAGAAAAGAAAGGATCTCTTCTTCGGAAATCAGGAACTCCCCGGAAGAAGAGGATCCTCCGGCCGAAGAAGGACCGTTTCCCGATAAGGGGATGAGCTCGGAGTTGTGGCAGTAGGGGCAGCGGAAATTGCAGCCCTTCGAAAAAAGAGTGGCCGCCACGTGCTCCGGATAATCGAGTAAACTTGTTTTTGTTAATCCGCCGAAGACCATAAGCGATTCCGTTCAGGAAAGATTTGACATTCCCGTTATTATCTAATAAACTGTATAGGTCATGGCTGCCCTGCGTAAGCGGTGTCGATCCCGGGGTCTTACGCAACGGAAGCTCACGAACCGTGTCAGGTCGGGAACGAAGCAGCACTAAGTAAGTATTTCGTGTGCCGTGAGGGTTCCTCGAGGGAGCCGGCTGCGCAGGTAACGCATGACAACAGCATCAAAGGTCAAAGGGCGTCCAAGCTTGCTTGGGACGCTCTTTGACTTTATGATGCGCACAGATGTGAGGAAGCAGTGGGGCAGGGGCCCACGTATTCCGAACATCTGTGAGGATTGCGGGAGTGCGTAGCACGAAGCAATCCGTTGGCATATAAAATCAAAGGGCTTTAAGGCATATAAAAAGGTCTTAATTGTACAAAATAAAGTGTTAAGGTAAGGTATATAACACGGATTGCTACGTGCTTCGCACTCTCGCAATCCTGCGAAAACTTCGGATTTCACGGGGCCCCTGCCCCGCTGCATCCTCAGTTTTCGGCGGGTCTAAAGGCCACTGGCAACTGCAAGTAAACTTGCGTTGCTCAGTGGCTTTCGACCCTGTTATATACCATCATCGCGATGACGAAGGTCAGCGCATCATCGAAGTTTCTGACATCGAGCCCGGTGAGGCTCTTTAATTTTTCAATCCGGTATCCCAGCGTGTTTCTGTGAATGAAGAGCTGTCTCGCGGTCTCCGAAACATTCAGTGAATTCTCAAAGAATTTGTATACGGTGGTAACGATCTCCTCATCGATGGTGGAGGGATCGAGATCACGGAAGACTTCGTTCAGGAACACCTCGCACTGGCTCTGGGGGATCTGGTAGATCAGACGTCCGATGCCGAGACTTGTATAGGAATTGACCTTGCGGCTCGCGTAGAAGATCTTTCCGACATCGATGGCCATCATGGCTTCCTTGTAGGATTTGGAAACCTCCCGGAGTTCATGCGCGACGGTGCCGTAGCCGACCCGGACATCCACCATTGCCTCCGACGCGATGGTATCCACGATCATCTGGGCAGTGAGGGAGAGATCGGTATCGGAGGTTTCTTCGGAAAGAGCCCGGATGAGGATCACGGTGGTCTCGTCCACTGCCGTCACGTAATCTCCGGTACGGACATTGAACATCCCCCGGAGGGTTTCCGTTACGGTACTGTCATCCTCTGTACGCGTATCCACCACATAGACAACCCGGGGCTTCTGATTCTCGATCCGGAGCTTCCTTGCCCGGTTCAGGATATCGACCTGAAGGAGATTGTCAAGAAGAAGGCTCTGATAGAAGAGATTCCGGTCGTTCTTTTCTCTGGAGGTCTCGTTCAAAAGCTTCAGCTCCCCCGCCGCGATCCGGGCCACCATATAGGAAGTCTGGGATTCACCTTCGGTAAGCAGGACATAGATCAGATCTCCGTCCGAATCCAGGATCTTGAGGAGGGTGACCTTTCCGATGGTCTGGGAATCGGCCGGTGAAGCGGCAAAACTCCTTACGGCATCGCTTCCGACATTATCGGGCATAATGCCGTCGCCCGCGGAGGAGGAAAGAAGCCTTCCGTCCGGGTCACAGACATAGAGGCCGACTTTTGTCAGGGAATGGAGTTCTTCGACACGTGTTTTCAGGATCTGAGATGAAAGCATTGGATACCTCCCGGTGATCAGGTGAAATCATAAAAGAAAGCGCCCTGCTGAACAGGGCGCTTTCGGAAGATCAGTCCTAGTTCGTGATGACCATTTCGGTTTCTTTGTCGAAGATGTGGATCTTTTCAACATCGAAAGCGAACTTCACGGTATCGCCCGGTCTTGCCGTCGTGCGGGAATCCACGCGAGCGGTGATCGGGAACTCGGCAAGATCGAAGTACAGATAAACTTCGGCACCGAGCAGCTCGTATACCTTGATCTGGGTCTCGAATACGCATTTTGCGGTTTCGATGAACATTTCGGAATCATATACATCCTCGGGACGGATACCGAAGGTAACGGTCTTGCCGATGTAGCCGGCTTCGGAAACCTTCTTTGCCTTTGCGGGCGGAAGAGGAATATTCTTTCCGGCAACCTTCAGGGATACGTTCTCGCCTTCGCCTTCAACAACGGCATCAAGGAAGTTCATCTGAGGAGATCCCATGAATCCCGCTACGAAGAGGTTTGCGGGCTTCTCATATAAGTTCTGAGGAGTATCAACCTGCTGGATCACACCGTCCTTCATAACTACGATACGATCGCCCAGGGTCATGGCCTCGGTCTGGTCATGTGTTACGTAGATGATGGTGGTGCCCAGACGCTGATGGAGCTTACTGATCTCAACACGCATCTGCACACGGAGCTTCGCATCCAGGTTGGACAGAGGCTCGTCCATCAGGAACACCTTCGGGTTACGAACGATCGCACGTCCCATCGCCACACGCTGTCTCTGACCACCGGACAGAGCCTTCGGCTTACGGTCGAGGAGAGCGGTCAGGTCAAGGATCTTCGCTGCTTCCTTAACCATCTTGTCGATCTCATCCTTCGGAACCTTACGAAGCTTTAATCCGAATGCCATATTGTCATATACGGACATATGCGGATACAGAGCGTAGTTCTGGAATACCATCGCGATATCACGATCCTTGGGCTCAACATCGTTGACTACCCTGTCCCCGATCCTCAGTTCACCGGAAGAAATATCTTCAAGTCCGGCGATCATACGAAGAGTGGTGGACTTACCGCATCCGGAAGGACCAACGAAGATGATGAACTCCTGATCCTTGATCTCGAGGCTGAAATCCTTAACGGCTTCGAATCCGTTCGGATAAACCTTGCAGATGTTCTTTAATGATAAGCTTGCCATTTTTAAAATCCTCCTATAGGTCTTTGATAAACCGTGTACCGACACACGGTCTCACACAAGTAACAGTATATACGATAGAAAAATCGAGTTCTATGCCACAAATCAACAAAAATTCGTGTGTTCCTTGTAAAAAGTGCCTTGAAACAGGCGGCTTTCAAAGGACTGTGTACAAAGTGAACAGAAAACAAACAGGCGTTATGGGCAAACTGTCAGCACATCAGACCTGCGGGAGATGGCGGTCCAGACTGATCTGATGAGCGTCCGCCTCTGCAATCTCCTCGGGAGTCTTGTCCCGGTCATCCACGAAGGAAAGCTGGTTCTTACCGCGCTTCTTGGACTTGTATACGGCGGAATCGGCGGCCTTGTAAAGGGATTCGAAATCTGAGCCGTGCTCCGGATAGACAGCCGCGCCTATGGAGGCGGTCACGGAATACTTTACGTAATCGCCTACCTGGAAATGCTTAAAGAAATAAACGAGCTTCTGGGCTTCGCGGATACAGTTCGCGTCTTCCTTCAGATTCTTCAGGAAGATGGTGAACTCATCACCGCCCGTACGCCCGATAATATCAGATACACGGAAGTTCACGCCGATATTCTTTCCGAGTTCGCGGAGGACTTCGTCGCCGAAGGCGTGCCCCATGGTATCGTTGATCTTTTTGAAATTGTCGATATCGATCAGGAAAAGCATGCTCAGGGTACCCGGATACTTTTCCATATATTCCTTGATCTCGCGTTCGGTGGCAATCTTGTTCTTCATTCCGGTCAGCTGATCCGTATCCGCCTTTTCGGAAAGTTCCTTGGAATTTCTCTCGGAAGCGAAGATCCGCGTGATATTGATCCCCGTGATCACGAGGATAAAGAGCACCACGATGGCCACGCACCAGCCGATCCTGCGGATGGAATCGTGATAAAGCCGGGCTTCCTGTTTATCGATGCCGCTCTTCGTGAAATTCACGACCACAAAGAAGTCGGAATTACCGACAGGGGCGTAATGGACCACGTAATCGCGGTTGTTGATGGTGGCTTCAAGATAGCCGGCGGTGCCGGAGCGTACCTTGGTCTTGTTGCGGGTAATGGTCGATACGTTCACGTTGGTGATCACATCGGTCCAGAGATTTTTGCCGACCACGAGGGACTCATTGCTTCCGGTGGAGGAGACCACGTTGCCGTTGACATCGATCAGCATCGCGTAGCCCATGGGATCGTGTTCGGTCTCCACGGGAACATATTTGCGTGTGTTCGCTCCGGCCATCGGATAATAGATCAGAAGTCTGTTGTATACGGAACCGTTGATCTTGACGGAGATCACATAGGCGCTGTTGCCGATGACGCCGTCATCCTCGACATAGAAACGCTCCAGGGAAAGATCGCTCGAAAGGTGACTCGCGTAGGAGGATTCATTCAGATCCACGGTCTCACCGTTGCTCGCGATACCCTTTCCGTTGGGAGTCGTGATCACGGAAAGATAGGCATCCGTATTCGCGGAGAGGGCCTCAAGAGCAGCATCCACCACGTGACGCGCGGAATTGCTCTTTTCGATGATCATGGCCATACTCATGCCTACGGAGGTGGTGCTCCGGATGGCATTCTTCATCACGGTCCCGTATTCTTTCGTGACCGCGGTGATGGTATCCTCGTAGGTGATGGAAGTGTCCCGCTTAATGGAGGCGGAAAAACTCGCAAATACGAAGAGGATCAATATGATGAATACCCCGGCGGGAAGTATCCATTGCAGTATGAATCTTCTCCACTCTTCCCTCATAGTTCGGAATCCTTCTCTTCAACGTGCCACTCTTCATCGGGAGTGACCACTGTTTCGGGTTCGAATCGCTTAAAGGTCTTATTGTACAAAAGCGCGCAGAGCCAGGCGGGACCGCTGAATCCGAGAAGGATCACGACCGGCGTGGCCTGCGGGAAAAAAACCACGATCGCTGCGGGAATCACCCATATGATCCCCATGAGGATCGTCTTCGGAAAGGTCATAATGCCGATCATGACCGAATTCCGGATGGTCTTCCCGATGGTGTTCACAAACTTCGCCTGAAGAGGGAAGATGTGAAGGGACAGCAGGTACAGCACTCCCGTTACCGAGAGCAGCGCGGGGCCGGCCCAGAACGGAAGACTGTTCACCGAGTAATATACCACGATGAAATCATATACAAGAAGCGCAATCAGCAGAAGATGGATCAGCCAGAGAAGGGTGGCCTGTTTGAAGTTCTCCTTAAAAGAGCGGAAAAAGGTCTTGATGATATAGCTTTCCTCATCACGCACGATCTTCAGCGCAACATAATGCATCGCCGTCAGTGAGGCGCCGATCGTAATGACAGGCAGACAGCAGATCGCGGTAATGAAATTCAAAAGGATCAGATCCGCTAACTTTGTGAGCCCCTGCATAAAGGGACTGTCAATTGAAAAGAATCTGGACATAAAACTAGAATACCAACTCCAACTCTAACTTCATCGGGGTAAAGGTGATCCCATCCTGTGTCACCACCCCGCCAAGGTCGTAAAAACCGATCCGGTGATAAAACCCGACGGCATAGGGGGCCGCGTTTACGGTAAGGGCCGTCTCGTGCAGCTTTTCCCGCACATAGGAAGCGAGCGCGTATACAAGCTCGGTTCCGATCCCCCTCCGGTGATGATCCGAATCGACGAAAAGGAGCGAAATGTGGGAATTGTTCCGAAGGGAGATCACTCCCACGAGACGACCCTTTTCGAACGCGCCGATCACCTGATAGGAACCCGCGTCGAACATCCGCTTCAGCGAATGATCCGACACGAATTCACGGAAATTCTCGATTCCCTCGTCCGTATAGGCGGCGGCATCAAACCTTAAGAAGGTCTGATAGCAAAGAGACATCGCATTCTCCCATTCGCTGCCGTCGATAAACCGGACTTCAACCTGTCCTTCGGGCAGGCTGTGGCTTTTTTTACTCATATTCCAAACTATTTTATCATAAATTGCTCTTCTGTACAATCCGTGATATCACGAAATTGCGTTAATCCGGCAAAAAACCGGCTGCCGGGGTTCTCCGGCAGGCCCGTCAGGCATTCAGAGAGGCAAGATGCTCCTCAAGCGCCTTGAGATCAACCCGGGCGAAGAGGATCTCCGGGGCGTCGGTGACCTTCTGCCCGTCCGGATACTGTCCGAAGGTGCCGAGAGAGTCAAAGGCATAGAGCGGAGCGTTCAGCATCGAAGCGATCTTTTCCGCTGTCTCCGGCATGAAGGGTGCAAGGAGGGAGGCGCCGATCATGATCCCCTCCGTAAGATTGTAAAGCACCGTGGAAAGCCGGTCTTTCTTTTCCTCGCTCTTTGCAAGCACCCAGGGCTCTGTTTCGTCGATATACTTATTGAGCCGGCGGAAGATCGCAAAGATCTCGTCCAGAGCGTCCGCCACATGAAGGGAATCCATGCAGGATACGGCCTTCGAAAGGGCGCCCGTTGCCACGGCCTTAAGATCATCGTCAAAGACTTTTTCTTCGGGGGATGCGGCGCCCCTGTCGGATACGATGCCGCCGAAATACTTGTTGCTCATGGAGATGGTCCGGTTCACCAGGTTTCCGAGGACGTTCGCGAGTTCCGAATTGGTCCGCTCCGCCACCAGCTCCCAGGTGATATTCCCGTCGTTGTCATAGGGCATTTCGTGCAGCATAAAGAAGCGCACCGCATCCACGCCGAAATAATCCGCCAACTCATCCGCATAGATCACGTTGCCGCGGGATTTGCTCATCTTGTCGTTGTTCATGAGCATCCACGGGTGGCCGAATACCTGCTTCGGAAGCGGCTCACCGAGCGCCATCAGGAAGATCGGCCAGTAGATCGTATGGAAACGGATGATGTCTTTTCCGATCAGGTGCAGGTCCGCGGGCCAGAGCTTTTTATACTGCTCCGTGGAATTGCCGTCCGCGTCATAGCCGATCCCGGTGATATAGTTCGAAAGGGCATCGAGCCAGACATAGACCACATGCTTTTCGTCAAAGTCTACGGGGATCCCCCAGGTAAAGGAGGTCCGGGATACGCAGAGATCCTGCAGGCCCGGCAGCAGGAAATTGTTCATCATCTCGTTCTTTCTCGCCACGGGCTGAATGAATTCCGGATGAGTATTGATATGCTCGATCAGACGATCCGCGTATTTGGACATTTTGAAGAAATAAGCTTCTTCCTTCGCGGGATGAACATCCCTTCCGCAGTCCGGGCATTTGCCGTCCACGAGCTGCGATTCCGTCCAGAATGCTTCACATTCGTTGCAGTAAAGCCCCTCATAGGCGCTCTTGTAAATGTCGCCCTGATCATAGAAGCGCTTGAAGATCTTCTGGATCTGCTTCTCATGATAATCGTCCGTGGTGCGGATAAAATAGTCATAGGAGATATTGAGACGGTCACAGAGGTCTTTAACAACACCTGCTATTTTATCAACGTGCTCCTTCGGTGAGATCCCGGCGGCGACGGCCTTCAGTTCGATCTTCTGCCCGTGCTCGTCGGTCCCCGTCTGAAACCATACATCATAGCCCTGTGCCCGTTTGAACCGTGCGATCGCGTCCGCGAGGACGATCTCGTAGTTATTCCCGACGTGCGGTTTGGACGAGGTATAGGCGATCGCCGTTGTCAGATAGTATTTTCCTTTTTCAGCCATTGATCTTACTTCCTTTCAGTTGTTTATGGATCTTTCGGGCCAGCTTTGGGGCCGTCCCGAGGATCAGAATGTATTTTTTTTCCTTATCTGTCAGATATCTGTTTTTTTGTGCCTTAAAGCGGTTTTTCTTAAGGTTTGCGACAACCTCCCGGTAGAATTCGTTGTCCTTTCGCATCAGAGGGACCGGAATATGCAGCAGATAATCGAGCCGCTGAACATATCCGAAACGCTCGGCCTCCTCCGTCAGATCGGGATATTCCTCCCCCACTAGTTTTGCGACCCTGTCCGCGTTCCTCACGATATCCGTAAAGACCCGGGGAAAATGATCCGGATCCTTTGTGCGCGAATTGCTTTCGCTCCGGTAATATACATGATAATCCTGCCACGGCAGGACCGCCACCTCCGGAACCTTAAGGAGCATACGGGTAAGGAGATCGAAATCCTCATTCAGCTCCCCTTCCGGAAAACGCATCGAGGGATCCTCGAAAAGGCTCCGGTGGGTAAGCCTCGTGCAGAAAGAGGCGTCGCCACGGTGAAGGAGGAGTTCGCGCATCAGATACTTCCGGTCGAAGATCTCCGCGTTTTCGGGCGGAATGCAGACATCCGGAAGCCGGCTCCCGTCGGCGGCGATCTCGTCTCTTGAGGTCTGCGCCATCAGAAGGTTCTCCTGTGTCACCGCCTCGAGGAGCCTGTGGTACATGAGAGGCTCGATAAAATCATCGCTGTCGACGAACCCCAGGTATTCTCCTTTCGACGCTTCGATCCCCGCATTCCTTGCCGAGGAGGAGCCGCCGTTTTCCTTATGTATGACCCGGACTCTTTTGTCGGTCAGAGCGATCTTTTCCGCAAGGGCGCCGGTATTGTCCGTCGAGCCGTCATCGACAATGATGATCTCGAGGTTCGGTATGGTCTGTCTGCGTATCGAATCAATGCATTTTTCCAGGACATCCATCGCGTTGTATGCCGGAACGATGACGCTGATAAACGGTACGTTACTGGTCATTTATATATCCATCCTGTCGGTTATTTTTTTCGGAGATTCTTCCGGTCCTCCAT
>JAILLW010000116.1 GCA_024692955.1 Lachnospiraceae bacterium | reverse complement strand
ACCGCGCCCGTGCAGTGTTCCCACTCCGGTGTCATTCGCATATCATGGTGCATGAGAACCTCGCCCTGCCCCGGCCCTTCAAAGAAGTATACATCATAATGCTTCTCCATGAAATAAGGCACCAGCGGAAGAAAATCCTGTGAAATGCTGTCGTACCCTCCATGGATCACGACGGTTCCCTTTGCATCCCCGCATACGGAATAGTAGACCGGAAGTTCACAGTCTCTGTACGGGATCCTGGTAAACTTAAGATCCGGATATTTTTCGAAGAAGAAGGAATTATAGAGTTCCACACACTTATCATATAGCGTATGCTTAAGGCTCCTGCCGTCCGGATCCTTCTCGCCGCTAAGCGTATAAAACTGTGCGGCCCGATAGCAGGTCGCTGCTTTCAGCTTATTTCCCTCCTTCTCCTCCTGTTCCCCCAGTTCCTTAAACAGTGAGATCCATTTTTCGAAGCCGTCGATCCGGCTCCCGATCCCCGTAAGTTCTTCTTTCGTAAATACCCCGTAGGTAAAGAAGCGGTTCAGCTGGAAATTCAGGCCCTCATCCTCATGAAAACGGAAATACCCTACCGGAAAGTTCAGATTTTCTCTCTTCATATTTCGCACCTCCATAAACAGAATATCGTTCTGTTAATTAGATTAGCGCGTCCATCCCGCGTTGTCAACAATAAAAAGAACGATATTCTGTTAATGGACCCCCGGGACGGGGTTAGTGGTTCATTTTATGTCAACCCGCGGCAAAATGGTCCCCGGGGACGGGGTTAGTGGTTCATTTTATGTCAACTCGCAGCAAAATGGTCCCCCGGGACGGGGTTAGTGGTTCATTTCTTTACATGGCAAGTTCTTTCGATTATCATAATGAAAGATTCAAAATCGTAGAGGAGAAAAGCATGCTCGAATTGAAATGGCTTGGCCAGATGGGCCTTATCATAAGATCGGAAAATACTGCCCTGTGCATCGATTATTATGCGACAGATGATGTGTCGCGGCAGACTCCCGTACCGATTCCAGCAGAAAATGTAATAGGAATCGATGGCTTTCTCGGAACCCATGACCATCTCGATCATATCGATCATAACGCCTGGAAAATATGGGCTAAAACAAATCCGGGGGCGAAATTCGTCTTTCCGGCCGCTCATTATGAGGGCGTTCTTGCTGACGGTGTCAATCCGCAAAATGCCATCGGGCTTAATGACGGGGAAACCGTAAAGATCGGAAATATGACTATCCACGCCATCGCCGCGGCCCACGAATTCCTGGACCGTGATCCTTTGACCGGGCATTTTCCATATCTTCAGTATATTATCGAATCGGAGAACGTCCGGATCCATCATGCAGGTGACACCGTAAGGTATGAGGGTATGCTGCACAAGATAAAAGCATTCGGAAATATCGATGTGCAGCTGCTTCCGATCAACGGCCGGGATGCCGAAAGATATCGGAATCACTGCATCGGAAATATGACCTATCAGGAAGCGGTCGATCTTGCCGGCGAAGTCGAGCCCCGTATTGTCATTCCGGGGCATTGGGATATGTTTGCGGATAACAGCGCGGATCCGCAGGCTTTTGAAGATTATCTGGATGTAAAATATGAAGGAACGATCAAATGCCTGATTCCTGAAGTGATGGAAAAGATCGTGCTTGCGCCATAAAAAATGAACCGCTAACCCCGTCCCCGGGGGTCATCACCCCGTCCCCGGGGGTCATCCGGAGTGGCATAATTACGTGACTGGTTTACATAAAAGTGGACCCCTAACCCCGTCCCCGGGGGTCATTTTCGGATCCGTTCGTAATCGATCAGGGTCATGGCTTCATTCACAACTTTTTCTTCTCCCACTCTGACGAAGCCACATTTCTCATACAAATGGCAGTTGGCAGGCTCCTGGAGGATCGTTTCGAGTTTCCAGCAGGTTACTTCGGGCAGAAGTTCAAACGCCTTCTGTATCGCGGCATAGCCGATCCCTCTGTTTTGGAACCGCGGCAAAATGAAAAGCGGGCTGATGAAGGATACGGTTTTCTCATTCGGATCATTATGTCCGATATTGATTGCCCCGACTCTTGCACCGTCCTGCAGGATGAAATAGTACTTCCTGTTCTCGACAGCATATCTTCTGCGGACTCTTTCCATGGATTCAATGGCAGGCGAGCCTTCATCATGGTATTTTTCATACAGCGGCATAAAGCTTTCCACCTGCATCCTGTAAAGCTCCGGTATCTCCTCCTCCTTAACCTCCTGAAGACTGACCCGTCGAAGAAGTTCCCGGGCGCTGCGGTCCGGCAGACGGAAATACTCCTTGATCATCTTAGCGGCGTCGGAGGCTTCGATGTTTGTATTATCGATCCTCAGGTAATGTTCAAACGGTATCTCTCCCTCGAAGCTTACCAGCCGGTACTGCTCATCCTCCATCTTAAGCCGGCTGTCGGAAAGCTCCGTGTCGCGTTTGGAGGTTTTGTTTTTAAGCCGGTTCTCAGTCCTGTTGCGCCTGAGGCGCTCTTCCTGATCCGCCACGAGTTCCACGCAGAAAAAACTCCCGCCGCTTTTTTCAAAACGCTCCGCAAGGCTATTTATATATTCCCATTCCGACGGGATATCAAAGGCCATCATATAGGTAAAGATCAGTCCCTGATATTCCGTCTTCATAAATTCGCTGAAAATCTCGTCGCGAAGGCGGCTGATAAGACTCCCCTGAAAGTTTCCGAAGAGTTCCAGCACAGGCTCTATCATCATATGATTATGAAAAAGCCGGAAATCCGTGATCCTTGCGAGTTCCTGCCCGACCGTCATTTTCCCGACCGCACCGGCACCGAGTATCAGTATCAGATCCATACACCTAACTCTCCTCTTCTTCCGGAAATCCCTTCCCTTTGGCTCTGTTTATCAGCCCGAGAAGCCCTTTTTCCTTGATCAGAGCGATTCCCTGCCCCTCATCCCCGAGGACGATCAGATTGTCTCCCGGAGAAATGTCAAATATCTTTCTGGCTTTGGCCGGGATCACGCTCTGACCTTTTACACCTACCCTGACCATGCCGAATATGTGCTTCCCCCTGGGAGGCACGTTCAGGCCCATATTGTCTTTTTCATTTTTTTCATAGGCTGTCAGATCGTCCATAGTCACGGAAAACACTTCCGCAATCAGCCTGCATTTTTCAATGTCGGGCAGAGACTCCCCCGTCTCGTATTTGGAAAGTGTCTGCCTTGAAACTCCGATTCTTCCGGCCAGTTCTTCCTGGGAATAATTGTTCAGTTTTCTTAATTCGATCAGGTTTTCCGCAAAACTCATCTGCTCTTCTCCTTTTTGATCCCCAATACGCACCACCGGAGCACGGGGATTCGGCTTATGATCTCATAGAGCAGGATCGATCCCCCAAATCCCGCAACCGCCACAAGAAGATAAGCAATAACCGGCAAAAGCTGCGGGCAGAGTTTTCTAAGATACCAACCCGTGACCGCGATCATCAGATAATGGAAGACATACAGTCCCCAGGATTTCCTGCACATCCATTTCGTAAAGGTGTTTTCGAAATTTCCCCATCTTTTCATAAAGGCAAGAACACCGAGCGTTCCCGTCCATGCATAAGCGTTGCAGAGAACGGTATCAAGGACTTCGTGATCGGGATAGGACTGTCCCCAAAAGCATATCACAAATATGATGCAGAAGATAAGAGCCAGAGCGCACAAAAATATCCAGGCTCTTCCGACTCTTTCCATCACCGCATCGTGGGACATGATAAAGTAACCGATGAAAAACCCGAGGCCGTATATTCCAAAGCGGTACACGACAATGACCGGAGTGTTCAGGATCCGGGCCGCTCCATAGATCAGCACGGCAAGCGCCAGCAGGATGGGGACGTTCACCCTTTCGCAAAGATCATACAACCGGTCTTTTTCAATCTTTCTTACCAGTATCAGCAGCATACTGAACAGCCAGAGCATCTGGATGTACCACAAAGGGCCACAGCCGCTTATCGCCATGATAAGGAACAGAATCGGCTTCGGAACCGCTCCCATGGAGTCAAATGCTCCCGAGATCAGCATATTGTAATATCCCAGCACCCAGCCGAATACCAAAAGTCCGATGGTGGACGGCACAAGCAGTTTTCGAGTCCTTACGCGAATGAATTCCTTTTCGCTTCGCCTGTCCAGTTCAAAACGTGCGGACATGCCCGAGATCACAAACAGAAGCAGCATAAACCACGGATATACAACATACTGATATACATCCTGCGGCTGATTCCCGCTGAAGGGTCCGATGATTCCGTGAACCGTGACCCCGTTGAAAATGTAGATCACGTGATAGATCACCACAAGCACCACTGTAATGAAGCGAATGTTGTCAATGTAGGTCTTTCTCATATTTGCACCACCTTTGCAAAAAAGTTTAACATTTTCTAAATCGTACAATCACCGATTTTCACTGTCAACCAAGTAAAGTTGACGAAAAAAACCCATTTTTGTTAATAATAAGTGCAATTTGAAAAATGGACCACTGACCCCGTCCCCGGGGGTCAAAATTTGGAAAGGATCTTCATAAAGGATTCATGCGCCAGCGAAAAGGCTTCAAATCCGGTGAGTTTCCTTTCTTCTTCAAACTTCGTCCCGAAGGTTCCCTTTTCAAGCCCCGCAAAACCGGTGAATTCGAAAAGATGCGGCTCCAGGGAAAAGAAGCCGTCATATCCTCTTTCCATGAGGCGCCTCAGAATCTCTTCGAGATTTCCGTCCCCGTATCCCGCAGGCACCACCTTTCCCGTACCGAGGATCGCATCCTTTACGTGAATGTAGGCTATGCTGTCCTTCAGCAGCTCATAGGCTTCGATCGTATCCTGCCCGGCCTGCACGAAATTCGCGAAATCAAAGACCGCCTTGAAGTGCTCTCCTCCGAACTCATCCAGAATCTCTCTGCACGCAGGTGCTTTCTCACCATAAATTCCTTTTTCGTTTTCATGGAGAAGTACCGCATCTTCTGCCGCGGCATATTCCGCAAAACAGCGAAGCCGGCGGAAGACCTCTTCTTTCGTTGCTTCATCTTCCCGTCTGTCATCCGGTACATAAAAACTGAACATCCTGATGTTGCGCACCTCCATCATATGCGCGATCTCGACAGCTCGCTTAAAGTCCTCAAAATGCTTCTCAAAAGGTTCGTCTATTCCGATCTTGCCGAGGGGACTCCCCATGGCCGAAAGTGCAATGCCCGCATCCTGGAGGCGGTTTTTGATCTCTTTTACCTTGTCATCGGAATGATAGATCAGATTATTTCCGTCCGCACCGCGCATTTCCACATAATGCATACCAAGCGACCGAAGACCCCTGATCTGTTCTTCGAGGTTATCCGATATTTCGTCCGCAAATCCGCTTAATCTTTCATAAGTTTCCATGTTCTTCCCTCCCTAATAGGTTCCCTTCGTATCAAATACGATCCCTTTGTCTTCCTTCACCTTCGAAAGCTTTCTTCGCCTGTTAAGCTCCTCAAGAAAAAGATCTTCATCGAAGGGAAGTTCCACTGCCTTCCCAAGCCATGAGGACAGATACATCGCGTTTGAAAGCATAAGCCCCCGGATGCCTTCTCTCCCGTCGGCGACGAGTTCCCCTTTTCCGAGAATTCTGTTCGCGAAAGCCTGAAAGACACCGCGGTGCTGTTCGTTCCTGCCGTCCGTCTCAATCAGGATCCGCTCCGTTTCCGGCTTTGCGAAACCGTTCTTCTCCGTTTTGCAAAACTCTCTTTCATTAACGGACAGCCGGTCGAAAACCAGTTTGTCGTTTTCACAGACGATCTTTCCCATTTCAAATGTGAGTTCAAGCCGGTTCGTGCCCGGCGCATCCCCCGTTGAAGTTACGAAAACCCCCGTTGCGCCGCCTTCAAACTCCATATACGCGCTGACATCGTCTTCCACCTCGATCTCATGCCATTTCGCTTCGTGACAAAATGCCTGCACCCTGACCGGCAGACCGCAGAGCCACTGCAGAAGATCCAGCTGATGCGGACACTGGTTTAAAAGCACGCCGCCTCCCTCTCCGTTCCAGGTGGCCTTCCAGCCTGCGGCATCATAATAACTCTGCGTCCGATACCAGTCCGTTATGATCCAGTTGACACGCTTCATTGCCCCCAGTTCGCCGCTTTTTATCATTTCATGCAGCTTCCTGTATACACAGTTGGTTCGCTGATTGAACATGATCGCAAAGACCCGGTCGCTTCTGTCTGCGGCCTCATTCATGGTCCGCACCTGCTTCGTATATACTCCGGCCGGCTTTTCCGAGAGCACGTGCAGACCGTGTTCCAGTGCAAAAACAGTGAACTCCGTATGCAGATAATGGGAAGTCGCGATCAGCACCGCGTCACATTTCCCGGAAAGGATCAACTCCTTTCCGTCATCAAATCCCGCAACATCTTCGGGAAGATTTTCTTTCGCCCATTGCAGTCTTTCCGGTCTGATATCCGCCACGGCCGTAAGCTTAAGCTCCGGAACCGTTCCTTTTGCAATCTCCGTGGCATGGTTTCCGCCCATACCTCCGATGCCTATGATCCCCAGTCTGATCTGTTCCATACGTCATACCCTCCGATCTTCCTAACTGATCCGTGATCATTTTTGTTTCTGCTTTTCATATTGTAAATCCCGGTGCTCCGTTTTAATATATACATAAGATACCAGATATATGTAATATTCCGACCTTTAGGGACTGTTATGCATGAAAAAGAAAACCTGTGCATGTATCCGGTGGCGCCGCCCTTTGATATCGCATACAAAAAGGCGGCCGCATCTTTTCCGGTGGGCCCCCATTCCCACAATGCGGCGGAACTCTATCTGACCCTGACTGAGCTTCCCGATGTGCTTCTGAATGATACCGTTTCCGCGGTCCCTGCCGGAAGCCTTCTTGTCATACCCTCTTTTTGCGTGCATCAGCTCTATCACGAGACCGGGGTTATCTATGAGCGTTATATTCTGAGCATCCATACAGACTGGCTGGACAAGGCCCTTTGCGATGCCGCGCCGGATTATCGTTTCCTGTCGGAAAGCCACAGGCCGCTTCTCATTAAGCCTGATAAGGGGTCTTTCGAAGAACTGCTCTCACATCTGAAAAAACTGCTTTCTTTGGGCGGAGATTCAGGGCCGGAAGCGCTTGCTGCTTTCTTTTCCTTTCTACGGTTTTTGAAGGCACAGACCGACCGGATCCTCCTGGCATCCTCACCTTCGCTTCCCATATCGCCGTCCCAGGAAAGAGTCAACGAAATGATCGCTTACATCCGGGACCACATCGGCGAAGATTTCGGTCTTGATGACCTGGCCTCCCGGTTCTATCTGCATCCCGATTATCTGGCGCGGCTTTTCAAAAAGCATATGCATATCCCCATCGGCCGCTATATCACGCTTCAGAAGATCAGCAAAGCAGAAGAGCTGCTTCGCAGCGGCCAAAGCGTACGGCAGGTGCAGGAGGCGCTTGGATACTCAAGTTATGCCTACTTTTTCAAAAGTTTTCAGAAATACACGGGGATCTCTCCGAGCAGATATCGGATGAAATGAACCCCGAAAATGGCCCCCGGGGACGGGGTTAGGGGGCCACTATTATGTAAACTCGCCTCCGAAAATGGCCCTCTGGCGCCGTTCCCGGGGATATCCGATTGGCATACGATGGACCTTAGGGACGGGGTTGGTGGTCCATTTTTATGTAAACCCGCCTCCAGAAATGGCCCTCTTCCGCTGTTCCCGTGGATATTCGGTTGACATAAGATGAACCGCTAACCCCGTCCCGGGGGTTCAGATGAACCACTAACCCCGTCCCGGGGGTTCATGATCCACTACCCCCTCTCGCAGTAGTCACCGGGCCGGTCATAATGCTATAATGGTTTTGTTTTCAGTATCTGCAGACAAGGAGGGGGATTATGATTCTTAAGTTCGGCAATTATGAGCTTTCATTCGAAAGCGGCGGCGTAAAGATCCGAAGAGGCGGGGAAACGCTGTATTACAACAACCGTCCCATGTACGCCTTTGTAAAGACCGCCATGGCCGTCACGGAATTCTTTGACAGCGCCTATGACGCAGCAGCCGAAAGCGAGGGCGGTGCCATACTCGCAACGGGAATTCTTCAAACGCCCAACGGCTCGAAGCTCCGTTTTGAAGACCTGTATAAAAGAGCCGGCGAGGGAATCCTGATTTCCCGTACCCTGACCGTTCTTTCAAAGGGTGAGGACGACCTCGGATTCGCATCAAAGATCTCCTTCGTCTTAAACGGAGCGGACACCATACGGGATTATGACTGCTTTGCGCCCGCCACCTGGTATAAGGACAACGAATATGCCCGGCCTCATGTCATCGGCTTCGATCCGGATTGTGAATATCACCTTCGAAAAGAAACCGGCCTTACGCTTCCGCTCTTTGCCGCACAGAATAAAAAGAGCGGAGAGACGATCATGCTCTCCCGAAACAAAGCGGATCTCACCCTCCCGGGAAGAAGGACGCATACCTTTTCTCAGATGATCGACCGGGAATGCACCGCAGGCTCCATAGGGCTTTCAAAGCCGGAGAATAAAACTATCAGCTACCTCTATTACGGATTCCCCGTCCGAAAGGAGACCGGTGCCTCGGCGGACGGTCTGTCCATCGACTATGTATATCCCGCAACGGACGGCCAGACAGGCCGGATGGATCAGGTCTACAACATTGATTATATGATGAAGACGAAGTCCCTGAACCGGATCCTTCATCCGATGGAGGAGGGGTTTTCGGATCATTATGAAGTGCGTCTTGATCTTTCTGCCTTCGGAGAATTCTACCCGATGATGCGCTGGGCCTGGCGTTCCGTTTACAGAAGGCTCCGCGCCGACCTTTTTCAGGTGGATCAGAATCTCCAATATCACAATAATATCCGGGCAATGAAGCTTCTTGCAAGGGATTACGGCGACGATGCCTGGGGTGTGCCCTTTTCCGCCTTTCTTCCGGACATGGATGTGGACAGCATCTCCCTGCAGTTTGGTTTCGTCGGCCAGCAGCCCGGGATCGGCTATCAGTTGATGGTCTACGGGCTTCGTGAAAACGTTGAGGAAGCATATGATAAGGGCCGTAACATCATCCGTTTCTGGGTAAAGAACGGAGCCTGCGGATCCGGCGCTCCGAGAGGCTGCTACAGCCCCATCAACCGGGCCTTTGAGCCCTATCCCATCTGGCTCCGGATGTCCGCAGACGGGCTTGAGAATATTCTCGATGCCTATGTCCTTGCGCGAAAGAATCATGAGATTCACGCGGACTGGCTCGAATTCTGCGAAAATGCCGCCCGCTTCTTCCTTAAAGTACAAAATGAAGACGGCTCATTTTACCGCGCCTACGAGGAGGACGGCCGGATGCGTATGGATTCAAAGGCGAATACGATCAGCATAGTTCGCTTTTTCATTCAGCTCTTCCTGGTGACCGGAAATTCCGAATACAAAGACGCGGCAATAAAAGCCGGCGAATGGTCCTACACACATATTTACCGTGGCTTCGAGTACCGTGGGTCCACCTGCGACAACACGGATATTATGGATAACGAATCCGGGATCTATGCCATGTTCGGTTTCCTTTCACTCTACGATCTCACAGGTGAAGAAAAGTGGAAGGACGCCCTTCTCGGCGCCGCGGATTATACGGAAACCTGGACCTATTCCTGGCATTTCCCGGTATACTGCGATGATCCCGGGAGTCCTCTTTCCGTACGTTCCATAAGCGGTCAGAGCCCCGTTGTCATCGGAACCGGCGGCGGGGATATGTATATGGCAGCCTGTGCCTATCTCTATTACCGGATCTATGTGATCACCGGTGATGCCCATTATCGCGATTATGCGGAATTCATCCATAACAATTCCAGAAACGCGAATGACGTGGACGGGAGTTTCGGATACGCGGTACGGGGGCTTTCCTGGGAAGGCGGCGCTTTCGCCGACCAGGTGCTTCATACGCTACATCACTGGCTTCCCTGGGTGACCTATGTGGAGTTGGATCCGGCATCCCGTCTGATGGACACCTTCGGCTCCTATGATATCGAAGGCTGTGGGAAGCTCTCCGAAGAAGAAAAAAAGGCGAGAAACCGCATTTATGAGAATTACGCGAAGTTTCCCGTCTGAGCCCGGATGGCAATCGAATAAACGAAAGGAAGCCGGCCCTGCAGCCGGCTTCCTTTTCTCATTGAAATCAGACGCTCCTTATCCCACAGGTGCGTTCAGTGACTTCTTGATCGTATTAGCCGCCATAAAGATCAATATGCTGATTGCCAGGCTTCCGAGATTGCTCACAAGACCTCCGTTTCCGCCCACGATACCGGAGATCAGGCTGATCGCACTGGAAATCACACCAATGATCGCGAAGATCCATGCCGGCATGATCTTTGTGCTGTCCTTCGCCGCACGGACGGAGAAGATTCCCTCAAGCAGTGATACGATTCCCGTGATCAGCATAAAAACACCCGCAACGATCGCGATACCCGCAGTTTCCGCCATCGATTCATCCGTTGCCAGCACGCTGCCGCCCGCTAAGGCAAGTATTCCGAAAAGGATCCCAAGAATGCCGAGAATAATGCCGATGATACCGAACACCTTAAGTATCTTTTTACTGGTTTCCAAATTCATGATAACGTCCTCCTTTTACTGAAATCTGGAAAAGTTCTCCGTCAATCATACCATATATCCCGGAAAAAGTATATGCCCCGAAATGAACCACTAACCCCGTCCCGGGGGTCATTCCGGGTGCATTGGTTGACATAAAATGAACCACTAACCCCGTCCCGGGGGGTCATTTTTCTTCTGCCCTGTACTCCAGCAGCCTTCCCACATGGCGGGTCTCGAAGAACATATCTTTATTCGCTGCCACGATGATCGCCGCTGCGAGAGTTACCACGATGGTCTCGACGCATTTCGTCTCGGGCGTCATCGCGATCTTTTCCTGAAGCAGGTTCACGAAGAAGTGAAAGATCATACAGGCAAGGATTGACCGGTCGCTCACAAGATACACCCAGGTGATAATAAAGCCCATGGGAATCCCGCTCACGAAGAAGTTCACCACGAACAGAGGATTCACCATCAGACCGGCCTGATAGGTTCCCTGGATGAAGATCAGCGGAAAATGCCAGAACGACCAGAGAACTCCGAAGACCATGGATTCCCAGAACCAGTTCATATACTCCCCGATGGAGTCCTCGCAATAGCCCTTCCAGCCGACTTCTTCTATGATCGCGGCGATCGTGATCGTCACAAAAGCCCCCGCGAGCCCGACTCCGGTAAAGTTAAAGTCCTCCGTAAAGGAAAACTGATCAATGGATTGTCCGAAAGCCAGAGAAAGCAGGATCGAGGCTGCCACCACAAGTGCGAATATGAGTACCGCGAAAAACACGTTTCTCCATCTGACCTTGTAAAAGCCGATAACCTTTGCCTTCAGGTCCTTTTTCAGAGGCTCCGATCCGGACACCAGCACAAAGATCGTGGAAACCACTGCCGGTGCAAGAAGCCCCAGCAGCATCAGGACCGATGCGATCCCCTCCGGCAAAAATATGGCCGGCACCCAGAAGATCCAGGTGAAAAGGTAAGCAAGCGCGAAAAAGAGTACGGGACGATACCGGTAATGCTTTGTTTCCTGAGTTTTCATTTATGCGTTTTCCTCCTTTAATGTCTGATAAATCACAGTTTCTTTTTCCAGTTCTCTGATTTTTCCCGATAAGGGGATAAGGATTGCGACCATCCCCTGAAGGATTCCGGCAAAGATGATCACGAGCGCAGCTCCCCTGCCGACTCCCCGGCCGGTCGTCTGACCGAGAATGTCCGCCGCTTTGCCCGAGACCGCATAGGCCGCGACATAACCAAGCTGGGATATGAATCCGATCATCCCCCATACCCTTCCCTGGGCTTCGTCCGGAATATTGGTCCGGACAAGGTAGTCCAGGCAGTTGTTCGCGAATGGAAGGGAGGCAAAAAACAGGAATCCGAAAAGCATAATCGGAATAATGCTTTCAAATAGACCGAAGCCCGCCATAAAGAATCCCGCAAGGGCAAGTGCGACGGACAGGATCCTTACATAACCGCTCTTTAGTCCCCGGATCCCGAGATAAAGCCCGCCGGCAAGCATTCCCGAGGCGCATACGGTCTCCGCCACTCCAAGTGTCTTCTCATCAGCAAAAGACAGGATCATCGGTTCTGCCAGGATCTGAAACATTCCCATAAAAAGTGTGATCCCGGAAGATATCGCAACGAGGATGAGAACTCCCTTTTTTCCCTTCAGGATGCTCCAGCCTTCCCGGAAGCTTTCAAGGAAGCCCTCTTTGCTTTCCGCCTTTTTCGAGCCGAGCCTCCTTCGGACCACCGCGGTGCTGATCACGGTCAGGATAAATGTGGCGATATCGATAAGGAGCAGCAGCCGAATATCGCTCACGGACAGAAGAAAGCCGGCAATGACCGGGGAGAAGAGATATCGGGCACTTCCGGCAAGTGACACCAGTCCGTTCGCTTTTGAATACTCTTCATCTGTGAGAAGGTCTGTAATGGTTGCCCGGAAGGATGGTTCCAGGAGAGCGGAGAAAACGGAACTGACGAATACCCCCACGCAGATTTGGGTAAGGGAAGCGCCTCCGTTCTGCATCGCGATCAGAATATAGAGGATTCCCAGCGCGGAGCAGCCGTCTCCGATCATAAGGAGAAGCCGCCTGTCGTAACGATCCGCGAGCACTCCCGCCGGAACCCCTAAAAGCAGCGTCGGAAGAAATCCGAGCAGCGTCACAAGTGCCATATTCGCGGCGCTTCCGGTCTGGCGGAAGATATAGACTCCGAGTCCGAAGCTCGTAAGGCCTCCGCCCACGGATGAGATCAGTTCTCCCGCCCACAGGAGCAGAAATTTCCCGAAATTACTCTTCTTTTCCATTGCCGCCTTCCTCATATCTCTGCCCATTGTTCTTTTCGATCAGTTCGGAAAGAAAACCAAGACTTCCTTCTTTCGCTCCAAGGATCTTTTCCGTCACATCAAGGAATACCGTCAGTTCCTTTTTCGTATAATCCGCATCGTCAAAGAGCGCGCTGCTGATAAGAAGCAGGATCTTTACCCTCTCCGGGATATCTTCGCAGGAAAAGACCCCGTTTCCGATCCCCTCCCGGACCGTTTCGCAAAGCAGCGGAGATGCCGCTTCATAAAGCCTGCCCCGGATCTTTTCGTGCATAAGCGCATTCTCCGGACGGTTCAGTGCCTCTTCGATGGGGATCTCTTCCCCGGACGGCTGAAACGCGTTGATGATCCCCAGAATCTTAATAGGGATCGGAAGCTGCGCGGCCAAAATCTTCTCAGCCTCTTTGGCCTCCTTCTCGATCATCATGCCGATCACCTCTTCGAGGACCTGTTCCTTGCTTTCAAAATGGTAATAGAAGGTACCCTTCGCGATCCCGGCTTCATTTATGATTCCGTCGACACTCGTCTCCTCATAGCCGCGGGTCAGAAACATCCGGTAAGCGATCCCCAGAAGCTCCTGCTTTCTCTTTTCGCCCTTTTTCATTCCGATCTCCTTCATGTGCTTTTCCAGGTGTGCGCCGCAATAACCTTCATTTCACACGCCCCGATGCGTCTTTGTTTTCCGGTTTGTCCGGTTCCCTGCTGTCTGAATGTTTCCCTCACATTACAAAACCGACTGCTGGTCGGTTTTTAGTATAAAGGCTGAAATAAAAAAAGTCAAGGGACTTTTTCGTCCCCTGACTCTTTCTTCTGTTCTTCTGTTTTTTGGACCACTAACCCCGTCCCCGGGGTTCATTGGTTGACATAAAAGTGGCCCACTAACCCCGTCCCCGGGGTTCATTTTCAGGCGGCTGCCGCGGAGCAGATATGTTTCCCGGCACGATTTGCGTGAGGCAGCGAGACCTGCGTGAAATGGCTGCAATTTATGGCCGTTTCACGCGTTCTGGACTCGCGTCGCCGGTAAGCATGTGCCGGAAACATACTGTCCGCGGATGAACGCCGTCAGTACGTTTTGGAGAAATGACCCACTAACCCCGTCCCTGGGGTTCATTGGTTGACATAAAAGTGGACCACTAACCCCGTCCCCGGGGTCCATTTTCGAATACGATCACGTTCCAGGAAAGGGGCTTGACATGCATGGAAAGTTCACCGTCCGCGAAGGTGTAATCCTCCGTTTTTTCCGGGCTGATCAGCGCATCGTTCCCGTAGGAATTCTTAAGGTCCAGATCCTTGCTGGTCATATACCATACGGAAGCGGGCGCGTAGCCTTCAAAGCCCTTCACATCCAGGGTAAGGGGATACTCCTCCTCTTCGTTCCTGTTGATCGCGAAGATCGTAATGCGCCCGTTTTCTTCGTCCCACGCGCTTGCGGCGTCGATATAGTTCACGCCCTCTTTGCCGGTATACTGTGAATTGTCATCGATGGCGTAGCCGGGCATATCGTAGGTCTCGCTGTCCACCTTCGTCTCCATGGATGTTCCCTTCGCGTATTTCAGAAGATCCATAAATACGTAATGGGAAGCCGCCTTCCAGACATGATCGTGGTTCGACGCGGCAAGAGCTGCGAGTCCGCCTGTCATGCAGCCGATCTTTACCCTGTCCGCATGCCTGAGCAGAGCCAGCTGAACCGAAGCCATGGAGAGCGCGTTGAGCAGGTCTCCTCCCGGGAATACACGTTCCTGCATATGATCCGGATCATGGCGGATATAGGTCCGCTCGGGATTGAACTGATAATGGCTCCTTGCCATGTTGTAAGGGCCGTAGCCGGGATGAAGCGGCGCAAGGGGCCGGATCATGGAGCCGTACTCGTCAAAGGAGATGTTCACCTGCTTCGGAGATCTGTGCTTGCTTGCCACATAATCGATCACCGCCGAAACATTTTTGATATGGTCCTCATAATAGAGTGATCCGCCGAGAAGTCCCTTGATATCCCCCGGTGCCGCGGAATGATAATGATGAACGGACACATAGTCAACCACATCATAGCACTTGTCAAGGACCGTCTCGTCCCATGCCGGGAAGTGATCCATAAAAGGCGCGGAGGATCCGCAGACCGCGGTCTCGATGGTCTCGTCGATCCATTTAACGGCTTTGGAAGTTTCCAGTGCCAGCGCCCCATAGCCCTCGGGGTTCTTATCCCAGGATCCGAGCTGCCAGGGCCCGTCCATCTCGTTTCCGAGGTACCAGGTCTTTACGCCGTAGGGCTTCTCATGACCGTATTTCTTTCGGAGATCGGACCAGTAGGTTCCGCCCTCATGGTTCGTATACTCAACAAGATCCATGGCATCCTGGATCGTTCCGGTTCCGAGATTCATGGTGTAGAGCGACTCCATCCCGGTCTTCTCCGCCCACTGCAGATATTCATCATGTCCCACATCATTCGGGATGTACTGATGCCAGGCGGGATCGAGATGCGCCTTTCTTTCCGCCATCGGACCGATGGAATCCTTCCACTGCCATGCGGATACGAAATTTCCCCCGGGAAGACGCACCGCCGGAACTCCGGTCTCCTTCAGCGCGTTGATGAAATCCGTCCGGAACCCCTGCTCATCTGCCGTGGGGTGCTTCGGATTGAACATCGTTCCGTTCACCATCGTGCCGATCGGCTCAAGGAACGTGGAGAAAAGTCTTTTGGAGATCTCTCCCGTCGTAAACTGCGGATGCACCGTGATCTTTGCGTTTTTTGCCATTTGTAACCCTCCTTAAAAAACAGTCAGTTTATTCCCCTGATCTTGCCGGCCAGAAAGCAGATTCCGAAGAGCACCGCATCCACCGCTACGATCGTGGACCCCACCGGTGTCCCGGCAAGGATCGAAAGCAGGATCCCGGAAAGTGCGCCGGTCACCGACAGCACCGCCGAGCAGATCGTCACGGACCGGAATGTCCTGAAAAGCCGCATCGCCGACAGCGCCGGAAAGATTACAAGCGCCGAGATGAGAAGCGATCCGACCAGGTTCATCGCAAGGACGATGATGACTGCTATGATGACCGCGATCAGAAGATTATAACGGTCCGCCTTTATTCCCGAGGCTTTCGCGAAATCCTCATCAAAGGTGACCGCAAAAAACTTATGATAGAAAAGAAGAAAGATAAGAAGCGTCGCCGCGGACAGAACCGCGCAGAGGATCACCTCCCACCGCGTAAGCGTCAGGATCGAGGTGGATCCGAACAGGGTGCTGCACACATCCCCGGACAGATTGGAGGACGATGAGGTAAGATTCATCAGAAGATATCCGAAAGCCAGTGCCGCAACGGAGATCATCGCGATGGCCGCATCCCCTTTTATCTTAGCGCTTTTTCCGGTGCGAAGGAGCAGGATCGCGCTGATGACCGTTACCGGAAGCACGATCAGCATCCTGTTTGAAAGATTGCATACGGAAGCGATGGCTATTCCGCCGAAGGCCACATGGGAAAGCCCGTCCCCGATGAAGGAAAAGCGCTTAAGGACCAGTGTCACTCCGAGAAGGGAGGAACAGAAAGCGATGAGCACTCCGACGATCAGTGCACGAAGAACGAGCGGATGCTGAAGATACATGATCAGTTTATCCATTCTTCTTTTCCTCCTCATCCGCCTTTTTGAGGAACAGACTTCCCTCTTTGCTTTTAAGGTATTCCTCTCCGGTCCCGAAAAATATGCTGTCCCCGATATGCAGGATATGAGTGGCATACCGGACGGCCGCCGCAATATCATGGGAGATCATAATGATCGTGACCTGCTCTTCGTTAAGTCTTTTGATCAGAGAATACATCTTCTCCGTAACCACCGGATCAAGGCCGGACACCGGTTCATCGAGAAGGAGCACCTTTTCCGCCGCGCAAAGAGCCCTTGCAAGGAGCACCCTCTGCTGCTGCCCGCCGGAAAGCTCACGGTAGCAGCGGTTCGAAAGATCCGCGATCTCCATCCGCTCCATGTTTTTTTTCGCAAGTTCCTTTTCCGCTTTATTGTAAAAGGGCCTCAGTCCGCATTTTCCCTGACATCCCGAAAGGACGATCTCCTTTACGGATGCCGGAAAATCCCTCTGGACAAGGGTCTGCTGGGGAAGATAACCGATCTCGTTTTCGGAAAGTCCGTCGGAAAATTCGATCTTTCCGCCAAGGGGAGGCGTAAGGTGAAGCAGGGTCTTCATCAGCGTGCTCTTGCCGGAGCCGTTTTCTCCCACGATGCAAAGATAATCCCCGGCGTTCACAACGAAATTCAAACCCTTCAGAATGATCTGCGAATCATATCCGAGGGACAGATCCGAAACTCTTATCAGCGGCATGATCTCTCCCCCTTTTCGGCGCAGTTTTCGCACAGTCCGTAAAAGACCGTCCGGCAGGTGTCCACGTAAAAAGAGTGTTCCGCACTGATGTGTTTAAGAAGATCCTCCGCCTCCTCACAGTGAAGATGGATCAGGGTCCCGCACTTTTCGCATTTGCAGTGAAAACAGTGTCCCCCTTCCCCGTGTTCTTCCCTGCTCACATATTCAAAGCAGGCAGGGGAATTGGCATCGATGATGTACTTGTTCAGCACACCTTCATCCACGAGGCATTCAAGCTGGCGGTATACCGTCGACTGCCCGATGGGAGCTCCCTTTTCCTTAAAATGATCGCAGACGTCTCCGGCCGTGATATGTACTCCTTCAACGGTCTTAAGATAATCAAGCAGGATCTTTTTCTGTCTGGTATTGTATTTCGGTCTTGAAGCCATAATAATACGCCCTCCGCCTAATATGGGAACCATTCCCGATTATAGCGAAGGGCGTTCACTCTGTCAAGTTGGCATCAGCACAGCTGAGCCATGTTCAGATCGTAATAAAGTCCTTTTTTGGCCATGAGTTCCGTATGGTTTCCTTCTTCCGCGATCCCGCCGTTTTCGATCACAAAGATCCGGTCCGCGTTGCGGATCGTGGAAAGCCGGTGGGCGATCACGAAGGAGGTCCGTCCCCTGAGGATCGTGGCGATCCCCTTCTGGACGAGAAGCTCCGATTTCGTATCGATGGAGGAGGTGGCCTCATCCAGGATCAGGATCCTCGGGTCGGTAAGGATCGTGCGGGCAAGGGCAAGCAACTGCTTCTGTCCGGCGGATAATCCTCCTCCCCGTTCGGTAAGTTCCGTCTCATAGCCTTTTTCCAGTTTCATGATAAAGTCGTGGGCATTCACCTTTCTGCAGGCTTCCTCGATCTCTTCGTCGGTGGCGTCGGGCTTTCCGTAACGGATATTGTCGCGGATCGTACCGGTAAAGAGGAAGCTGTCCTGCGTCATGATGCCGAGCTGCTGCCGCAGGCTGTCGATGGAAACATCCTTTACATCATGACCGTCGATCAGCACCTTTCCGGTCTGAACGTCATAGAATCTGGAGATCAGGTTCACCACCGTGGTCTTTCCTGCACCGGTCGGCCCCACCAGTGCGATGGTCTCGCCGGGTTTGATGTCAAAACTCACATCCTTCAGCACGGGTACGCCGTCCTCATAGGAAAAGCCCACATCAATGAAGCTCACCTGCCCCGTGATCTTCGGCATCTCTTTGACGTTTTCCCCGTCTTTGAGTTCGGGCTCCAGATCCATCACCTCGAACACGCGCTCCGCGGCGGCAAGATTCGTGATGATCTGGTTATAGAAATTCCCGAGGTTCGCAACCGGCATCCAGAAAAGGGCAAGGTAGCTTGAAAATGCCACGAGCAGCCCCACATTGCCCGCGTCAAGATGAAGGATCCTGACCGCGGTAAAAAGCATGCATACGATGCTCAGGGCGGTACTCACCTCGATGACGGAATTGAACGCGTCATTGACGCGCACCGCGTTCGTGAAGCTTTCCTTATGCTCCTTCGTAAGTTCGTCAAAGGTTTCAAGCGTCTCTTTTTCCGCGATATAGGTCTTGACGATCCGGATCCCGGAAATGTCTTCATGCAGAAAGGCATTCAGGTTTGAAGCCTTCTTCCGGAAGATCTGCCAGCGCACGCGGCTCATGTTCTCGATCACGAAAAGTCCCGCGATCAGGATCGGAAGCCCCGTCATTCCCGCAAGGGCAAGGCGCGGATTCTTGATCAGCATGATAACGAGCACCGCCACAAGGGTCACGAAATCCGGAAGGAGCGTGATCACGAAATTCTGCAGTACCTGCTTCAGCGAGTTCACATCGCCCATCACGCGGGAAAGGATCTTTCCCGTGGGCCGCGAGTCAAAGAACCGGAAGCCCAGGGTCTGAAGGTGCGTAAACACTTCTTCCCGGATGGTCTGAATGATGGAATTCGTCATTTTGCTCATGGTGAACATCCGGATCTTTACAAGGATCACACGCCCGACGTTCAGCAAAACCGCTGCCGCGATCAGTATGAACATTCCCTTCAGGTTGCCCGGTGTGATGTAATCATCGATGGCGGACTCTATGATGAGCGGGTTTACAAGACTCACTCCCACACAGTAGGCCATGATGAACATCACGCCGATAATGGTTTTCTTATATCGGAAGAGATAACCGAGGAGCCTCTTTATCGTAACGGACTTCTTTACCTGCGATATCTCTTCGTCTTCTCTTATGGAATTGGCAGCCATCAGCTCACCTCCTTCAGAACGGGCTCACCGTACTGTGAAACATAGGTCTCGTAGTACAGGCCCTTTTGCTCAAGCAGCTCTTCGTGGGTGCCGCGTTCCGCGATCCTCCCCTCTTCGAGCACGATGATCTCATCCGCGTCTTTTACCGAACTGATCCGGTGCGCGATGATGATCTTTGTCATATCCTTTAATTCCTTTAACCTCATCTGGATATCCCGCTCCGTCTCCATATCGAGAGCGGAGGTGGAATCGTCCATTACGAGGATCGGAAGCTCCTTCGCGAAGGCCCGCGCGATGGAGATCCGCTGCTTCTGTCCGCCGGAAAGTCCGACGCCCCTTTCTCCGATCACGGTCTCATAGCCCTTGTCCATCTTGTCGATGAACTCGCTTGCGCCGGCGATCCTGCTTGAGAGCCGGACGATGGCGTCGCTTATCCCGTTTCTTCTTCCCATCTTGATATTCTCCGCGATGGTGTCGGAAAAAAGGAATACATCCTGCATTACCAGGGAAATGCTTCCTCTTAACTGATCGAGGTTAAGCCTCCTTATCGGGATGCCGTCAAGGCGGATCTCACCGTCCGTGACATCGTAGAGCCGTGTGAGAAGTGACACGATGGAGGTTTTGCCCGCGCCGCTTGCGCCCATGATCCCAAGGGTCTTCCCGGCGGGTATCTCGAAGGAAATATCCTTCAGGATCTCATGCATATCCTCTTTGTGAAAGCCTACTTTGTCGAAGGTTACGGTCCCTTTGATCCTTTCCGGCACGATGGGGTCCTCCGGATCGTTGATGGTGGATGCCTCCGCGTAGATCTTATTCAGCTTCTTTACGGATGCCACCGCTTCGGAAAAGCTGTTGGTCAGCCATCCCAGCATCTCCATCGGCCAGACGATGTTATTCGAATAACTGATATAGGCGGTGATCACACCCAGGGTGATCCCGTACATATGGTTTACATAAAATACCCCACCCAGCACGAGCACCAGCATCGGCACGATCCCGGACACAAAGGAGAAGTACGGGTAATACTTCGCGAAGACCCTGGAAAGGTCAACGTTCAGCTCCTTGTACCGGTCATTGTGCTTTCTGAATTTCCGGATCTCATGCTCTTCTCCGGCAAAGGCCTTGACCGTGCGCACCCCCGCGATGTTCTCCTCGCAGGTGGTATTAAGGACCGCGTTTTCTTCGGAAATATCCCCGAAGACCTTATCCAGTTTCTTATCCATCCCGAGCGCCGTGCATCCGCAGATCAGGATGGCAAGAAAGGGGATGATCGCCATAATGGCATTCAGCCTTATCATGCAGACCAGAATGAATACGGTATGGAACGCGACTTCGATGAGCAGCATTGAGATATAGGACAGTGCCTCCCATACTTTGTCGATATCCTCCTTCAGCCTTGCCATGATCTCGCCGGTATTGTTCCTGTCGAAAAAGGCGGTATCCAGTCCCTGGATATGCCGGAAAAGGTCTCTTCTTACGCCCACGATCACCTTCGCGGACACCGAATCGAAGGAGTATTCCTTCACATACTGGAAAAGCGCCCGGAAGATCCCGAGGAGCAGATATGCCCCGAGGAGCTTCATGAGAAGGGCGCTCTTCCCTCCAACGATGACATCATCCACGATGTGGCGTGTGATCTCCGGCATGATCATGGAGATCGTCACCGAAAAGATCAGGGCCGTAAGTGCCGTAATATATTGCCAGATATGGCGTTTTATGTGTCCGAAGAGTCTTAATCTCGGTTCGGTTTTCTCTTTTTTCTTTCTTTTATCCCTCATAAATATCACATCCTTTTATCGGAACCGGAAAAGCCGAAACGGCTCCCGTCCGTAAACAAAAACCCCGAAAGCTCATGCTTCCGGGGTGAATGTTCACATTCGGTATGCCTTTCATGATCGTTTCGGGATCATTTGCCATAAGCAGGCAGAACCTTTCCGGAGGCAGGTTTCTTGAAATTCGCATAATTCACTTTGTTCATAAGTCTGATCTTTAACATCATATTGCCTCCTTTCTTAAAATTCTTTCGTCATGTCCGTCTCACACGGTTACTTTGTAACATAACGGAAAAAGAACTCTTTGTCAACAGATAATTTCAGCGGATCGAATCCATCCGGATCGTTTCGATAAGGCTTTGTCCCTTCATCCTGCCGATCTCGATCCTTGTGATGAGAAGCACCGCAAGGAAAGGGATCACGATACCCGGAATGAGCGCATACCATGGAAAATGGTATCTCGAAGGCAGTGCGTTTCTTATGGAAAGGCTTATGAGATACGGGATGATGATCCCGAAGATCACACCTTTTACTGCCGCCTTCAGGGTGCAGTACATACTCTCGCTGTAGAGCATCTTCCTGAGTGCATATCCCGTCATCCCGACGCTCTTTAACACGGCGAACTCACGGCTCCTTGCGCGGATATTCGCCGTCACGGTACTGATAAAGCCGGCGAAGCCCATAAGGGTAAGAAGGAGCACAAAGCCGTAAAGGATCACCTCTCCCAGGATCAGCATGATGTTCAGGGCCCTTGCCAGGGTATCCTCACGGCTGATCCTTACGGAATACCCCTGATCCGCGTAGGAATCGTCCGTAAGTACCGGGAAAAAGGAATCCGTCACGGAACGCGCATAGGCCGTGTACGCCTCCTCCTGATCCCCGGGTTCACAGAACCAGTCAAAATACCGTGCTTCCGCCCCCGGTACGATCACCATGACCGTGGCCCTGTTCAGCCAGTCAAAGGGCCAGTCTTCAAGATCCTCCCTGTCAAGAAAGCCGTCGACGGAAAGCTCTTTCGTCTCACCGCCCGGGGTGACCAGGGTAAATGTCCGGAGATCCTCCCTGAAAGGAACGATTTCCGTTCTTCTTCCGCGGTCGTTGTATACAAAGGTGTTGATGAGGATGTTTCCGCCGGGTGCCGTGCCCGTTTTTTCACAGATCTCCCGGTAAAGTCCCTCCGAAAGAGAAACCATGTCAAAACTCATTTCCCCGTATCCGTTTATGACATCGCTCCTTTCCGTCATATCCGGGGTAAAGCCCGAAGGATCCGCTTTTACATAATACGCGCTCCGGTTGCTTCCGATGCCCCAGACTTCAAAATCCCCGAACTCATTCAGCCGGTTGGTGATCTCATTGTAGGTATCCGCGTCAACGGGGTGCAGGATCACATCCTCACGCCGCCCGGTCACGGGGTTTTCCCCCTCATCCTGAAGGGAGGTATAATCCACAAGAAGAAGGTTGTGCCGGGACTTCATAAGAGCTTCGATATCCCCGAACTGTGATGCAAGGCCTGCTGTCGTAAGAAGGAGACAGATCCCCGTTGAGAGTGCCCGGATCGCGGGAAGAAACGCCTTCCGGTTTCTGCTGATGTTCCGCGCGCCAAGTTCCCCTTCAAACCCCCAGAGGGCTCTCCAGAGGGCGCTTCCCCGGATCTTTCCCTCCTCCTGCCGTCTGACGTTCCCGAAGCTCACGGATTCAAGAGCCGTGATCCTTCCCATCCTTTTGGCGGGCTTAAGTGCCGCAAGGAGCACGGTGACAAAGGAGAACGCGGCGGCAAGCAGAAAGACCCACGGTCTTGCAGAAAAGGAAAGCTCAAGTTCGAGCCTTCGCATAACGATGGTCCGCGTGATCGCAGCGATCCGGTCGATATAAAGTCCCGTGATCGAAACTCCCGCAAAGCCGAGGAGTGTTCCCAGTATAAGCCCTGCCGGGATCCCGGCAAGGCTGAGGAAAAAGCCTTCCGCAAGCACCGTTTTCCTTATCTGTCTGCCCGTTCCCCCGACACATCTTAAGACGCCCAGTTCCTTCGTGCGGTCGGCGGCGGATGCGCGGAAGATGTTGGAGATCACCGTGGCGGACATAAACGCGATCAAAAAAGTGAGAAGGATCGCCGGAAAAATGAGGATCAGCCGGTAGGCGCCCGCATATTCCCCGAGGTCTTCGCCGAGAATTCCCTTCAGCATGTCGATCCCGCTCGTCACAAAGCAGAACACGGCCGTTATGAGCGCACAGGAAAGCGCGATGGCGATCAGCGTCCCGACGGTCCTTTTTCTGTTTTTCCTTATCTGATTCAACGCAAGTCTTGATGTGATCTTCATGCCTTTATCACCTCGTCCCCGATGATCTTTCCGTCGCTCATGGTAATGATCCTGTCCGACTGCAGGGCGATCTTTTCATCATGGGTAATCAGAAGGATCGTCTGGGAAAGCTTCCGGTTGGAATACCTGAGAAGATCCATGATCTCTCCTCCCGTTCTGCTGTCAAGATTCCCCGTGGGTTCATCCGCAAGGACGAAGGCCGGGTCGTTAATGAGCGCCCTTCCTATGGATACTCTCTGCTGCTGCCCTCCGGACATTTCCGCCGGATAATGCTTCGCCCTCTTTTCAAGCCCGAGAGCTTCCATGATCGCGGAAAGCTTTCCCGTATCTTTGGCCCTTCCGTCAAGGAGCCGGGGAAGCATCACATTTTCCTCGGCCGTGAGGGTCGGAATCAGATTGTAGAACTGATAGATCATTCCGATGTTTCTCCTCCGGAAGATCGAAAGTTCGTCCTCGTCCATCCCCGTGATCTCTCTGTCCTCGATCCGGACGGAGCCGGAGGTCGGCCGGTCGATTCCGCCGATCTGATTCATCAGCGTGGATTTTCCGGAGCCCGAAGCGCCGATGATCGCGACGAATTCGCCTCTTTCGACCGAAAACGAAACATGATCGAGGGCAACGACTTCCGCTTCCCCCTCTCCGTATATTTTGGTAAGATCCTTTACTTCCAGTACTGCCATGGTCCTGCTCCTTTCTTTCGGGGATATTCTACGAAACGAAAATGACTCTGAAGTGACTGCGAAGAAAAAAAAAGTGACTTTTCAGTCACTTAAAGAATTTCAGGATGAAGACCGTTCCGTCTCCTTCTTTCGGTTTTTCCGGGCAGAGGTCGCCGCCCTGCCCCTTCATGATCGACATCGCAAGCGGCATCCCGATGCCGAAGCCGCTTTCGTTGGTGGAATACTCGAACCTGCGGAACATTTTCGCCAAGGAGGCAGGATCGATCCCCTCCCCGTGATCCCGCACGGAAAGGAAGCGGTAGATCGCGTTTTCCCCGCTGTCTATTTCGATGGTCGAGCCCTTCGGCGAATGCTCGGCCGCATTCTTTACGATATTGGTAAGCGCCTCCACCGTCCATCTGGGGTCGCATTCCATGGGGGTATCGTGAAGCAGTTCTGTTTTCTGATCGTTGATATCAAGAAGGATTCCCACCGAGGGAAGGACCTCCTTCATAAGTTCGGAAACCGTTACCGTCTTCTTTACGAATCCAACCGTACCAGCGTCGATCTTCGCCATATTAAGAAGCGTCTTTACGAGCCAGTCCATCTTTCCGAGCATCATCCTGATATCCGTCAGGAACTCCGCCTGTTTTTCGGGATCCGCGGTCTCCATCAGGTCCGCCATAATCCGCATCGAGGTAATGGGGGTCTTCAGCTGATGGGAAATGTCGGACATATATTCGGCCAGAATGTCCCTCTGTTTCGAAACGCTGTCAAGCTGATCCTTTTGGGATTCGATCATCCGGTAGATATCGTCCTTCAGGATGGAGAAGGCTCCCTCCTTATTGTCCCGGATATCGGCCTCTTTGCCGGCGGCACCGCTCTCAATAATCCTTGAGAGCGTCTCGATCTCTTTTCTGCTAACCCACACGATAGCCGATCCCCCTTACGGTCTCTATGCTGATGCTGTCGCCCAGCTTTTCCCGGATCCGTTTTATGTAAACCGTCAGTGTATTATCCTCCACGAAGTTCCCTTCGGAGTCCCAGATCTTCTCAAGAATCTGATTCCTGGTAAGGAGCTTTCCCTTATTCCCCGCAAAGATCAGGAGGATCCTGTATTCGAGTGCCGTAAGATCCACGTATCTTTCTCCTGCATAAACCTTTCCCGCCGAGGTGTCGATCTTCACGCTGCCGATCCGGAGGATCTCGTCGGGCGCCCCCTGGTTCCGGTGAAGGGTCCGGCTGACCCGGGCCAGCAGTTCCCGGATCCTGAAGGGCTTTACCACATAATCATCCGCCCCCTCTTCAAAGGCCTTCACGATCCCTGCCTCCTCATCCTCAACGGTCAGGTAGATCACGGGGACTCCCTCTTCTTTCAGCTTTTTCCCGATGGAATCGCCTCTTCCGTCGGGGAGCTGCATATCCAGGATCCCGAGGTCGAAGGAGGTCTTTGAAAGAAGGTCCTCCGCCTCTTTGATATTCCGGGCAGGGGCCGCCTCAAAGCCCTCATGTTCGATCGCGTAGGTGAGGCCCGACGCGATCATTTCATCATCTTCAAGAATCAGTATCCGAAACATACTCCTCCAAAATGGACCCCCGGGACGGGGTTAGTGGCTCATTTTATGTCAACCACTACCCGAAACAGGCCTGTCCTACTTCAGTATTCTTTCGATCTGTTGCCCGTCCGCATCCGGAAGGATCTTCTTAAAATGCTGCAGCACACGCGCATATGACTCTTCCGGAGAACGTTTATAGACAGTATTTTGAAATCTTTTCCCAAGGAACCGCTCCGGCGTCGAGTATTCGGCCACTCCCCACCCGTATTCCCTTCCGAACCGGTCCTTCTCGTATCTGAAATCACTGGTCAGTATGTAACACTGCTTCTGCAGACGGGTGATCATCGTGTCAAAGCCCTTCCGGCCGCCTTTTCCGTAACCGCCGAGCCTTTTAAGCTGTTTCGACATGACCGGTGCGTTCGCATCAAGGAGTTCATAGAGTTCCTTATCATGAAACGGTGCAAGACCGTCCTCATATCTTGCGTCGAAGTCATAACCGTCCCTTCGGAAATTAGCAAAGTCTGGAAACCATTCGGCGCTTACATACATCGCCTTGTTCCTGAGGAATTTTCCGTAGGCGCATTTCATTTCCCGGATGAGGGGCCCCTTCCATTCCCAGGCAGGCCAGAAGCCGTTATCCGCATCGTGATACCAGCATCCGCCGGCGATATGCTCCTCCAGGGAAAAGCCTTCGATCTCATTGGCAAAGAACGGGACAAAGCCCGCATCCTCGATCAGTTTTTCAAGTCCCTCCATGGAGCCGATCGTAAAATCATCGGAAAACGTCATCTTATTCATTCCCCGCAAAGTGCCCGGCGGATGGGATCGATCAGCGTAAGATCAGCGGGAAGCCACTTCACCTCATCAAGCTGATCCGCCGCAAGCCATCTGGCCGCCTCCGCTTCCTTTAATTCCGGCTTTCCCGAGCGTATTTCGGCCCAGAAGCAGTCCATGGAAAGATGAAACTCCGGATAATCATATTCGATCCTTCCGATCAGCTCCCCGACCCCGATGCGCACGGTCAGCTCCTCCCGGATCTCGCGGACAAGGGCCTCTTCGGGGCTCTCGCCTTCTTCGATCTTTCCTCCGGGAAATTCCCACCATCCTTTATATTCTCCGTAGCCTCTTGCGGTGGCGAATATCCTGTCGCCCTCCCTTATGACCGCGGCCACGACTCTGATCGTTTTCATAGTAACTCCTGTCTCCCGGATCCGGCAGATCCCACAGCCTCACAACTGATCATATTTCGCGGAGTTTCCCTTCGCCTTTTCCACCGGATACTTCTTCTCATTCTGCTCCATCTTCATGTTGACGATCTCATCCGCATCAAGCTCCAGCTTATCAAGAAGATCCTGCACATAGACGATGACATCCGCCAGCTCTTCCTTCACATGCTGAAGGTCGTAATCCTCCCCGTCCCACTGGAAGCATTCCAGAAGTTCCGCCGCCTCGATCACGATGGATTTCGCCAGGTTTTCCGGGGAATGGAACTGGTCCCAGTCCCGGTCGTCCTTGAATTTTCTTATTCTGTCAATGGTTTCTTTTTTCATGGTTATCGTTCCCGCCGCATTTCGGATACTCGAGGATCCGGTTTGCTCACTGCGCTCTGGGTTTCAAAACGCGCCCTTATGGTCAGTATAATAGGATTTCGGCGAGGTGGCAACATCCTACCCCCTTTTCGGACCCGGTCCCCTTGCATCGGAAAATTCGATGCGGTAAAGTGGAACTGGCACTCTATTTTATACGGAAAGAAAGGACCGGAAAAACATGAAAACCACTCTGCTTGATGACAAATGGACTTTTCGGAAAGGGTATCTGGATTCGCTCTCGATGCTGTATTCGGATCCCGGCGTCGAAGTGAACCTTCCCCATGACGGTATGATCGGAACGCCCGTTTCAAAGGATGCCCCGGCCGGGGTCGATTCCGGCTTCTTTACCGGCGGGCTTACCAATTATACGAAATATGTCTTTATCCCGGAGGAATGGGAAGGGGACTGCATCGGCCTCCGGTTCGACGGCGTTATGATGAACGCGGCGGTGGATGTGAACGGAAGCCGGATCGGGCAGTGCCATTACGGATATGCTCCCTTCTTTGTCGACCTCACGGATCATGTGATCTTCGGCGAGAAAAACCGCATTACGATCAATGTGAACACCTCCATGCAGCCCGCATCCCGCTGGTATACCGGGTCGGGGCTTTATCGCGGGGCGACGCTCCTTCACGGCCCGAGGGTGCACATTGTTCCGGACGGTATTTATATCTGTACAAAGGAAGTTTCGGAGGGTTATGCCTTTCTTGAAGCCACCGTGGAAATCGAGAACGCAGGGCTTTCAAACAGGATGGCGGAAGTGACTCTCTCCCTTTTCCCGGAAGGCGCCGGGGAGGAAGCGGGAGCGGCCGTCATCGGAAAACGGGTGATCGGGGTCGGCCGGGGACGCACGCAGACGGCCAGAATGACTTTGACGGTTAAGGACCCTCTCCTTTGGGACGCGGATCAGCCGAACCTTTACCGCGCGGTCGCTGCGGTTCGGGATCTCGGGGATTACCGTACGCATTATATACCGGATGAAAAAAACACAACGGACGAAGCGGAGGTGCTTTTCGGCATTCGGACAGTTTCCGTCGATCCCGTCCGGGGACTTCGGATCAACGGAAAAAGCGTGAAACTGAAGGGCGGATGCCTCCATCACGATAACGGACTGCTCGGATCCGTAACTCTTTATGAGATTGAGGAGCGAAAGGTACAAAAGCTCAGGGAAACGGGTTTCAACGCGATCCGTACCGCGCACAATCCTCCTTCCGCCGCCCTGATCGAGGCATGCGACCGGCTCGGCATGTACGTTTTTGACGAAGCCTTCGATGCCTGGTTCACCGGAAAGCGCGGAGGCGATTACAATCAGTTCTTTGAAGCAGACTGGAAAAAGGATCTTACCGCCTTTATAAAAAGAGACCGCTCGCATCCCTCCGTCATTATGTGGTCCACGGGAAACGAGATCCCGGAGCGGGGCGGGCTCGCGAACGGATATGCAAGGGCCGCCGAACTTGCAGAGACCATCCGGGACCTTGACGGCACAAGACCCATAAGCAACGGGATCTGCTCCTTTTGGAGCGGCCTTGACGATACTCTTGCCGTCGGTCATTTTCAGGCGCAGAACGCCGGGGAGGAATTCGGATCGACTCTCTGGGAGACCGGTACGGAGCCTTTTACCAACGGCCTCGATGTGGTGGGATACAACTATCTGGAGGATCTCTACGAGCGCGATCATGAGCTGTTCCCTGAGCGGGTGTTCCTCGGATCCGAGAATTTTCCGAAGGAGATCGGCTTCCGCTGGCCAATGGTGGAGAAGCTGCCGTATGTGATCGGAGATTTCACCTGGACTGCCTGGGATTATATCGGGGAAGCGGGGATCGGAAAAGCGGTCTATGTGGATCCGGATGATCCCAACGCGCCGAAGAATCCCTGGGACGTGATGCCTCAGCAGACCTCACCCTATCCGTGGCGGCTCGCCAATGACGCGGATTTTGACATTACGGGAAGAAGGCTCCCGCAGGGGGATTACAGGAGCATCGTCTGGGGAAGCGAAAAGACTTTCCTTTATTCCATGCATCCCGACACCTTCGGGAAAAAAGAGATCACGAGCATGTGGGGTTTTCCCTACGTGCTTTCAAACTGGAATTATGAAGGATATGAGGGCGCTCCTTTGGAACTGGTGGTATTTTCCGGCGCGGAGGAAGTGGAAGTCCTGATCAACGGAAGATCCCTCGGGAAGAAGCCCGTCTGCATGGATCGGCCGCTTCCTTACAGTGTGCGCTTTGAGACCGTTTATGAACCGGGTGAAGTGGTGGCGGTATCCTACCGGAACGGAAAAGAAGTGAGCCGTGATACGCTCGTTACCGTGAGCGCTCCCGCGAAGATCCAACTTTTCCCCGAAAAGAAAACCATGCGGGGTGACGGTCACGATCTTATCTTCGTCAGGATCGGGATCACGGACGAGAACGGCAGGATTGTGCCGGATGCCGGGATCGGACTTACCGCGCGGGTAAGCGGAAAAGGATATCTTGCAGGGTTCGGCTCGGGAAATCCGGTCACCGAAGAAGACTATACCGACGAATATGCTTCGACCTACCGGGGTTATGCCATGGCGGTCCTTCGCTCGGATTATGAAAAAGGCTCTCTGGAGCTTACCGTGTCCGCCGAAGGATTTGAGGACGCGAGGGAAGCCTTCGAGATTGTCTGACCCGAAGAAGTCCTCTCAGGTCCAGCGGTATTTTTCGAGGTCGACTCTTCCGTCCTTAACCCGGATGCCTTCTGCCTCAAGGAGTCGGACCTGAGCTCCCCTTCCCCCGAATGCAAACTCACCGGATAATTCCCCCTTCGCGTTCACCACGCGAAAGCAGGGGATATTATCCGGATCCGGGTTTTTATGAAGCGCGTTGCCTACGGCTCGCGCCATTTTTATATCCCCGGCAAGCTCCGCGATCTGCGAATAAGTGGCCACATGGCCGTAGGGGATCTTTCTGACCGCTTCATAGATGCGCTTTGAGGGGCTGTCGCTTACAAGGTCATAGCTTTCCGCGATCATAAGACGGATATCCTTCTCCGGTACGCTTCCGTCGAGAATGACCGTATTCCAGTGATCCTTGTTCTGATGGTATCCCGGAATGACGGACCGGTATATCTCTCTCCAGAAGAAGGCCTTATCCGGATCGGTCTTTACGTTAATGTTGAGAAAGCCTTCTCTTTCATAGGTCCAGAGGAAGGCCTTTTTGTTTCCCTTATACCTGACAAGCTGCCAGTTATTGTCATGAAAGGGCGCGTCCTGATAAGTATCCGGAAAGGACAGCCCGTATTTCAGCACTTCTTCTCTCGTTTCCATATGTGTTCTCCCCGTGTTCCCCGGTTTGGCCCCTGGATTTGGCCCCTTGATTTTGGCCCCTGGGGACGGGGTTAGTGGGTCATTTTTGCAAGATATTTTTATCCTTGATGCCGTCTTTTTCTTTCAAGGTCAGCAGGCATTGCAACTATATTGCGGATTTGTCCGGAAACCGGTAGTTCCGTCTTCCAAAAGCCCAAAGTATTGTGTTGAGCGGGTTTGAGAGGAACTAGTTGACATAAGATGGACCACTAACCCCGTCCCGGGGGACCAAATCCCGGGGATCATGCCGGGGATACCTTCTTCCTGTAGTACAGATACCGCAGCCAGGCCGTCCCGCCGCTGATGAACCAGACGATCCCGACGGACCACCAGATCCCCCAGAGCCCGATTGCGGAAATACCGGTCAGAAAAACAGGCACCGTAAACCGTCCGATCA
>JAILLW010000107.1 GCA_024692955.1 Lachnospiraceae bacterium | reverse complement strand
TCCCACGCACTGCGCAGACTCTCATTTTCCTTTCTTGTTTGATAATTTTCCATAGTTAAATGATAAAGTTCGGGTCCAAAGATACGAATTTTCTGTCAAACGAAAGAATTTTCTTCTTTCTTTTATAAAAATAGTGCATTGCCTTTTGGTTTCCGAATGAAGAAAGCCTTTCAAGGCAAGACCCCCATTACGGACAGCATTTATCTGGATGGACGATGGCAAGTAGTGTTTCTATCTTTGAGTTTTTCGAGAAGTTTAATAAAAAATACGACTTCGAGAATGAAGAAGATGAAATGATGAAGCACGAATTGCTCAATATGAATATTTACGCATTTTATAACTTTTTGGATTTTCTTAAAGAAGTCGCGAGCACAGATTATGACCCCAAAGAAGAGGACTGGTATGCCCTTCGTGATAATATTAGTATTCTTCGAGAAAAGTTGTTAAATCTTTATTGGGATGAAATTGTTTATTCTGATGTAGAGGACACACTTTATAATGTTCATCATAATTCAGATGTTAGATTTACAGAGTCTTGGATAGGTACGTTTTTCGATTATATGCGAGATAGGACTAATATACTTGATATGGACTATGATGAAATGAGGGCTTATTGTAAAGAGTTAAAGTTTGACCAAGCTGGTCACGAAATGCATTCATCGCAAGTAATTGCGTGGAAAAAAAGACACTCTAAATAAGGAGGAATGAAAAATGAGATACTATGTAACTACTATTCAGCACTTTGTTGACGAAGCTCCGTCAGCGCAAACCATTTTTTCCTATAATACGAGGAACGAGGCTTTAGCAGCTTATTATTACACTCTGTCATCTTCTATTGGGAATCCGCAAATTGAACGAGTTTACTGTGAAATCTTCAATGAGTATGGTGATATTATGGAACGCAAATTCTTACAAGTATCAGAAATTCCTGATGAAGAGGAAGGGATGGAATAATTAAATTGGGCGGTGTGATAACCGCCCTTCTTAATTGAAAGGACGGAACAATGGCTACATACACAAGGCATTACAGCCACTATCCAAACGAGATATACACGCCGCATGAGTTTCGTGATGCAGATAATTCTGTTGGCAATTTGATAAATGACATCAAACAGGCAATGGCTTCTGGACATTATGATGATGCGCAACGAATAATGAGCACATACGCGGGAACTCTTGAGCCGTATGTATTGAATACAGAGCATATCAATATGATTGAGGAAGAAACAAGAAATCTTGAAATCTTTGCAAAGAGCAGACAGCAGGCGGTCTTCTACCAAGAAGACGAGCCAGAATATGCTCAAATTGATGATGTGTGGATTTCATAAAGGGGGTGTTTGATATGATGGACACAACCAGTTACTTTCCAGATGAAATTGATGAAAGAGTGTATTTTCAAGACATTGACTTAGAGCACTACGACCTCAAGAAAGAGTATGACGCATTGATTGCCAACGGGCAATATACTGACGCAAAGAGTTTGTACGAAGCAAGCGACTTTAACATATTCGGCGCTGACATTCTCAATTTGTTAGAAAACAGGCTTGTCACCATAGGTGAGTTTTTGCCTACGATAGAGAAGCCAAACCTTACGGCATATAGGAATGATCCGCCGTATGATGCTCCGCGTGGATATACTTGGATAGACTAGAGAGGAACAAATAATGTCAACTATAGAAAAAGAAACAGGCATAAAGTACAGAGTCTTGGAAGACGAACTCACTAAGACTTGGAAAGAATGCTCATTTACCGGGATTGCAGAGGATATTACATGCAATGACGGCATTACTGTAGAGGAAAAGCTCCGAAATTTTAGGGGCATTTCAACAACCAAACAGGCGATAACTGGCTATGCTCTTGATGCTTCTGTGGCTGGTTTTGCGCCAACAATTCTATCCGGCACATTATATGCGGGAGAAACAGATAGGTCGTTTACTGACTCTGCTATTTCAGATGATTCAATCATACAAGTTGCGACAGAAATATATGGAGTCAGCCCTGTTTCCGTCACACAGACAGGCACTACTATAACTATAGTATTCCCGAAACAGGCAAATGACCTAAAGTTCAAAGTTATTATATCTTAAGAAAGGATAACGGCTATGATATTAAAATATATTGGTGTGCCGGAAACATATTCTGTTACTGTTGCGGCGGTAGAAAGCAATGTTGTGCAAGTCAGCGGTACGTCGCTCACTATGCACGAATCTGGCTTCACTATTACGGATGATAATGGGAACGAGTTTGACTATACGACATTTTCCACGCTGTATAGGACTATTGAACAGGGGACTTATCAATATTCGGATGACGGTTCTGTTTACTCAGAGCCTACAAAGACAGTTACTGTTAAGATCGAGTGGGATGATAATGAAGACTCTGCAAGCGTAAGGCCAGCGAATGTTAAGGTTCAAGTTGTGGACGGTTCTCAATCTCTTGGGACTGTTACGCTTAATGCTAAGAATAATTGGTCTAAGGTGTATGAAGATGTACCCGTATCACACGAGTACACGGTAGGTGCTCCTGACATTGATCGTTACGACAAGGTTATCGACGGTACGCTTATTACTTATGAACTTCAGCCCCCGTATGAGCCTACTATCGAAGACCAGATTAGCATTATACTTGACGCTATTGCAGAACTTGATGAAAGAGTACGCGCACTGGAGGCACAATAAATGGCAAAAATATATTATGACAAACTTGTTCGAGGATGCGTAACTGGTGCTTATACTTTCAGTATGGTTCCAGACCGCTACAAACCAGAAGTAAAGGCTATGGCAAAAGCCGACCTTAAAGCAGGCATATTACCGCAATGGCAGTATGATTTAATGGGAATACCGGAGGGCTAAACTATGGCAATGATAAGAGTTGGCGGCGGTAAGTCGAAGTGTATCATAAAGGCCCATGTGAATACTTACGGTACTACTTGGGGAGACAAAAGCGCCGCAACTGGTCCGAAAACATCATTCACGATAACGATTGACTTAAAAACCGGAGAAACGACCACTACATATAGGGATCAAACAGGAACCAATAAGGTTGATACTGGTTGGAAAGACGACCATAAAGCATACGACCAAACGCAGGATTTAGACGGGCATCAATATACCGTTACGGTCAGATCAATCATTACGATTGACTCAATACAATTCGAGTAAGGAGGCACGATATGGCATATTTTATTAGCAATTTCAATCGCAGAATAGTTGCCGTTATCGGAACCTCAAGGACAAACAGTGATATAAAACATGGTTTTACGGGATACTGTGACGGAAATTGCGGTACTGCTTCACAGATTTCTTCCCCCGACTATGGGCAGAAATGGACTTGCTCCAAGGCAGGCAGATATCGTATTACTTTCACGCAAGAAAATAATGCAAAGGCGAATAAGTGGTACGGAAGAATTACTTCTGGCGGCAGCCTTGTTGTTAATATTGCGAAAACGGAAAAAGGCAGTAACCAGTACCACGGGATAGTGAACGGGCCGTATGAATACGACTTGTCTGTTGGGGACTATGTATTGGTTTCGTTGGCCCACTCTACTGACGGTGGTACGTCTGTTGTTATTGCTGTTATTGAGGAAGTATAATGGACGACGAAAAAGAATTCTATTTAGATAATTTTGCGAAGCGATGGAACAAAGCGTGTCGGAAATTGCAAGAACACTATAGACGAGAAGGAGGGAGAATTCCTCGAAAGAGTATTCGCGTGAGCAGTTGTAGTGTACTGTTTATATCTCCGACATATAACGAGGAACGAGTCAGCGGATGCTGACTTTTTTATGAACGAAAGGAAAATACTTATGGCGAGGTTTAACGAATATGAATTCAATAAACTTAGGGCGAAACGCCACGCTGAAAAAGTAAAGCAACGACAGGAACTTTACAAAATAAGGCATAGCAATGACGGAGAAAAGAAGAAGCCAGCATTTAGTAAGCTGGCTATTTTTTATATCTTCATCAACGCTACTGCAATACAGATATTCTGCATGTGGGCAATGGTTCATTTCGAAGATATATCAAATCTCGGATCGTTGATAGGTATATTAGGAACTCTTTTAGCTGAGGGCATATCGTATTCTTTTTACTCCAAAAAGGCGCAGGCGGAAAATACTGTCGGCGGGATGGTTTATCAAAACATGATATACGAACATCGGCAAAACGCAGTAGAGGATGCTAACGATATCGTCGCTATTGATGCGAAAGAAGGTGATACGGATGATGCGGTCGGTTAAAAATGAATCTAATTGGTGTGTTTACATACGTACAAACAAAATTAACGGCAAAAAATATATTGGTATTTCCACGAATCCAGAAAGAAGATGGAAAAACGGCACTGGATATATTGGTCAGTTTTTTGGAACAGCAATACAAAAGTATGGAAAGGAAAGACAGAAAAGTGCTGGCGGATATAAGTGGGCTTATGCATAGAAAGGGGGATGGTATGTATAGTGAGGACTATTGCAATAAATACTTCGAAAAGTATATACAACTATCTCCTACCTATATATGGGGAATGAACATATGTAAAATCACGTCGAAGGCTCAGACAGACGAAGCGTTTCGTAAGTATGGTTCTGCGACAGGACAATATACGCAAGCGTATTATGATATGAAGTACGCAGAAGCCATGAAAGGTTCGGGCTACGCATCTGATTGCTCGGGGTTCCTTTGGGAAATGGCTGGGCGCGATATGACGGCGCAAGGATATTACAATTCCTGTGTAGTTGTTGGCGCTATTGCTAACATTGACACGGCGCACTCTTGCTTGGTTTTCAGAGGGACGCCGAATAAGATTCATCACGTTGGGTACTATGATGCGTCGATTGGCGAAGTTCTGCATATGGCGAATAGTCAAAAGAACTTTCAACACGGCCCATTGAAGCGTGACGAGTGGTCTTATTGGGGCAAACCGGACTTTATCAATTACTCTCCCACTATTTCAGTTGAGCGTCCGTTTAAGTATAAGGGCGTAGATATGAGCGTCTATCAAAAGAACGTTAACTACTCTGCGCTCAAACAGGCAGGTGTTGAATTTGCTGTTCTTAAGATTATCAATCGTTCATTGGCAAAAGATGGAATGTTTGAAGAACACTATGCTGGTTGCCAAAACGCTGGGATTAGAGTATTTGCTGTATATAACTACTCCTATGCCTTAGATGCGGAGGAGGCGAGGCGTGATGCAAGAAAGGTAATCGAGGCGCTTAATGGGCGGAATGTTCCTGTGTGCCTTGACATTGAAGACCAATCTCAGACAAGACTTGGAGAAAAGATAGTAAGCATAATCAACTCTTATCATCAAGTCATAGCGGACGCTGGATTGCAGTTTATCTGCTATACAGGCTTGTCTTGGTACAATACATATATCAAACCATACATATCAAACATCAATTGCAAGAATTGGTGGATTGCTCGTTACTATAATGGCTACAACGAAATGAACTTTGAAGAAGACCCAAAGCAGAATTTCAAACCTATGGAAGGGATAGTTGCGTGGCAATACACTTCGTCTGGAATTGTGCCCGGTATAAACGGCAGGGCAGATTTAGACGTAATCTATAAAGAACTTGACTCAACACCCTCTCAGACCTCGCCAAAGCCTCAAATCGGGGCGAAAATAATTAACACGGTAAATACTGGCGGCGCGAACCTGAACGTGCGGAATAAGCCAAATACAAGCGGACAGATAGTCGGGAAATTGAAGAACGGCTCTCCTGTTATCGTGTTTGGTGTTTCAAAGGAAACAGGCTGGCTTCGTCTCTCCGTGGACAAAGAAATGTGGTGTTCGAATCAATACGTTAAACCATCATGCAAGGGGGTTATCACTGTACTTAATTCCGTTTACATTCGTTCAGCCGACTCTAAGCTGGGAGACATATGGGGATTCTATAAGAACGGAGAAACCGTTCCAATATATCATCAGTCAACCAATACGGGGTGGTATCTCACCGATAAAGGCTGGGTTAGCAATAAGTATGTTACTCTGTTATGACAAAGAGAAGCAAGTACAGTTTAGACTCGTTACCAAATTCACAAATAGCCTTCCTTATTGATGAATGGATACACGATGAGGTGTATCGAAAACTGCTTAAGCGGATATACATTGATGGTATTTCCAATGAACAAGCAGCCGAGGAAATGGAATTATCCGTTACGACGGTCAAAAATATAATAAAATTAGCATTTCCTCTACTATACGAACATATTTCAGAAGGGTAAATCCAATTATGGGTTTACCCTTTTTTTGCATTTTGGCCTGCTCCTGCCCTAAATCTGCCCTGTTCATTACTCGTTTATCATTTTGCAATGCCATAAAATAAAGCAAGAAAGGTAAACAAGTCAATGGCGTTTGTCTTACACAACGAAAATCCCATAAAGAGAAACACTAACGATTGTGTAGTAAGAGCGATTGCATTTGCTATGTGTCGTCCGTGGGCGGATGTGTATATAGATATATGCCGCCAAGGTCTTTTGCTCTATGATATGCCGTCTTCTAATAGTACGTGGGAAATGTATCTGCAAGAACACGGATTCAAAAAGGCGCTCCTTCCGAACACTTGCCCACTGTGCTATACGCTCAGAGACTTTTGCAATGACTTTCCTTTTGGCACATATATAGTGGCAACCGGATCGCACGTTGTTGCGGTTGAGTCGGGAGACTATTTTGACACTTCCGATTCTGGTTCAGAGATTGTCACTTATTACTTCTACAGGGAGGAGGATTTCGACTAATGGCATTTAATGCGTACTATCCTTATCAGCAGAACCCTTATCAGCCGTACTTTCAACCGTATGTGGCGCAACCACAGCCAGTTGCGCAAGCGCCAGCACCTCAACCGCAAGTTGCTAACTCTCCTATTAAACTTGATACGGTTTCTGGAAGAACAGCCGTAGATGTCTACAATGTGAACGTTGGCGAAGAAGTCATATTGTTTGATATTGACAATCCGACCGTATACAAGAAGCACCGAGGGCTTGATAGCAAGCTCGAAACACAAGTGTTTGATCTCATCCCGCACGTTGAGGCTCCCGCCGAAGAACCCGTTAAAGTAAACCTTGACGAGTACATGAAGGCAGATGCGGCGGACAAAATGATTAAAGACAGAGTAAGAGAAGAAGTAGAGAAACGTCTTTCAGAGATATCGTTCGCTCCAAGGACACGCAAACAGAACAGCAAGACGGAGGAATAAGATATGGCGAACCCTCTATTTAACGGCCCGATGGGTCAATTGTTCCAAATTGTAAACGCCGTTCAACAGGTCAGGCAGAACCCTAACCAATTAGGCCAACTACTTAGAGACCATGGCAGAATCACAGACGAGCAACTCAATGAGATAAATCAATTAGGCGGGAATCCGTCACAGATAGGCAACTATCTTATGTCGCACAACCTTATGAGTCAGCAAGACGCAGCGCAGTTGTATCAGAACGGCTATCAGCAAGTCAAACAAGCCATAAAATAGAAAAGGCGCGGATGACCCGCTCCTCTTCCACGGATCGACAAGCGACCCTAAGCACATAGAGATTATAGCATAGTCCTTCCGTGGAATCAATATAGGCTTTTCCTTTTCCCATTAGGAAAAGTGGTAACTATTAACAATTTCACGAAAGGAGAACCCAAAATGACAAGTGAAAATGGTAACTTTCTCACGACTATGCCAGTTGCTCCTACCGGCTATGCTAATGGTGGCTTTGGCGGTGGCTGGGGCAATGACATTTGGCTCATTATCATTATCCTGTTCGCATTCGGTGGATTCGGCGGATTTGGTATGGGTGGCGGTTATGGCTCTGGCAATGTTGGAGGTATGATTTATCCGTGGATGAATCAGAGCCAACAGGTCAATGACGGATTCCGCGATCAGATGATTAACTCATCCATCAACGGGATTCAGAGTAGCATCACAAGCGGGTTTGGTGACGTACAGAACTCTCTGTGCTCTGGCTTTGCTGGCGTGAATGCTGGAATTGCTAACGGATTCGCACAAGCAGAGATTGCAGAAAACTCAAGGCAGATGGCGAATATGAACCAGATGTTCGGTCTGTCTCAGCAGTTCGCGCAATGTTGTTGCGATAACAAATTAGCGACCGCTACATTGTCCGCAGACTTAGCGCGAGAAGCATGTGCAGACCGTGCGGCTGTATCAAGCGCACTCAGAGATGTGCTGGAGGCGAATAATGCGTCCACTCAGCGCATATTGGACCAGATGTGCTCCGACAAGATAGACCAGAAAAATGAGCGTATTCAGGAGTTACAGACGCAACTCACTATGGCTCAACTTGCCGCATCGCAGAACGCACAGACCGCAACGATTCTTGCTAATAACGAGGCGCAGACAACGGCTCTTGAACAATACCTTGCGCCCGTTCCTCGACCGGCTTACATTGTTCCTCAGCCCGGATGCTCGCAGAACTACGGGTGCGGTTGTGGTAACTTCTAAGGGGGTGTGACATATGGCGGCAGAGTTTCTTAAAAATGACGTTCAAACAGTCAACCCTAATCAGCCTGTCGTTCTTACGACATCGATCGGCTGTAACAAGGGATATGTATACCACAGACCAGAAAGCGGTATTATAACTCTCCGTGGTGTCGTGAATTGCCCAAACGCTTGCTTCGCAACTTACCAAGCAACAGTGAATTGTAACATTGCAATTCCTTCGACAGGCACAGTAGGCCCGATTTCTATAGCACTTGCCATAGATGGAGAAGGAATACCTACGAGTACGGCAATAGCAATGCCAGCCGCAGTAGCGGCAGAGCCTCCTACGGATGCCAATTTCTATAATGTGACGAGTACAGCGATTATACGGGTGCCTAAAGGGTGTTGCTACAATCTGTCAGTAGAAAACACATCTGCTGGCGCAACACCAACAGATCCCGCCCCGTCAATTCTCGTTAAAAATGCCAACCTTGTAGTTGACAGAATCGCATAGGAGGTGAAGCAATGAATAAGATGTACGAAGATGTGAAGTGCCTTGTCGAGAGCGAGATTGACATTATCTCTAAGAAGACAGAAATGTCCGAACAGGATCTGATGAGTCTTGACAAGTTGATTGACATAGTAAAAGACCTTCACGAAGTAGAAGCAATGGAAACAAATGGTTACTCCGGGAAAGTTGTAATGCCCTACTACGGCTATATCGGTTACGACGACGGCAATTCTTATGGCCGTGGCGGAAATCGAAACGGAAGTAACTACAACCAGGGCAATTATGCACAGAACGGCAACTCTGGCAGAAACTACGCAAATAGCGGAAGGAACTCTTATGGTCGTGGATATGATGACGATATGAGGATGATGCCCGAGCGCTGGTGAGACAACTGAATAAGGCTATGGGGCGCGGAGAAATCTGCGCCCTATTTGTATTAGGGTAGAAAATAGGGTAGAAAATTTTAAAAGCTCTCAAATGCCCCTTAGTTTAGCCATTTGCAGGCGCGTCCAACGCTCTTTCGTAATCAGCAGATCACGGGTTCGAGTCCCGTCGGGAGCTTAAAGGAAAACCCCGGTATCCGCATTAATCGGTTCCGGGGTTTTGGTTTTCGGAAGAAATGATGTTTCCTCCCGTATGAAATCATTTTCCGGTAGCCGCCTTTTCGTAAAGCGCAAGTTCCGATGTAAGGATCTCGGCCTGTTTTTCGGAAAGTTCCGAAACCGTACCGCCGAGTGTGCCCGCCATATGAAAACCGTCAAAGAACACGGTGTCGAAATTATTCCCGATATCTCCCGCTTCCCGAAACAGCGTCCCGCCGAGGAAGCTGTTCGGCGCATCAATATCGAGATAATCAAGGATCGTCGGCACAAGGTCCAGGGAATTTCTGCCGCCGGCGTCGATATTTCCGGCTTCTATCCCGTCATACCAGATATAAAAGGGGACCGTATCGAGTTCCGCATCCGGACGGTCCGAACCGTCAAAGACCGTATTATAGTCCTCATCCGCATAGGTCGCGTGATCCGCCGTAAAAATGACGATCGTGTCATCTTTTAAGGGGCTGTCATAAAGCTTCTCCCAGAATTCCCCAAACTGGTAATCCATATTATAAAACTTGTTTAAAAACGCATTCTTCCCGTCTCCGTATACCTCATCGGGACTGTCGAAGGAAACATGCGTACAGTAGGTATACATGCATTCGAAGAAGGGCTCTCCCTCCTCGTGCAGCGCCGCCGCCCTGTCAAAGAGCAGCTCATAGGCCTCCTTATCGGTACGTACCTCGTTTTCGTACGCTTCGTTTTCACGATGGTCGATCACCTCGTCAAAACCCATGGACTCCAGATACGCCGTAAACGCCGCGTTATTCGGCTCCGTGTTGATCATCGTCGTATGGTAACCTTCCCCGGAGAGAATGTCATGGAGCCCCGTCAGATGATTCACATCATTGTTCTTCGCCTGATAACCGGAATAAAGCTGTCCGATGATCCCCCGGTAGGTCGCAAAGGTATGATTAAAATAATCGGAGAATACCAGAGAACTGTCGCGGAATTCCGCAAGGTTCGGCGCAATCTCCCGCTCATCCGTAATGATCCGGTCCGAGCAGCCCTCGCAGAGGATCAGGATGATATTCGGCTTTTCCGGCAGATTTTCAGGCTTCGGATAAGACTGGTCCGTACCGCCCCTGTAAAAATGCGCTGCCGCTTCGGAAGCATCCTCCGAGGTCTTTTTTCCGACACCGCCGCTTCCGTGGACGATCCCTTCGTATGCCGTATGAAGGAGTCCGTAAACAGGCGAAAGAGTGCTCCCGAGAACAAGGGTAAGGATGAGCTCCGCCGCAAGCAATGGTGCAAGGAACCGCGTTCCGTCAAAAAGCGCGAACGGGAAATCATATTCTTCAAGATAATATACGGGGATAAGGCTTACGAGCACGGCAAGCACAACAACGAGCGCATATTTGAAGGTCTTTCCGCCGAGTGATCCGATCGACTCCACATTCGTCATCATCTGAAGGGTCACATAGCTCCCTCCCAGGGAAAGAAAGGCAGTCTGGATCAGCACGATCAGGATCAGGATATCATTGAAGATCCTCCCGGCGCGCGTAAAGCGCGAACCGATGCGGTCCGTAAGCGCAAAGATGATCCCGGCCTCCGCAGCACCCACGAGGGCGTACCTGACGTCCCCGGATTTTACGGCTCCGAAGATCAGGAATGCAAGGACAGACAGCAGTTTTGCAGGCGTGCAGAATTTACGAATGTTTTCTTTCATCTTTCCGTACGCCTTTACCTGTCTTCCGAAAGGAGCCTTGATGCCCGCTCAAGCTCCGCTTTTTCGTTTTCATGTGCTTTCTTTGCGCGCGACATGGCGTCTTTCATCCGCTTTTCCGCTTCCTGCATCGCCGCTTTCGCCAAAGAGGCTTCTTTCTCCGCATCCTCTGCTTCTTTTGCGTATTCCGAAGCTTTCGTCTTCGCGATCACGGCTTCCTTCTGCTTCCGGATCTTTTCCTTTTCAAGCTCGGTAAAGGGGATGTATTTCAGTATCGTGCCGGTCTGCGGCGCAAGGCGGAGTTCCACGGAAAAATCCCTGCCGTCGGCGCCAAGTTCGGTGACCGCCTTGTTTCTTTCGTTCAGGCGGCCTTTGCCTCCGAATTCCTTCTGATCCGTGTTCAGGATCTCCCGGTATTTCCCGGGATAAGGTGTTCCGACGCGGACGGTCCGGTCTACGCCGGAAAAATTGAAGACACAGAGCAGTACTTCATCCTTTCCCTTCCCCTTTCGAAGGAAACTGAGGATGCAGCCGTCATTTTGCATCGCGTTGATCCATTCAAAGCCTTCCGTATCCTGGTCAAGCTCATGGAGCGCTCCGAGGGAGGAATAGAGTTTGTTGAGTTCCCTGTAAAGAGCCCTGATCCCCTTATGCTTCGAAGACCGAGTCACGGAATGATCCACAGGGCATTCGGGATCAAATGATTCCGGCACACCGATCTCCTGCCCCGCGAAAATGAGCTTTTTCCCGGGATGCGCAAAAAGATAGGCATAGGAAATCCGAAGATCCGCAAACCGGTCAGGAGAACTCTCCGGCATGCGGGACAGCATCGAAGGATAGCCGTGGATAAACTCATGATGGGAAAGGGCCGTCATAAAGCGCTCGGAATACTGATAGGCCATACTGTCCGAGAGTTTCCCGAAATTGGCCCGCCTCATGGCAAAATCATCACAGATGTAGCCAAGATAATCGGAAACGAAACCGTTGTTCAGTTTAAGATCGAAGTCAAGTCCCTCCTCCGAAGGATTCGTTACATAGGGGTATCCCGTGATCTCATCCGCGATTGTAAGGACATCCTTGAAGGAGCGGCTGATCTCTCCCGTCAGCGTGCGGACAAGGCGCGCCCCTTCGAGATTCTCATAGCCGCCGTAGATATTCGGGGAAACACCCCAGTCTTCTTTCCCGTAATTCAGATAGAGCATTTCCGTAAGATGGTCCAGCTTGATCCCGTCGAGATGGTATTCGCCGATCCAGTAGAGGACCGATGAGATCAGGAAATCCGACACTCTCGGATCTCCGTAATCGAAATACAGTCTGTCACCGTCCGGGTGATTCGCAAGTTTCGGATCCGCGTACTCGAAAAGAGGAGTCCCGTCAAAGGTTTCGAGCCCCAGCTCCTCCCGGTCGAAAGTTGCGATCCTGAAGTCCATTATGACACCTATTTCATTTTTATGGCACTCGTCGATCAGATATTTAAGATCCTCCGGAGTCCCGTATCTGGCGGACGGCGAGAAGAATCCAGTAGCCCGGTAGCCCAGGCTCTCATCCGAAAGGTATTCGGTAAGAGGAAGCAGACAGACATGGGTATAGCCCATCTCGGAAGCATACTTCGGAAGCGTTTTCGCAAGGCTGCGGTAAACGCAGTCCTCCTCATCCTCCTTTCCTTTTCTGAAATTGCCCGCGAACACCTCGTAAACCGAGACCGCGGCACTCTCTTTCTTGAAACGGCCCCTGTTCTTCATCCAGTCATCATCGGAAAAAAGATAAGGCTCTCCCGAGGAAACAACGCTCAAATTTTCGGGAAGATCGCTTTCCCTTCCGAAAGGATCAAGGCGGATGCTCTGCCGCTGCCCTTTCGCCTTTATGCAGTATACATACCGGTCGCCTGCTTTCGCTCCGGGAATAAAGAGTTCAAAAAGTCCCGTATCCGGGTATTTCTTCATCTGATGCATATTCCGGGAATAGAAATTAAAGCTTCCCGATACGGAAACCGCCATGGCACCGGGTGCCCACAGCGAAAATTTCACACCGGCCACATTGTCGACCGTCACGGGATGCGCCCCAAGAATCTTCTGAAGCTCGTGATGATTCCCAAGGAGCAGTTTTTTCGCGTCCTGCCCCTTGACCTCATAGCCTTTAAAGGCGTAGGCATCCTTAATCCTCAGCTTATGACCGTCCTTTTCGTATTCATATTCGTAAGTGATCCCGGAGAGCCTTCCGGGCACAAGTGCCGCGAAGAATCCCGCTTCATCCGCAAGTTCCATCGGAACGGTCTTCGTCTCCCGCCCGGACTTCACGATCACGGACGCGCTGTCCGCCATCGGAAGAAATGTCTGAAACAGGATGTTCGTTCCGGTCTGTCTGGCGCCGAGCACACGGTAAGGATCTTCCTCCTCCGCGTAGACGATCCCTTCGATTTCCGGCCAGTTCATGAGTTTATACAGTTTTTTATTCATCGGAACCCCTCCAATGCACTGAATGTCTGATAAAAACCAATATTAATCTTATCAGACCCGGGCTTTTAAAACAAGGCAAAGTGTGCTATTGTGATTCTGCCGTCAAAGAAGAAACCCCGGAAGGAGAATGGATATGACCGATCATGAAATGCTTGAAACCATCAACAAATACGCCGAAAAAGTGCTCGGAGACATCGATCCGCAAAAGACCCCCGTCTCCTATCAGCTCGATAAGCTGAAACCGGTCATGCAGGAGATTGCGGACAAAGAAAACCTTCCGATCGAGGATGTCTTTATCCGGTATATGGATCTGGCCTCGAAACAGAAGGTTGATATGGATGAAAAACTTCGTGACACCCTTGAAAAAGCAGGTGTCACGGATCTCAACAGTCTGTAGTATCCGCATCACGGTCCCGGATATCGGGATCGTGATCTTTTATGCTTTTTACGAACGGACGTACTCGGGGGGTGTTTCCCGGAATCTCATCTTGTTCTGATACATTCTCTCATCCGCTTTTTCCATATACTCCTGCGCACCGGCATCCAGATTCTCGAAGGGACAGAGGCCGAAGGAGGCATGGATCTCATAAGGCTTTCCGGAATTTTCATCCGCCGCTTTAACGGCATCCGCAAAGTCGCTTTCAAAAGCAAGATACCGGCGGGGATCTTCCGAGATCAGGATCACCGCGTATTCATCACCGCCGATCCTGGCTGCCACTTCCTCCTCCGTAATGCTTTTCCGGATCGCTTCCGCCACGGCTTTAAGAGCGTAATCCCCCTCGAAATGACCGTAATGATCGTTGATGAATTTCAGGCCGTCCATGTCTATGGACACAAGTGTCAGATGCAGTTTTCTCCGCTTTGCGCGGTCGATCAGGGTCTGGAGGTGCTGCTCATATCCCCTCCGGTTGGAAAGCTCCGTCAGTTCATCCACAAGATACATCTTCCGGATCTCCACCATATCCATGAATTCGTTACGTATCGTGAAATTCTCGATCGCCTCTCCGAAGGACTGCAGATAATCCTGTGTAAACTTGTTTACCCAGTCTCCTTCGTCATAATGGAGGATCATATAGCCGTAGACCAGATTCAGGGAATGGATCGGATAAATGAAATAAAGGGAAGGCTCCGGCGTGTCAAGATACCCGGAAGGAAGGATGGCGCTTCTCGGAAATACCGTTTCCGGGGATTCGTAATTCTTCTCGTCGCCCCGGTGGAAGACCCGCTTCAGCACCATATCGTCCGTATATTCGCTGATAATATCGAGGGGCCGCCTGTTCGCGGCAAAAGCATCGGTACAAAGGCAAAGGTATCCGCTCTCCGCGCGGTTGTAGCCGAAATAACTGTCCGCGGTCTCATAGATCCCCTCTTCTTCGAAGGCGATATGATATCCGGCCTCAAGACTGACGCACATATCCATCCCGTAGGCCTGATACCTCAGATATTCCAGTTTGCGGCTGAGATTCTGTTTTTCGTCAAAATGAACACAGCCGCAGGAATCCCGAAGATGGAGTTTCGTCAGGTTCGAGGTATACTCGATCCGGTTTACTTCCCTGCCCGCTCGAAGATTATGGATCATGTTGACCGCAAGATCGGCCATTTCATTCATCGGTACTTCGACGGTCGTAAGCGGAGGGTTCAGGATCGTCCCGTCCTCTGCGTTGTCATATCCCGATACGCAGACATCTTCCGGGACCCGGATGCCCCTCCTCTGAAGCTCTTTTACCATGGCGATCGCCATATAATCATTTGCGCAGATGATCGCCTCCGGATATTCCTCCGTTCCGTGAAGAAAGGTGTCCAGGGCTTCCCCGGCCTTGTTGTACCAATAGTCGCCCCAGAAGATCATATCGGAGGTCACCTTGAGTCCCGCCTCTTCCATCGCCTCAAGGTAGCCCTCCATACGGTCGATGGCATCGGTAAGCTCCCGCCGTCCGGCCATATGACAGATCCTGGTGAAATGATGATCCCTGATGAAATGCTCCGTGACGGCTTTTACCGCCTGTTTGTCGGAAGCAAGGACGCTGTAGAACCTGTCCTTCACCGTTTTCAGATAGATCACGGGCACCTCATCGGGAACATTTTTAGAAAGATATTTGTAGAGATTTTTCTCCATTCCGGTGATGTTGAACTGGCTCTCCTCCACAATGAACCCCTCAAAGGTCCCGTAGTCAGGAATTCTGAATACCGTCTCCTCACCGTCGGAATAAAGGCGAAGGTTTCTGTCAAAGGTCCCGTAGTTTCCGAAGACAAAGACATCATAATCATACCGTTTTGCCGCTTTGAACACATACGGGATAAACTCACGTTCATATTCGCAATCGGCTTCACCGATGATCAGACCGATCCGTTTACGCAATTTACTCCTCCGCTTTGGAATGCCGGGTCGTTCTCCGGCTTATTTTACCACACGTACCTTGATCACGCCGTCGATCCCCTTAAGCTTTTCAATGATATGGGAATCCGCCTTCACCTCGGTGTCGATCAGCGTGTAGGCATATTCGCCCTTGGATTTGTTCATCATATCCGAAATGTTGATTCCTTCATCACCGAAGCATGCTGTAAACTTCGTGATCATATTCGCCGTATTCGAGTGCATGATGGCGATCCGGCCTGCCTGATTGCAGATGCCCATGTCGCAGTTCGGATAGTTTACGGAGTTGATGATGTTACCGTTCTCGAGATAGTTCATAAGCTCTCTTACGGCAGCTTTCGCGCAGTTGTCCTCGGACTCCTCCGTGGAGGCGCCGAGATGCGGGATCACGATGCAGCCTTCCTGTCCGGCCGTAACGGAATTCGGGAAATCCGAAACGTATTTGCGGATCTTTCCCGATCCGATCCCCTCAAGGACGGCCTTTTCGTCACAGAGAAGGTCTCTGGCGAAGTTAAGGAGTATCACTCCGTCCTTCATCTTCGAGATGGCCTCCGCATTGATCATTCCCTTTGTATTGTCAAGAAGGGGAACATGGATCGTGATGATATCGCAGTTCTCATAGATCTCATCCACGTTCAGCACATGCTTTACATCGCGGCTAAGGTTCCAGGCCGCGTCCACGGATACATAGGGATCGTAGCCGTAAACTTCCATTCCCATATGCTTTGCAACGTTCGCCACTTTGACGCCGATGGCACCCAGTCCGATGATACCCAGCTTCTTGTCCTGTACTTCCGTTCCCGCATATGCTTTCTTCGCCTTTTCCGCAGCCTTTCCGACTTCCGGATCGGAGGCGTTTGCCTTCACCCATTCGATACCGCCCACCACATCACGGGAGGCAAGGAGCATTCCCGCGATCACAAGCTCTTTTACGCCGTTGGCATTTGCTCCGGGGGTGTTAAATACAACGATCCCCTTCTTCGCGCACTCCTCGAGGGGGATATTGTTCACGCCGGCACCGGCTCTCGCGATGGCGAGCAGATTATCGGAAAACTCCATATCGTGCATGGAAGCCGAGCGGACAAGGATCCCTTCCGCCTCTTCCACATTTTCGGTCTTTTTAAAATCTTCGGTGAACTTTTCGAGTCCCACCCCCGCAATGGGGTTTAAGCATGCGTACTGAAACATGATATTCTCCCTTCTTAACGCGCTTAAGCGTTTTCGCTTTCAAACTTTTCCATAAATTCCACGAGTTTCTTCACACCCTCGATGGGCATCGCGTTGTAGATCGAAGCGCGCATTCCGCCCACGGAACGGTGTCCCTTCAGGGATACGAGGCCGGCAGCCGTCGCTTCCTTTACGAATTTCGCGTCGAGTTCTTCGGAGCCCGTCACGAAAGGAACGTTCATAAGAGACCTGTCTTCCTTCCTTACCGTTCCCTTGAAGAGTTTCGAACGGTCAAGGAAATCATAAAGGATCTTTGCCTTCTCCTCGTTGCGCTTTTTAATCGCCTCAAGGCCGCCCTGCTTCTTCAGCCATTTGAACACCTTGCCGCAGATATAGATCCCGTATGCCGGAGGTGTGTTGTAAAGGGAATCAGCGTCCGCCTGTGTTTTGTATTTCAGCATGGTGGGAGTGCCCGGAAGCACATCGTCCCGGATCAGATCCTCACGGATGATAACGATCACGACACCGGCCGGCCCGATGTTCTTCTGTACGCCGCCGTAGATCACGCCGTACTTCGTCACATCCACGGGCTCGGAAAGGAAACAGGAGGAAACATCAGCCACGAGATCATGGCCCTTGGTATTCGGAAGCGTCCGGAACTTCGTTCCGTAGATGGTATTGTTCTCACAGATATATACATAGTCGGCATCTTCCGGGATCGGCAGGTCCGAGCAGTCCGGAATGTAGCTGAAGGTCTGATCCTCGGATGAAGCAACCTTTACGGCCTCTCCGTAGAGCTGCGCCTCCTGATATGCCTTCTTTGCCCACTGTCCGGTCACGATGTAGGCAGCCTTCCTGTTCTTCATCAGGTTCATGGGAACCGCGGCAAACTGCTGGCTCGCTCCGCCCTGCAGGAAAAGAACCTTGTAATTGTCCGGAATGTTCATCAGTTCCCGAAGATCCTTCTCCGCTTCCTTGATGATGTTGTCATAGGTCTTGGAGCGGTGGGACATCTCCATCACCGACATTCCCGACCCCTGATAGTCCAGCATTTCGTCTGCGGCTTCCTGTAATACTTCCTCGGGAAGTACCGCGGGACCTGCGGAAAAATTGTACACTCTTGCCATTTTTTCATTCCTCCTCGTGTTTACTGTGTTATATCGGTCGCGTCAAAAGCTTCCTGGATCGGGGCCCCCGCCGGTACCATCGGGAAGACCTTGTCGTCCTCCGGGATGATACAGTCGATCAGCACCGGTGCCTTCATCTTCAGAGCCTTTTTGAGAGCCGGCTCCAGCTCTTCCTTCGTCGTTACGCGGATGGCTTCAACGCCAAGCCCCTCGGCGCATTTCACGAAATCGACCTTATCCGCAAGGACAGTCTCGGAATAGCGTTTTCCGTAAAAGAGGGTCTGCCATTGCCGCACCATTCCCAGTACATGATTGTTGATCACGATCTCGATGACCGGGATCTGATAACGGGATGCGGTGGCAAGTTCGTTCATGTTCATACGGAAGCATCCGTCGCCCGCGATGTTCACGCAGATCCTGTCCGGCCGTCCCACCTTCGCGCCGATACAGGCGCCGAGCCCGTAGCCCATGGTTCCCAGGCCTCCGGATGAAAGGAACGTGCGGGGTTCCGTGTATCGGTAATACTGCGCCGCCCACATCTGATGCTGGCCCACATCCGTTGTGATGATCGCCTTTCCTTTTGTAAGCCGGTCAAGGGTCTCCATGATAAAGGGACAGGAAAGCCTGCTCTCATCATAGTTCAGCGGGTAACGGCTCTTAAGATCCTTAATGTGGCGGATCCAGGCGTCGTGTTTCTGCTTCTTCAGCTTCTTCAGGATCCCTTCGAGGACTTCCTTCAGATCTCCCACGATATGCGCGTCCGTCTTGATGTTCTTGTCGATCTCCGCGGCATCCGCGTCGATATGCAGGATCTTCGCTCCCGTCGCGAACTTCGAGGCGTTTCCGATCACGCGGTCCGAAAACCTTGCCCCGAGGGCGATGAGCAGGTCGCATTCGCTTACCCCGAAGTTGGAGGTCTTGGTGCCGTGCATCCCGATCATTCCGGTATAACGTTCCGAATAGGCGTCCATCACGCCCTTGCCCATCAGGGTATCGCAGACAGGTGCGTCCAGGATTTCGGAAAGCTTCCGGACCTCCTCGGAGGCGCCGGAGATCACCGCGCCGCCGCCCACATAGATAAAGGGCTTTTTTGCGCTCTCCATGAGTTTGACCGCCGCGTCGATATCCTTTTCCGTATATGCCCCGGGCTTATCCGGCTCATCCGGCGTTTTCCGTTCGAATTCCGTAACCGCCGCGGTCACATCCTTCGTGATGTCCACAAGTACCGGTCCCGGGCGGTTGCTCTTTGCGATCCTGAATGCCCGGCGGATCGTATCCGCGAGGTTGTTGATATCCTTAACGATCACACTGTGCTTCGTAATGGGCATCGTGATCCCCGCGATATCCACCTCCTGAAACGTATCTTTTCCGAGAAGCGGGAGCTGTACATTACAGGTGATGGCCACAAGGGGTACGGAATCCATAAAGGCCGTCGCGATCCCCGTAACGAGATTCGTGGCGCCGGGGCCGGAGGTTGCGAAACATACCCCGGTCTTTCCCGTGGCACGGGCGTAACCGTCCGCCGCATGTGCGGCACCCTGCTCATGGGAGGTCAGGATATGACGGATCCCATCCTTTTTATGCTTCTCGTTATAGGTATATAACGCATCATAGACGTTCAGGATTGTACCGCCCGGATAGCCGAATACGGTATCGACTCCCTGTTCCTTCAGACATTCTATGACGATCTGAGAACCTGTCAACTGCATGATCTTTGCTTCCTTCCTGGTCTTTCCGTTATTTTCGGATCTCGAGGATCGCGCCGCGGTTTCCGCTGGTAACCAGTTCGCGGTATCTTGCAAGATAGCCCGTCACTTCGTTCACCTTCGCGGGCTTCCATTCCGCGCGCCGCCGTTCAAGTTCTTCCCCGGAGACCTTCATGTTCAGAGAATTGTTCGGGATGTCTATGGAAATGATATCCCCTTCTTTCACCAGCGCGATGGGGCCGCCCACCGCCGCTTCCGGTGATACATGTCCGATGGAGGCTCCGCGGCTCGCTCCGGAGAATCGTCCGTCCGTGATCAGGGCTACCGAGGAACCGAGTCCCATTCCCGCGATGGCGGAGGTAGGGTTCAGCATCTCACGCATGCCGGGGCCGCCCTTCGGTCCTTCATAACGGATCACCACCACATCTCCCGCAACGATCTTTCCGCCCTTGATGGCCTCGATCGCATCTTCCTCGCAGTCGAAGACTCTTGCGGGGCCTTCATGCACCATCATCTCGGGCACCACGGCCGAACGCTTCACCACTCCGGAATCCGGTGCCAGATTGCCCTTTAAAACCGCGATCCCGCCGGTTTCCGAATAGGGGTTTTCCACCGGACGGATCACATCCGGATTAAGGTTGACCGCGTCTTTGATATTCTCGGCTACCGTCTTTCCGGTCGCCGTGATCAGATCCGTATAGAGCAGATCCTTCTTTGTAAGTTCCTTCATTACAGCGTATACGCCGCCTGCTTCATTGAGATCCTCCATATAGGTAGGCCCCGCGGGAGCAAGGTGGCAGAGGTTCGGAGTCTTCGCGGACAGTTCGTTCGCAATATCAAGGTTCAGTTCCACGCCTGCCTCATGGGCGATCGCGGGAAGATGAAGCATGGAGTTCGTTGAACAGCCAAGGGCCATATCCACGGTCAGCGCGTTCATAAAGGCCTTTTCGGTCATGATGTCCCTGGGCCTGATGTTCTTTTCCACAAGTTCCATCACCTTCATGCCAGCATGCTTCGCAAGACGGATCCTCTCGGAATACACGGCCGGGATCGTCCCGTTGCCGCGAAGTCCCATGCCCAGGGCTTCCGTCAGACAGTTCATGGAATTCGCGGTATACATTCCTGAGCAGGAGCCGCAGGTCGGGCAGACATGCTCCTCAAAATAGGCAAGTTCCTCTTCATCGATCTTCCCCGCGGCAAGCTCTCCCACCGCTTCAAACATGGAAGACAGGGAACGCTTCTTTCCGTGCACATGCCCCGCAAGCATCGGTCCTCCGGATACGAAGACCGTCGGGATGTTCACACGCGCAGCCGCCATAAGAAGACCCGGCACATTCTTGTCGCAGTTGGGGATCATCACGAGTCCGTCGAACCCGTGTGCCAGCGCCATACACTCCGTGGAATCCGCAATGAGGTCCCTCGTCACCAGAGAATACTTCATTCCGACATGCCCCATCGCGATACCGTCGCAGACCGCGATCGCCGGGAAGACAACGGGAGTTCCTCCCGCCATTGCGACACCGAGTTTCACGGCTTCGGTGATCTTGTCCAGGTTCATATGTCCGGGCACGATCTCATTATAGGAATTCACGATCCCGATAAGGGGCCGTTTCCTTTCTTCCTCCGTATAACCAAGCGCATTGAAAAGACTTCTGTGAGGCGCCTGGGCAGTACCTTGCTTTACCGAATCACTGCGCATCATGATCCTCCTTTTATATGTCCGGCGATCATCTCGCCCATCCCGGAACAGCTGAGTTCCTTCATTCCTTCCGAGTAAATGTCCTTTGTTCTGAAGCCTTCATTCAATACGGTCCTCACCGCATTTTCGATATCATCCGCCTCCCTGTCAAGGTCGAAGGAGTAGCGGAGCATCATCGCCGCGCTTAAGATCGTCGCGATGGGATTCGCGATGTTCTTTCCGGCGATATCCGGCGCGGAACCGTGGGACGGTTCGTAGAGTCCCAGTTTCGTATCGTTCAGGGATGCCGAGGAAAGCATTCCGATGGAGCCCGTGATCATGGAGGCTTCATCCGAAAGGATATCCCCGAACATATTCTCGGTAAGCACAACGTCAAACTGCGCGGGATCCTTTACCAGCTGCATTGCGCAGTTGTCCACCAGCATATGTTCAAGTACAACGTCCGGATAGTCCGCCGATACTTCATTTACCACCGCCCGCCACAGCCTCGAGGAGTCGAGCACGTTTGCCTTGTCGACGCTGGTCACCTTTTTCTTTCGTTTCCTCGCGATCTCGAAAGCCCTGATTGCGATCCTCCTGATCTCGTTTTCATCGTAAGTCAGGGTGTCGACGGCTTTGCGGATCCCGTTTTCGGTCACGGTCTTCCGTTCTCCGAAATACAGGCCGCCGGTCAGTTCCCGCATGATAAGAAGGTCGAAACCCTTCGCCGAGATCTCCTTCTTTAAAGGACAGGCGTCCGCAAGCACCTCGTATAGATATGCGGGCCTTAAGTTTGCGAAAAGACCGAGAGCCTTCCGGATCCCGAGAAGTCCCGCCTCGGGGCGAAGATGCGGCTCCAGTTTATACCAGGGCGAGGTGTTGGTATCTCCGCCGATGGAGCCCATCAGGACCGCATCGGAAGCCCTGCAGACTTCGATCGTTTCATCGGTAAGGGGGCGTCCGAACGCATCGATGGAAGCCCCGCCAAGGAGCACTTCCTTAAGGGACAGTTCGTGTCCGTAAAGGCCCGCCGTCTTTTGAAGTACCCTCAGGGCTTCATTGACGATCTCCGGTCCGATACCGTCTCCTTTTATGACCGCGATGTTCAGTTTCATTTATGCTTCCTCCGCCTTCTCGATCTGGGAGATCGCGGATTTCTGCATCGGGATGCGGCAGTTCTTGTTATTGCCGAATTCCACGATCACGGTATCATCCGTAATGTCGATCACGATCCCGTAGAAGCCGCTGGTAGTAAGAACACAGTCGCCCTTTTCAAGGGTCGAGAGCATATCCGCCATCTTCTTCTGTTCCTTTTTCTGGGGACGTACCATGAAGAAATAGATAAAGCCGACGATCAGAACGATATAAGCGATCGTAAAGAGCCAGCCGCCTGCTCCCTGTCCCATGATACCGGTGCCTTCCGTAAGTAAGATTCCCATAATTCACTCCTTTTTCGCAATCAAAGTTAAGGCGCCGACAAAGCGCCTTTTCCTACTATACACAACTTAAGGTGAAAAAACAAGAGAAAAACAAGGATCACTCCCCGGCCCGATAGCCGGAAAGCTTTTTCTTTTTATACTCCGAAAAGCGTCCTTCTTCGATCGCTTCCCGGATCTGCCCCATCATGGAATTATAATAATGAAGATTGTGCAGAACACAGAGCCTGAGGCCCAGCATCTCCTTTGCCTTGAGAAGATGCCTGATATAGGCTCTTGAATAATCCCTGCAGGCAGGACAGCCGCAGCCCTCCATAATGGGACGGGCATCCTTTTCAAAGCACTGATTAAGAAGGTTCAGTTTCCCATCATCCGTATAGACGTGACCGTGACGTCCGTTTCTTGACGGGTATACGCAGTCAAAGAAGTCAACGCCCCGCTCCACCGCCTCAAGGATATTGGCGGGGGTTCCGACTCCCATAAGATATACCGGTTTCTCCTCCGGAAGGTGAGGAACCGTGGTCTCTATAATATGATACATCTCCTCATGGGTCTCGCCCACGGCAAGCCCTCCGATGGCGTATCCCGGGAGATCAAGTTCCGAGATCCTTTTCGCATGTTCGATCCGGATCTCTTCATAAACCGCGCCCTGATTAATCCCGAAGAGCATCTGCTCCCTGTTCACGGTATCCGGAAGTCCGTTCAGCCGTTCAAGCTCTTCTTTGCAGCGCGTAAGCCAGCGGAAAGTCCTGTCCGCGGAGGCCTTCACGTAGGATCTGTCCGCGCGGGAGCTTGGGCATTCATCAAAGGCCATCGCGATGGTTGAGCCGAGGTTTGACTGGATGCGCATACTCTCCTCCGGTCCCATAAAGATCTTTCTCCCGTCGATATGGGAGCGGAAAGTCACGCCTTCTTCCCGGATCTGTCTCAGGGTGGCCAGGGAAAAGACCTGAAAGCCGCCCGAATCCGTAAGGATCGGCCGGTCCCAGTTCATGAACTTATGTAAACCTCCGAGTTCCCGGATCAGTTCATCCCCCGGACGCACATGCAGATGGTAGGTGTTTGAGAGTTCCACCTGACAGCCGATCTCCTTAAGATCCATGGTGGAAACGGCGCCCTTTATGGCCGCCACGGTACCCACATTCATAAAGACGGGAGTCTCGATCGCGCCGTGAGGCGTCATAAACGTCCCTCTCCTTGCGCTGCCGTCTTTTTTCAGGATCCTGAAATGATCGTTCATTCTATGTATTTATCCCAGAATTCCTCGAGGCAGATCTCCTCGGACATGATGATCTTTGCGGCTTCCTTCCCTACATAGCGGAAATGCCAGGGCTCGTACTCGATCCCGGTGACCGGCTCCTTATGCTTCGGATAACGCAGGATGAAACCGAAATCCGCGCAGTGGTCATGAAGCCATTTTCCTTCCTTCGTATTCTCGAAAGCCTCATCGAGATAGACATGGGTATCCGTATTAAAATCAATGGCAAGCCCCACCTGATGCTCGGAGGCCCCCGGAACCGTTACTGCCTGGGAAGCAAGCTTGTAGGCTTCCATATAGGAGTATCCGGACCGCATGTAGGAATCAATCTTCTTATTAAAAAGGTAGGTCTGCCGGTCGTCGTTCCGGTAGGGAGAAGCGATCCTTAAGTTCGCTCCGTCCTCCTTTGCCGCCTGCATCATAAGGACGAGATCCTGAATGATCCTCTCGTCGCAGCGCATGGTATTTGTCAGGTTTCCGAGGGTGAATTCATAGTTTTCCGGGATCGGATGCTGCTTGTTGATAAGAACAAGCCGCCAGTCGGTGCCGTCGAAGAGCTTTAACTCCTCGGCATCCGTTTTTTCGGTTTCCGGTTCTTTTCCGGGCTCCTCCGGATCCTCCGCTTCCCATACCGCTTCAAGTTCCGCTTCGTCAAGTTCGCTCAGGATATCATCCACCGAATAAAAATCCGTATCCGCCACGATCTCATCCGCCTCGGACGACGTTACGTGATCAAGACTCCTTGCTTCATCCCCCTCCGCGTCGGCGAGGGTAAGATCGGAATCCGAAGCGGATACCTCACCGGGCTCCTTTGCTTCCTCAACAAAGCCGTTATCAAAATTAAAATATGGAAAGGCGAAGCTGTTTCCGATGAAGAAGAAGCAGAGCACGAAGATCGCGCAGGCAAAGCGTTTCGCCCCTCCGGCGATAAAGGAGCAGATCCCCGTGATCATCATCGTGACCGCGAGGCCCACTACCGCGACCGGCAGAAGGATCCGGTGCTGTTTGCCCATCCGGATGAAAAAATCCCTTGCTTTTTCGTGAAACTTCTTATGCATCATGATCAGCTCAGTTTATAGAAGATAATGCAGTTCGGCCTGTCCACACGGAGTTCCGGACCGTTCATCACAAGCGTCCCCGCTTTCGTGTCCACGGTAAAGAATGTCATCGTGTTGGATTCCTGATTGAGGGATACCAGATGACGGTTATCCGGAAAGAGTGCCACATCCTTCGGATAATCTCCCGAGATCGGGAGACAGAGAAGTTTTTTCAGAAAACCGGTCTTTTCGTCAAGCGAATAGAGCACGGCGGAATTGTCTCCGGCATTGGAGCTTACAATGTATTTGAAATCCTCGGAAATATTGAGGGCGGACGCGGAGGAATTCGAAGCATGATAATCGTTCACGGTGGGAACCGTCTGAATCTTCTCGAATTCCGGAGAGCCGTTCCTGTCAACGGAATAATGATAAACATCGATGTAGTTTTTCAGTTCGTGAACAATGTAGACATACTGTCCGTCCCTGCTTACTTTGATATGGCGGGGCGCGGACTCCTGCTCCGAACGGATGATGTCCATCTGGCGGAGTTTGCCCGTTGTATGATTGAGTTCATAGACCACGATGTGATCCATGCCGAGATCCGCCGCCATAAGAAAGCGGTTGTCCCTCGTCATCTTCACGCACTGGATATGCGGACGGAAATTCCGCTCTGCAACGGACCCCAGACCCTTATGATAGATCTCGTCCGTGATCTCTCCGACCTTTCCGTCCTTCCCGAGCCGGAGGACCGTAAGCTTCGCGTCATGATAACCGGCTGTAAAGAGGAACTTATCCTCATAATCCGTGGAAAGATAGCAGCCCCGCATCCCGTTGATGGACGCGGCGTTCAGCATCTTAAGGGAGCCGTCCGCACTGTTGATCCGGTAGGATTCCACACCGAAATCCGTGATGGAATACAGGAAATTCCTGCTGTGCGAGATCGTGATATAGGAAGAATTCGTGATCTCCACCTGATCCTTTTTGGTCATCCTCCCCTTGCGGACATCCACATCATAGATGCTGATCCCCATGGGCACTTTATTCCCGGAGGTATAACTCGAAACATAAGCAACATATTTGTCAGCCATATACCATACTCCCGTGTTTTTTCATAACAACTGATATATTTTAACAAATCCACCGGCAAAATTAAAGTGTTTTGTTGACATTTTCCCAATTTTATCCTCAGTTATGCTTTACAGCCAGTTAAACAGTCCGAAGCTCCTTTTCCCGATCGAGAATCCGGCCGTTTTGCTGCCCGCCACTTCGGATCCAACGCCATCTACAAGGATAGTTGCCCTGCCTTTGTGCACGTTGTTGAAATATTTATACTCATACTGGGACTCATCGACATCCTTCCATGTCTTACCTTCCTTATACTGAACCTTGATCGCAGGACATACGGCCTTGCCGGTGTATAACTGTGCCGCTATCGCCTTGCCGGTGTTCTTATCGACTACCCTCGTCTTGGAAAGGTCGATCTTCCTGGTCGCCGTAAGCTTTTGAATCACATATGGTTTTATGTATTCCGTACTCTCGTAATTCCCCTTGCCTTTCACTTTAGCATAGATGACCGCTCCGTCTCCGGTAAGCCTAAATTTTGCAGGCAGCGGTACCGTACAATCATAATCCGTATAATATTTAACGGTATAATCCTTATTCTCTTTAAGCAGCCTGTTTTTATACGCGACGAGCGCCATGGAATAATACTTACCCTTCTTCTTATAAGTCATATCCGACACGGTTACCGAAACATTGGGATAGAACCCGGCTTTTTCGATAGTAAATCTTCCGGTCACTTCTTTGTGTCCCTTGTAGTTACCCTTGAGCTTAACGGTATACTTACCCCGGCCCGCAGCCTTGTTGTTCGTATAAGAAACGGTATAGTCAATACCCTCGTCAAGAGTCACAAATACTCCGCCTGGATTCGCCGTAACAGTCAGCCCGGGCTTTGAGCCTGCCGGATCGAAGTAGATTGTGTCTGATGAAGCAAGGTTTACGTTGACTGCTGCCCCACTGTAAGCCCTGATCTTGAAGGTTGCCGAAGCAGATCCCCTGTAGGTGCCTTTACCTTTGACGATAACGGTGGCTGTACCCGCATTTCTATTGTTTTTGTATGATAAGTCAAAATCACCCGTACCCAGAATCTTCTTTTCGCTCCCGTCGGTAACGGTCAGTTCACCGGGTAGTGCTTCTGTCGTAAGTTTTAACGTCTGGTCCGAACCGTTGTAAACATGCTTTTCCGCCTTTATCTTTATCTTTATCGTATTGGCCTTGATCCCGTTTTTATCAAGCACCCTAAACTCAACATTTGCAAGTGTTCCGGTAAAGTTACCCTTACCCGAAATATCAAGGTTCGTATCCGTCTTGAGCTTGGCCTTACTATACTTTAAATCTCCGGCCTTAAGCTTATACGCCCCGTAATATATCTCAGGAGCCGGAGCCGACCCGCTCTTAACGTACTGATCCGGGATGATCAGCTTATCCCTGCTTTGGAGTTCCGCAAGGTCCGCCGGTATCAGGTAATACTTAAGGATCTTCTGTCCCTTGTAGTTCCCCTTACCCTTGACAGTGACCTTTGCAGGCTTACCTTTTTTATCAACATTTTTGTTGTTGCTGTACTTAAGGGTATAGTCAACGCCTTCCTTAAGCAGGATACCGTCCCTTCCGGTAACGATAACGGCAGGCTTTACAGCCCCGCCCGTATATACCGTTTCGTAGCGTACATTTCCCGAACCGTCGGTAATCTTATTCAGTCCCGCATAAGGGTCGGATCCTGTGTTATCAAACTTAACGTTAAATGATGCCGCCGTGTCTTTCCAGATTGCCTTGGCTCTGAAATTCTTCCCCCCTGCACTGGCAAAGTCCCCGGGCATACCCACGTCCCACTGTTTGAACTTCATACCCTCGGAAGGAGGTATGAAGGTACATTCCGGAAGGATAACGGCATATCCTTTCATAGATGTTACGGGCGCCATTGTGCCGGAACCGCCGTTCGCATCAAAATAAACGGTATAGGTCGTGTCGCTTGTCGATTCTTTCGCAGTAAAACTTTTTTCAATCGTTGCAGACCCTTCCCCGCTTTGAGCAACTGTTACGCCTTCGCTGCTGTCATTGATATATCCGGTGGGCGAGGTATTAAAGATCGTATTTCCGCCGCTGCACTTAAGGCTTATCCTTACCTTATAGGTTTTGCCCTTCTCAAAACTGTCCGCTGCACCAAGCACCTTTTCTGATGCCGTATCGATCCATTTCGTTTCGGTAACCGTATATTTATCTGCTTCCGATACGGCAGAAGCAGGTGATGCAAAATTCGCAGGCTCCGTGACGGTAACGAATATATCATCTATCATAGTTCCGTTAAACGTATAATTTGCCCTTATCGTTACATCTCTTTCACCCATTACAAAGGTGGTCGATGCACTGTTTGAATCCCTGATCGTCACATCCCCTGAAACCACCGTCCAGTTCTTAAATGTGTGATTTGTTTTTGCTCCGGCAGCGATCGCAACGGTCGCTCCCTTAGAAGCAGTACCCGGGTTCGCCGTCCCGCCGTTAACGGTTATGGAATGCTTATCCTCCGACCAGAGGGCATAAACCGTAGTGTCACTTGTAAATTGCGTATCCGAACTGATAATGCCGCTCTGTGTTCCGTCTTCGGACCATCCGTCAAACCTGTATCCGCTCCTCTTCGGAACGGGGAGACTGGCAATCCTTCCGTTCGCCCCTGTCATTACACTCGCCGGTGTAACGCTTCCGCCTTGCGGATCGAAGGTAATTACAGGGTAATTGAATATATTAAGTTCATCATATCTTAATGTGCGTGGCGCGCTGGCATAATCCGTCTCGTGCTCTCCGTTTATATCTTCCGCAAAGAAATAAACGAAATAACCGCTCCCCCATCCGCTTATATCAAGAGAGGCAGGCAGGTCAAAGTCCGCAACGCCGCTTGTAAGAGAACCGGATACGCTCATCTTGTCATAGTATATGATGTTGGCATTGTTTGTGTTGCCTGCCGTAAATTGTTTATCGAGAATAAGGACTGTGACCGCTTCCGCTTTTGAAGCATTGCTTCCGGTTATTGAATAGGGAAAGATAATATTCCGTCCCCTCACGGTCGGTCTGCTAAGAATACTCAGGGTCATGTCGCTGTCCTTAAGAGTGAATTTATATTCCGTGTTCCATTCTCCCTTAGGGCCTTCGACAGCTGTTGAAAATAAGACATTAGCAAGGTTGACATTAAAGGCCGGGGAAACATTGACATCATTTTCCTCTTTGACATCCCTTGGAGAAATACTCCCGGCCTCATTATATACACAGCCCCCATCAAAGCATTTCATAGTCTTATCATAGAATGACGAGCGAAGCCACCAACCAGGTCTGAGAGAGCCGTTATAGTGATTCTTTATCCTGTTCCTGATCGGACTGGTTCCGCCGTAGATATTGAATTTTTGTCTATATCCATATGACGGACGTGTGGCCTCCCTTAGATCAAGTAAAAAGATCTTACATCCCTTCAGCGGTTCAAAGGAATATGGCTTAGCCTCATCCATACCAGAAAACCCGTCATCCTGATCCGGTTTTGCCTTATAACTCTTTACTATGGCATTACTCTCAGGAACCGTAAAAACATCGTTGTTCAGAAAACCTTCCCCATTGAGATAATCTCCAAGTCCGGCTGCGTAGCTGCTTTTTCCATAAAACAGACTTGTGGCAAATAATGTATAGTCACAGTCAAGCAAGGCCGTTCTGTCATTTTCGGTAAATATCCCTCTCGATTCCTTGTCCAGCACACGATACTTAAGAGGCACCGGATCAAACTTATTTCCCGGTCTTCCGGACCATTTCCCGTACCATACATAGCTTCCCTGCCATGCGTCATCATTGGATATCGGCTCCCTGGGACTGGCCATTCTTGATGTCCCAAACATGGTATTGGCAGCATTCTTATCAAACCCGCCGCTTCCTTCCGGTGTGATTTCGTTTTCATCTGCGTCTGCGGCATTTTCGGAAACCGATAAATCTTCCATATCGTCACCTTCACTGTCCGCTTCATCTCCGGAAACCGATAAATCCTCCTTATCACCGGCAATGTCAGCATCCGCATCTCCCGCATCGATTATATTATCCCCGGACACAGTGATTTCCTCACCGGACATTTCAGGATCCGCAGTGATATACTCCGAAGCAGCCTCAACTTCGTCTGCTGTCAGATCAATATCACCGGCCTGCGATCCTGTCTCCGCTCCTTCAGCCGCGTAAACGCCGACTCCACCCGCGCCGAGTCCTCCCACTGTCAGCACGATGGAAATAAGAAATGCAAATAACCGCTTTCCTGTAGATTTTTTCATCATGTTTCCTCCATAAATCACAGCCAGTTAAACAGTCCGAATCTCTTCATCACACAACATCCATACAAACTTCACAGTCAGATTTGCTGTTTCTGCCATATCCATATAATTATAGCGGAAAACCCATATTATTGGTATCCACACAAATGTGGATATTTATGATGCAATGAAAGTGTTTTGTTGACATTTTCCGAAAAATGTCGATAATGTTGCTTAGTGTCTTTTGAACGGTCTGTTTGTATGGGAAACGGAATTGGCAAAAAAACTGATCACATTAAACCATATCAGCAAATCCTTCGGATCGCAGCTTGTCCTTGACGATCTTTCCCTTTATATTAACGAAAACGAATTTATCACGCTTCTCGGGCCCTCCGGCTGCGGAAAGACCACGACCTTAAGGATCATCGGCGGTTTTGAGACTCCGGACTCCGGGGAAGTGATCTTTGACGGAGAAGACATCACGAAGCTTCCGCCCAACAAGCGGCAGCTGAACACGGTCTTCCAGCGTTACGCTCTTTTCCCGCATATGAACATCGCGGAAAACATCGCCTTCGGCCTGAAGATCAAAGGCAAATCCAGAGATTATATCAATGACAAGATCAAATACGCGCTGAAGCTTGTGAATCTTGACGGATACGAGACCCGTATGCCCGATTCTCTTTCCGGCGGCCAGCAGCAGCGGATCGCCATCGCGCGCGCCATCGTAAACGAGCCCCGGGTACTTCTTCTCGACGAGCCGCTGGGCGCCCTTGATCTGAAGCTCCGTCAGGATATGCAGTATGAACTGATCCGGCTTAAGAACGAGCTCGGGATCACCTTCATCTATGTGACCCACGATCAGGAAGAAGCCCTTACGATGTCGGATACCATCGTCGTTATGAACCAGGGCTACATCCAGCAGATCGGCACCCCGGAGATGATCTATAACGAGCCGGAAAACGCCTTCGTGGCCGACTTTATCGGTGACAGCAACATCATCCGCTCCACCATGGTGCGGGATGAGCTCGTAAACATTCTCGGAGTTGATTTCCCCTGCGTTGACAAAGGTTTCGGGGAGAATACCCCGGTGGATGTGGTGATCCGGCCGGAGGATGTGATCCTTTCCGACAAGCTTGACGGACGCATTCAGGGGATCGTCTCCCATCTGATCTTCAAAGGCGTTCATTACGAGATGGAAGTACAGGCCAACGGTTTCGAATGGCTCGTTCATTCCACAGGCTTTTTCCCCGTGGGTACTCCCGTCTCCATCGATGTGATCCCCTTCAATATCCAGATCATGAACAAACCGGAATCCGAGGATGAGGAAGCCCTCGGGATCGAAGAATATGCGTAGGACGAAGGCTCTGAAAAAGATGCTGGGCCTGCCCTATTATCTCTGGTCCCTCTTTTTTATCCTGATCCCTCTGGGTATGGTCTTCTACTACGGGCTGACCGACCGTTCCGGTTCCCTTACCTTCGAAAATATCGCCGCCATAGTGCAGGCGGAGCACGCGAAGGCTCTCTTCTACGCGCTGTTCCTCGCTCTTATCGCGACCGCGATCTGCCTGCTCCTTGCCTATCCTCTGGCCCTGATCCTGAATACGATGCGGATCTCCACCCACAGCTTCACGATCCTGATCTTCATCCTTCCGATGTGGATGAATTTCCTTCTTCGTACCATCGCCTGGCAGACTCTTCTGGAAAAGACGGGTGTCATCAACGGAATCCTCTCTTTTCTGCATCTTCCTCCCATTCATGTCATCAATACCCCCCATGCGATCATACTGGGTATGGTATATAACTTTCTGCCTTTTATGGTGCTTCCGATCTACAATTCGATCTCCAAGATCGACCGGAGCATCGTAAACGCGGCGGAGGACCTCGGCGCCAACGGACCCCAGATCCTTCTGCGCATCTATCTTCCGCTCTCCGTTCCCGGGATCATCAGCGGCATCACCATGGTATTCATCCCGGCCCTCACAACCTTCGTGATCAGTAAACTCCTCGGGGGATCCAAGATCCTTCTCATCGGAAACGTGATCGAGGAGGAATTCACGCTGACCAGCAACTGGAATCTGGGCTCGGGGCTTTCGATCGTGCTGATGCTCTTTATCATCTTTAACATGATCCTTTCCGCGATCTTTGACAAGGAGGGCGAGAGCAACTACCTGTGATCAAAACGACACTGAAGAAAATCTATCTGATCCTGATACTGATCTTCCTCTATGCGCCGATCCTGACCCTGATCGTTTTAAGCTTCAACAAAAGCAAGACCAGAGCCAAATGGGGCGGCTTTACCCTGGACTGGTACGCGAGGCTCTTCCGGAACGAGGCACTGATGGGAGCTCTCTGGAACACGCTCCTCATCGCCCTGGCGGCCTCCGTCATCTCGACGCTGATCGGCACCGTAGCCGCCATCGCCATTATGCATCTTTCAAGGAAAGGCAGGACGGTCGTCCTCGGGATCACGAATATTCCGATGCTGAACGCGGAGATCGTGACCGGGATCTCCCTGATGCTGCTCTTTATCAGTTTCGGATTCCGTTTCGGGCTCGGGACCATCCTGCTTGCCCATATCACTTTCTGCATCCCCTACGTGATCCTCAGTGTGATGCCGAGGCTCCGCTCCTTAAACCCCTATACCTACGAGGCGGCGCTGGATCTCGGAGCATCCCCGCTCTACGGATATGTAAAAATCGTGATACCGGAGCTGATGCCCGGTATCGCTTCCGGATTCCTTATGGCCTTTACGATGAGCATCGATGATTTCATCATCACGCACTTTACAAAGGGCGCCGGAGTTGATACACTTTCCACGAAAATCTATACGGAAGTCAAAAAGGGGATCAAGCCCGAAGTCTATGCCCTGTCCACGATCATCTTCGTGACGGTGCTCGTGCTTCTGCTTCTGATCAACAAGGCTCCGGAAAAAGGAGAAAAAAAATGAAAAAAAGAATCTGTGCGATCACGGCCGCCGCATCCTGCATGCTGCTTGCCCTGTTTTCCGGCTGTGCCGGTAAAAAGGAGGCCGCCGGTGAAGTGGTGGTATACAACTGGGGGGAATACATCGATCCCGACACCATCGATCTTTTCGAGAAAGAGACCGGCATCAAAGTTGTCTATGACGAGTTCGAGACCAATGAGACCATGTATCCCAAAGTGGAGGCAGGTGCCACGGTCTATGACGTGATCTGTCCTTCGGATTATATGATCAACAAAATGATCAAGAACGGGCTTCTTCAGGAGATCGACCGGGAAAAGATCCCGAATTCAAAAAACATCGGACAGCAGTATTATGACAATGCCACCGAATTCGATCCGGGAAACAGATATGCGATCCCTTATTGCTGGGGCACCGTCGGGATCCTTTACAACAAAACGATGGTGGATGATCCGGTGGACAGCTGGGACATCCTCTGGAATGAAAAATATGCGGACAGCATCCTTATGCAGGACTCCGTAAGGGATGCATTTATGGTGGCCCTTAAGCGGAACGGTCACTCGATGAATACTCTGGATCTGGATGAGCTTACCGAGGCGAAGAACGACCTTCTTGCCCAGAAGCCTCTCGTGCAGGCCTATGTTGTGGATCAGGTCCGTGACAAGATGATCGGAAACGAGGCGTCCATCGGCGTGATCTATTCCGGCGAAGCGATCTACACGCAGCGTGAAAACCCGGATCTCGAATACGTGATCCCGAAAGAGGGAACAAACGTCTGGATCGACTGCTGGGTGATCCCGAAGAACGCGAAGAACGTGGAAAACGCGGAGAAGTTCATCGACTTTATGTGCCGCGGGGATATTGCCCTTAAGAATTTCGAATACATCACCTACTCCACCCCCAATGAGGCAGCAAGGGAACTCCTTGATGACGAGGAGATCAAAAATTCCGAGATCGCCTTTCCGGATCTTTCGAAATATCAGGATCTGGAGACCTATGTCTACCTCGGGGATGACGGGGATGAACTTTACAATGAACTCTGGAAAGAGATCAAATCCAGATGATCATCTGCGGATCAGATAATCTCCGGTGATCTCGTATTTGTAGCTTGTGATCTCTTTTAATCCCATGGGACCGCGGGCGTGAAGCTTCTGGGTACTGATCCCGATCTCCGCCCCGAGTCCGAACTCGAAGCCGTCTGTAAAACGTGTCGAAGCATTGACATATACGCAGGCGGCATCGATTTCTTTCAGGAACTTATCCGCGTGGGAAGGATCCTCCGTGAGGATCGATTCCGAATGGTGGGTCGTATAATGATTGATATGCGCGATGGCCTCTTCCACCGAGTCCACCACCTTCATCGAGATGATAAGATCCAGATATTCCCGTCCGAAATCCTCTTCCGTGGCCGGCACGCAGTCGATCACGGAGGATACTCTCTCATCTCCCCGTATCTCCACATTCTTTTTTTCAAGCGCTTCTTTCAGACGGGGAAGGAGTCTGTCCTTTACGGCGCTGTGGATCACAAGGGATTCCAGCGCGTTGCATACACCGATCCTCTGTGTCTTCGCATGGACGATGATCTCCACCGCCCTGTCAAGATCCGCGCTCTCATCCACAAAGATATGGCAGTTGCCCGTTCCGGTCTCGATCACGGGGATCATGCTGTTCTCCACAACGGAACGGATCAGTCCCGCACCGCCTCTCGGGATCAGGAGATCCACATAGTCCTTCATCTTCATGAATTCGGCGGTCACCGCACGATCCGTGGATGCAATGATGGAAATGGCCGATTCCGTGATCCCGCACTCCGAAAGTGCCGACTTTATCACCTTAACGATGGCAAGATTGGAATTAAGGGCATCCGAGCCGCCTTTCAGGATCACGGCACTTCCCGCCTTAAAGCAGAGAGCGAAGGCATCCGCCGTGACATTCGGTCTTGATTCGTAAATGATCCCAATGACGCCCATGGGGACCCGGACCTTCCGGATATGCAGTCCGTTTTCCGCATCATACTCATCCAGAAGCTCTCCGACGGGATCCGGAAGATCCGCCACCTGTCTGAGGGATACCGCGATGGAATCGATCCTTTCGGGTGTGAGCCGGAGCCGGTCAAGAAGTCCCTCGTGCATTCCTTTTTCCACGCCGTTTTGGATATCCTTTTCGTTTGCCGCAAGGATCTCCTCTTCCTTTTCCTTAAGAGCCCCGGCAACCGTATAAAGCGCCCGGTTCTTTTCTTCTTCTCCGAGGAGTTCCAGCCTGTATTTCGCTTTCTTTGCCTCTTCTCCGATCTCTCTTAATGTCTGGTCCATATTTCATCCTTTCTCCGGATCCTTCGATCCCCGGTTTTAAAGTCTCATCCTCTGCCCTATCCGATCCGGGAGCCCGTAAAGACCCCGGTCTCCGTGACTGCATAGTCCGCTTTTATGTCCCACTTCCCTGCCGGAAGATCCTCTTTGATCACCTGAAAACCAAAGGCCGCGCCTATGGCGGTTACCCCGGGAACCTCTTTCAGAAACCGGTCGTAGAAGCCGCCTCCGTAGCCGATCCTCCCGCCATGCTCATCAAATACGGAACCGGGAAGGATCACGGCCGTATCCTCCGGAGGATCGCCCGGAAGAAAGAGCCGCGACTCATCACGGACCGATGGCTCGGGGATCCCCATATAGCCCTTTTTTGTTTCTTCCCCGGAAAAAATCCGGTAAAAACGAAGTTCTTTTCCCATGACCACCGGAAGAAAGACCTCTTTTTCACCTTTTGAAAGCAGCTCCTCCATCAGTTCATATGTGGAAACCTCGGACCGGAAGCTTGCGTAAAGAAGGATCCTCTTTGCCTTTTGAAATTCCGGAAGAGCCTTTATCCCTTCTTTTATGAGCCGGGATCTTTCAAGGATCTCTTCTTCGGAAAGCGCATCCCGTATCTTCAGGATCTTTGCACGAAGTCTTTTCTTTTTCTCACCGATGTCTTCCGTCATCCGGATGTCCTTTCCGAAAGCGGCTTCCCGCCAAGGTATGCCGCGAGCTTTTCGGCGGCAAGGATCCCGTCCGATGCCGCCGACACGATCCCGCCGGCGTATCCCGCTCCCTCCCCGGAAGGAAAGAGTCCCCGGATCGAGGAATGAAGATCCCCGTCTCTTTGCATCCTTACCGGCGATGAGGTCCTGGATTCCACTCCCGCGAGAATAACGCTGTCACCGGAAAACCCTCCGATCTTTCTCCCGAAGGCTTCGATCCCTTCGATAATGTCCGCCCGGAGATTCTCCGGAAGAAGCCGGAAAAGCTCCGCGTGAGAAAAGTTCCCGCGGATCATCGGGGATAGGGATCTTAATTTCTCATCGGAAAGAAGAAGTTTCCCCTCACGGTATTCCCGGAAGGAAGACACCGGAACCGCTCCGTCTCCCAGCAAAAAGGCTTTTTCCTCAAGGGCCCTCTGAAAAAGGATGCCGGAAAGCTCCGGGGGAAAGGAAGGATCCGCGTATCCGGAATAATCCGACGGATCGACTGTCACGATCACCGCGCTGTTGGATCTTATCCCGTCCCGCTTCGATTCGCTCATCCCGTTCACACAGAGCCTCCCCTCTTCCGAGGAAGCGTTCACGATATATCCTCCGGGGCACATACAGAAGGTATATACCCCCCTTCCGTCCGCCGCCCGGTGGGTCAGCTTGTAATTGGCGGCACCGAGGGTATTTGCCATCGCGGCATCCCCGTACTGGGCTTTGTCCACAAGGGCCCTGTCGTGTTCTACCCGGAGTCCTACCGCGAAGGGTCTTGCCTCCATTTTGACGCCCCGTTCGTAAAGCATCAGGAGGGTATCCCTCGCACTGTGTCCCACGGAAAGGATGGCTGCCGCGGTATCGGTAAGCTCCGTCCTTTTCCCGTCACTGCTTTCGGAAAGGACTCCCTTAAGAAGCAGTCCTCCGTCCGTGCCCTTTTCCGTCTTCAGATCCGTAAGCTTCTCCCCGAAACGGACTTCTCCTCCGAGGCCGATGATCTCTTCCCGGATATTCCGGATCACGTTCTTTAAAAGATCGGTACCGATGTGCGGCTTGTGATCATAAAGGATCTCCTCAGGCGCGCCGAAAGATACCAGTGTTTTCAGGATAAATCTGTTCTTCCCGTCACGGTCCTTTATCAGGGTGTTCAGCTTACCGTCGGAATAGGCTCCTGCGCCCCCCTCTCCGAACTGTACGTTGGATTCCGGAAGAAGGATCCCCGTTTTCCAGAAGGTGTCAACGTCAATGTCCCGCTGCTCCACATTCTTTCCGCGCTCAAGCACGACGGGCCGAAAGCCCGCGCGGGAAAGCATAAGAGCCGCAAAGATCCCGGCGGGGCCGAAGCCCGCGATGACCGGCCTCTCACCGGTATGGACCGTATTTTCATAGGGAAAGCGGTATGTCTCCGGGAAAACTTCAAAGCAGGTTTTATCCTCGCGGAACCGGAGCCTTACTCCCTTCGGGATCTTCACATCCAGAACGTATTCATAGAAGATCTCGGGCTTTTTTCTCGCGTCCAGCGACCGCCTGATGATCTCATAGGAAAGCTCTCCCGAAAGTCCCGGG
>JAILLW010000020.1 GCA_024692955.1 Lachnospiraceae bacterium | reverse complement strand
AGAAAAGGCTTATCGCAACACATATAAAGAGAGCCGGCCGGCCGCAAGTGTGTTGCAGATCACAGAAAAGGCTTATCGCAACACATATAAAGAGAGCCGGCCGGCCGCAAGTGTGTTGCAGATCACAGAAAAGACTGATCGCAACACAAATCGGGCCCTCAACAAAAGCAAGTTTGCCATAGTTGCTCGCCGGCATCTGAAAATGACCCACTGACCCCGTCCCCGGGGGCCAAAATGACCCCATAACCCCGTCCCCGGGGGCCATTGTCTGAATATTCAGACAATACCGTTATAATATACAATATATCGCGCAATTTTAGTACAAAACGACAAAAGTGAAAAAACGGATACAAAATTAAAATAATGTGTTGACAAATTAAATCCGGGTGCTATAATGTAACCATAACAAGGAACGAGAGAGAAAAAGAAAAATCTCAGAGGAAAGGAAGGTACACTCCACCGAAATATTGATTCGTTATCAGTAGCAATACCTGATAACACATATATCGGAAAAGTCTCTTCGCAGGAGCTACGTAAAGAGTAACGAAGAAGGAAGACGTACACCGTTACACATGTGAGTACACGAATGGTAGTGAGGACGAGGCGAAGGAGGACGAAACAATTTCATAAGGGTACCATCCAAATAATCGAAAGAGAGGTACAGGCCATTGGATAGTATAGTTTAGGAAGCGGGTGTCAGTTATGAGATGATACCCGCTTCGCATTATGTTTAAACATGTTTACCGATGTCAGGCAGCCGGGAAAAACTCATGCGGGTTTACAGGTGTCAAGCAGCCGGGAAAACGCTCTTGCGGTTCTTTGAACCGGATCTTTGAAATGATTGCCCGGATTCCATTCGAGGATACAGGGAATCCCCTGATCCTGTATTATGCTGCAGGTTTCCCTGATCCGCTCACTGACGGTCTTCATGACCGGATGTCTCGTCTTATCTTCTTTATCGCCCAGACTCAGATATACGCTTTTGCATTGAACGGGATGATCCCTGAGATATCCGGTAAAGTCCGGAAACCAGACGGAAGGGGATGCGGCGGCAATCCCCCGGAAAAGATCTGTTCTTGTCCCGACCCACAGGGCGAAAAGACCTGCAAGAGAATATCCGCCGAGGTGATACTCTTTCGTCCGGTCGCCGCAAAGAGTAAGGACTTCTTTCAGGGTTTCTTCCGCCATTCCGTTAAAGCCGTTATCGCCGTAAACGGCCGGAGCCTTCCAGGGGCTAAGATCCCGGTTCCAGTCATTTACCTTCAGAGCGATGAGAGAAAAGTCATCGTTGTCCTTTTGAATCAGAGCTGCTTCCTGTTCGAGTTCCCGAAGATCATGGGCATCGACCATCTGAATCAGGACGGTGCCGGCCTCGTTTTTTCCGTATCGAAAAGACTGCATAGAATCTTATCCTCCCCGCAATATTCCCGTGAGTGTATACCTTTTTATTAACGAGTATTCCCTATTAACGAGTATTCTTTATTATCGAATATTCTTTGCTAACGAATATTTCTTGACTGTCGAATAATTCTTTGCTGTTGAATATTTCTTTGCTAACTGTATCCCGACATCTTGCGGAATGTCAAGCAGGACCGGTCAGCTTCCATGCCTGATTCTTTGCGGCAAAAGCGATTGATAACAGAGCCCGGAGGAATTAAAATGTTTATGGAAGAGGTATTCAGTCTGAAGGAGAATTTTCATGCGGAAAAACAACCCGGCTGCCATTGTGCGGAAAACCGTCGAAACGTATGCGGACCGCCCGAAGAAGCTGACGGCGGAATTGAAACGGCTTCTTAAGGAGGGCGAGGCGGATAATGATCTGCTCCTTATCGGGGCCGTGTGCTGCAATCTGGCCGAAATCTATCATGCCGCCGATGATGAGCGCAAAGCGTTTGTGAATGCGCTGAAGGCGGAAGCCTGTCTTAAGGACACCGGTGCTTTTGATCTGCTCATCAGAGTCTATACGACCCTCGGCTCGATCTATCTGTACCAGGACAATTCCCAGATGGCTCTGTCAATGGATGAGGCTGCCTGGCAACTGGTGAGAAGACACCGGGTCCGCGGGAAAACAAGGATCGCCGTACTGAACTCCCTCTCCGCCAACTATTATATTCTCGGGGATGTTCGAAAGAGCATACATCTGCTGACGGAATGTCTGGCATTGACGGAAGAAAGCCCGGATGAGGATCTTGTGGGCCGGACAAGGGTTATGCTCAATCTGGCCGCTTACCGTCTGGAACTCGGAGAACGCGAAAAAGCTTACGAGGTTCTGATGTCCATGGCTCCGTGGATCGATAAAGCCGGTTCCCGGACATTGACCTGCGATTACTACCTTCGCTGCGCAATACTTTCCCATATGCTGGAAAAACATGAGCAGGCGGGAGTCTTTGCGGATAAAGCGTTTTTGTTTATCCCGGAAGATTCCTGTCCCGTTCCGCTTTTTGACGATTTCTGGGATCTTCTGAAATTTCTTTTTATCCGAAATGACCGGGAACGCGCGGACAGGATTCTGAAAGCGGTGCGTGTATTTGAAGGGAAAAATCAGGGTACGCTGCAGCAGATCTTTACTTTCCGGATCCTGGCGGAACACTGCCGGGTCTTCGGCGAACCGGAGCGTGCCGTCGAATATTACAAAAAACTGGAAGAACTGCATGATATACAAAGCAATGAGATAAGGAAGAATCAGCTCAGACAGATCAGGAGGATGAAGGAGGCCGACTCCGAGATCCGCAATCTGAAAAAGGAAATGCAAAGAAATGAGGAACTGGCCTCTCTGGAACCGATGACGAAACTGCTGAACCGTGCATCTCTGCTCCGGGTTTCTTCGGAATTCATCGAGAACGCCGCAAAAAAGGGATGGAAGGTCGGGGCGATCTTTATCGATATCGACTTCTTCAAGGAGTGTAATGATACCTACGGCCACGCGAGAGGTGACGAGATCATCCGGGAGGTCGCGCGCGCCTGCCGGAAGGAAGAGACGAAGAATGTCCGTTTCTCCCGCTACGGCGGCGATGAATATTTCGGGATCACGCAGGGGCTTACCGATGAAAAGGTCTGCGACATCGCCCGCCGAATTGCCGCTGCCATCCGGAATGCGGATCTTCCCCATGCGAAGAATCCGAACGGCGGCAGGGTCACTCTGTCGATCGGGGTCGTGAACCTTGCGATCAATGACCGGACGAATACCATACTGGATATTGCAAACAGTGCCGATAAAGCACTGTATTACGCGAAAAGTGCCGGTAAGGACCGGATCATTCAGCAGGTTCTTACCGGGACGGATGATGGCGGAAGCGGTGCTTCTTACGTCCGGATAGAGTTTTAGATCTTGATGCTGCCAGTTTAAGGCAGACCTTTTCGATTGAGAATACCACACGTCTGTGGTACAATTTTTAATATGCGTGCATTCTGCCGGCGGATTCAAAAGCGTCAACAAAAGACATGTACCCGGCTGATTCGGCTGACCGGCGGGAAATGGCATGTGAAGAAGGATTATCGGAATCTTCAGGATCTGGGGACTCTGATCGGAAGATAAAACGGGCGTCTTCGGACTGCCCTTAAGGAAAAGGCGGGAGAGATATGTCTAAACAGGAAGATTACGAAGAGGAGACCTATACGGCGGAGCCGTCGGAGGATTATGAGGATCCGGAGGCCTATGAACTGGAGCGAAGAGCGTTCCGGCACAGAAGAAGGGTGAGAAACCAGATCATCGCGATCATCGTGGCGGTGGTACTGGTGGTTGCCCTCGCGGCCGGATGCGTGATCGGCATCGGCAGACTTGCGAACGTCCTCAATAAGGTGAAAGCGGAAACGACCGCGGAGACTGCCACGGATCAGAATGAAGCATCCGGCGGGGGCGAAGATCAGGTAACGATCGAAGCTCCGATGGAGACGGAGGAATGATTTACATTCCTTCGATCACCTTCATGAACATGCTTTTGTCGATACCGCAGTTCGGGCATACCCAGTCGTCCGGGAGATCCTCAAAAGCGGTGCCGGGAGCGATGCCGTGTTCGGGATCGCCGACAGCGGGATCATAGGTGTAGCCGCAGGGATTGCAAAAATATTTGTCCATAATTGCTGTAACCTCCTTTTTCGGAAACGTTTTTGCTTAAGATCATTCTACTAAATGCGGGGTCTTAATGCAATCGGAAACTGTCCGGAAGGATATCGGAAAAGTGGAGGACCGACCCTCTAAACCCAATGGAAAACGAACAGGAAAAACGGAAAATGATCTTACTTGACAGAATGCACGCGGCACCTGTGACCATGGTGCTGATCGCCATCAATGTTCTGATCTTTCTGATCGAAACGGCAGCAGGCGGAAGCAGGGATACGGAGGTGGCCCTGAAATTCGGCGCGCAGTTCACGCCCCTTCTGAAGCAGCGTCAGTACTTCAGGATCATCGCTTCGATGTTCCTTCATTTCGGCTTTATGCATCTGCTGTTCAATATGTATGCGCTCTTTAACATCGGCCCGACCATCGAGCGGATCTTCGGCTCCGCAAGGTACCTTCTCATCTACCTGGGGGCCGGGATCGCGGGAAATCTTTTCACCTGGTTTCTTGAGACAAGAACGGAGAACTACCGGCTTTCCGCGGGGGCGTCCGGTGCAGTGTTCGGTCTTATGGGTGCCTATCTTGTACTGGCGCTGATGCCGGGACTTAAGGAATACTTCAATCTGTCCAACATACTGATCAATATCGGGATCAACGTGGCCTACGGTCTTCAGAACCGGCATATCAATATGGCGGCTCACGGCGGAGGACTGGTTGGCGGCGCGGTGATTTCATATCTGCTGATCCTCCTCTTGCGGCACGGATGATTCGCGCCGGAGGCTCCCTGCGGTTTTCATCATCGCAAAAAATGAGTATGGGACATAAAATAATGAATAGCCTTTTACGAAATGATCGCGTAGTATTATCAGATGTGTCATTGTAAAAAGGCAATTTGCGCACGGGGATTGGAAAATGAAACCGGAGATTACCACAAAAGAAAAGATCGCCTGGATCTGGGGATATCTGAAGGGCAGGCGGGTTCTGTATTTCATCGCGATACTGGGAACGCTGGCCTACAATGTATTGCAGCTTACGGTTCCCTTTTTCTCACAGAAGATCGTGGATACCTTTCTTTCCGGCGAACATGCTTCGGAAAATCTCATTACACAGAGGGATCTGCTGATCCGGCTGATCGTTCTGATGGTGGTCTTTACGCTTATCCGCGTGACCATCGTTTATCTGGACTGTATGGCATATGAGCATGCCTCACAGGAGGTGCTCTTCCGTATCCGGAACCGCCTGTATGACAAGATCGAGCGCCAGGATATGCATTTTTACAATACCTACCGGACCGGTGATCTGATGACGAGACTTACCGGTGATCTGGATGCGGTGCGGCACATGATCGCCTGGGTGGTAAGAAGCATTATCGAGTCGTTCTCCCTTATGAGCGCAACCCTGATCTTCCTTTTCTGGATGAACTGGCGGCTCGCTCTTCTCCTTATGATCACGGCGCCCTTCATCTTCGTGATCATTATCCGCTTTAAAATGAAGGTTGCTCCCATGCACGCCCTGCTCCGGGAAAAGTTCGCGAACATGAACACGGCGGCGCAGGAGAATATTTCCGGTAACCGCGTGGTCAAAGCCTTTGCAATGGAAGAGTATGAGATCAGCCAGTTTAACGAACGGAATGAGGATTACCGGGATACGAACAAGAAGACCGCGCTTATCTGGCTTCGGTATTTCCCTTACATGGAAGGAATCGCAAACCTTCTTTCCGTGATCCTGATCGTAGCCGGCGGCCTGATGCTGATCCTCCGGCCGGATCTTCTGACCGCGGGTGAATATGTGGCCTTTTCCGGCCTCATCTGGGCACTGGCCAATCCGATGCGGATGCTGGGAAATGTCATGAACGAGTTCCAGCGTTTCTCCGCGGCTTCCGCGAAGGTAATGGAGATCGACCGTTCCGAACCGGAGATCCGGGATATTCCGGATGCCTATGAAGCGAAGGAGAGACTTCGCGGAGAGGTGACCTTTGAGAATGTGAGCTTTTCCTATGAAGACGGGACGCTCCCTGTCCTTAAGCATATCAATATGAAGATAAAACCGGGTCAGACCGTCGCGATCATGGGCGAAACGGGCTGCGGAAAGACGTCCCTGATCCATCTTATTCCGCGGTTCTATGAACCGACGGAAGGGACCGTGAAGATCGACGGAAGATCCGTCCGGGAATATACCTTAAAATCGCTCCGTACGAATATCGGACTTGCTACCCAGGATGTCCTGCTCTATTCGGATACCATCGACGGGAACATCGCCTACGGCGATATGGACTTAAGCCGCAGGGAGGTGGAGCGCTACGCGAAATACTCCGCTGCAAGCGATTTCATCTCCAAGATGCCGGAAGGATATGATACGATCGTCGGCGAGCGGGGCGTGGGCCTTTCCGGCGGACAGAAGCAGAGGATCTCACTTGCGAGGGCACTTGCGGTAAAGCCCGCGATCCTGATCCTTGACGATACCACCTCCGCTGTGGATATGGAGACGGAAAAGCAGATCCAGCAGAGCCTGAGGGAGCTTGATTTCCCCTGCACCAAGATCATCATCGCCCAGAGGATCTCGACGACAAGGACTGCCGACCGGATCTTCATCATGCAGGACGGCGCCATCACGGAAGAGGGAACTCATGAGGAACTGATCCGGAAGGGCGGATATTACGCGGAACTCGTCAGACTTCAGACGGGAGAGACGGCATAAAGAGGAAACGGGACGCTGTACAACAGAAAAATCTGCGGATAATATGACGGATATGAAAAAAGACGAAAATAAAAACACAACGGCAGGCTCCGGCGTAAATGGGAAAAATGACAGAAGTGTCGGAAATGAACCTTCTTCCGCTTCCCTTCACGAGCGCCGGAATACCTACAAGGAAGATGAGATCCTCGAAGAGCCTTTTCAGATCAAGCATCTGCTCCGGGCCTCCGGGTATATCAAAAAATACGCAAAAGGGATGATCCTCGCCTTTTTCCTTTCGGGACTCGGCGGGATCGCGTCCCTGTTTGCGCCGAAGATCACCCAGCAGGTACTGGACCGGGCTGTTCCGCAAAAGGATGCGCGCCTGCTCCTTATTCTGGCGGGACTGCTGGTGCTCTGCTATGCCTTAAGCGTTCTTTTCTTCACGATCCGTTCCCGGATCATGGTGAACGTGAGCCAGAATATCATCTTCGATATCCGGAAGGATCTTTTCCGGCATCTTCAGATGCTCTCTTTCCAGTATTATGATGACAGGCCTCACGGAAAGATCCTGATCCGTGTCGTAAACTATGTGAATTCCGTTTCCGATATGCTGAGCAACGGACTGATCAACATTGTTCTCGAGACACTGAACCTGATCTTCATCATCCTGTTCATGTTCTGGGTCAATGTGAAACTTTCCCTGGTGGTGCTCTGCGGTGTGCCGGTGCTCCTTGTCTTTATGCTCCGCATCAAGAACAAGCAGCGGAGGGCATGGCAGAAGGTATCCAACAAGAATTCAAACCTGAACGCCTATCTGCAGGAGAATATCGTCGGCGCGCGCATCACCCAGATCTTCGCCCGCGAAGATGAGAACGCGCAGATCTTCTCGGAGCTTTCGGGACGCTGCAGGGGCGCATGGATGGAGGCGGTCCGGTATTCCACCATGGTATGGCCCGGGATCGATACGATATCCGTACTCGTCCGGGCTGCGATCTTCATTTTCGGACTTCTTGTCATGGGTGAGGGTGAGGTCTCCCTCGGTGTGATCATCGCGATCTCCGGCTACGCCGCAAGATTCTGGCAGCCGATCATGAACCTCGGGAATACCTTCAATAATTTTATCAACAACGTGGCCTATCTTGAGAGGATCTTCGAGACCATGGATGAGCCCGTGACGGTGGCGGATAAGGAAGGAGCCACAGAGCTTCCGAAGATAAAGGGAGAGGTGACCTTCGATCATGTCTGCTTTTCCTATGAACCGGGAACGGAGGTGCTCCACGACGTATCCTTTACGGTGAAGCCGGGAGAGAGCGTGGCGCTTGTCGGTCCTACAGGAGCCGGAAAGAGCACCATCGTAAGCCTGATCTCGCGGTTCTATAACCTTGACTCCGGGCGGATCCTGATCGACGGGCAGGACATTTCCGATGTGACGCTCCATTCCCTCCGAAGTCAGATGGGGATCATGCTTCAGGACAGCTTCCTTTTCTCCGGGAGCATTGAAGATAACATACGTTATGGAAAACTTGAGGCGGATCGAACCGATATCATCAAAGCAGCCAAAACCGTTTGCGCGGATGAATTCATAACAAGGATGAAGGACGGATACAATACCGTTGTGAATGAACGCGGAGCCCTTCTTTCCCAGGGACAGAAGCAGCTCATCTCCTTTGCAAGGACCCTGCTTTCGGATCCGGCCATCCTGGTGCTTGATGAGGCGACATCCAGTATCGATGTCCAGACGGAGCGGGCGCTGCAGACCGGCCTTGACCGGATGCTGAAGGGGCGTACCTCCTTTATCATCGCGCACCGCTTATCCACGATCCGGAACTGCGACCGGATCATGTACATCGATGAAGGCGGGATCGTGGAAGCCGGCTCCCATGAGGAGCTTATGGCGAAAAAGGGCGCGTACTATCATCTTTATACGACTCAGATGGAAGATATCGCCTGATTGCACGAAATATGATATACTGAATGGCGGAGCCCGGATCCTTCGGCCTCCGCCATTATTGTTTTCGGAGGAGTTTCGGATGAACGGAAAGATCTATTTCGATATGGACGGAGTGCTGGCGGATTTTGAACGCGGCGTGGAGGAGCTCTGCGGGATCCCGCTTCCGGAGCAGGGTTTAAAGCGCAGCTCGATGGAAGATTCCCTGATGTGGGAAAAGATCCGGGAGGTGCCTCATTTTTACGACCGCCTCGAACCGATGCCGGGAGCACTTGAGTTTTTTCATACGATCCATGACCGGTTCGGGGACAACTGCGAGATCCTGACCGGGATCCCGAAGCCCAAAAGAGGGATAAAGGATGCCGGAAAGGACAAGGAGATCTGGGCCCACCGCGTTCTTTCGAAGGATCTTAAGGTCAACATTGTTTTCCGTGAAGAAAAAAAGAATTTCTGCAGGGGAAGAGAGGATATCCTGATCGATGACCTGCTTCCGAATATCGAGGTCTGGGAGGCCTTCGGCGGGACGGGGATCCTTTTCCGGAATCCGGAAGACGCGCTGAAGGAGCTTCGGGAGATCCTGAAGAAGTCCGGTCAGGAATTATAGGATCAGAGGTTTTCCTTCCGGTCCATAAGGATCCCGAGAACAACGCCGGTAAGCACTCCGAGAGCAGTGCCCAACCAAAGGTTCGAGAGCACGATCCCGATGAGAAAGCCGGCGAAGATCCCGATGAAGACATAGAATCCGGTCCAGACGGTCTTCGGGCGCTTTTTCGAATAGTAATCCTTCCGGTCCTTATGCTCACGGAACACGAAGCCTGCTTTATCAAGCGCGTGGATGCAGCTGTCATTCTCATGGTCGCAGCAGGCCAGGATCTCACGTATACCGCGAAAACGGAAGACGAATTCCGACATATAATAAAAGATCTCGGAGCCGTAGCCCTGATTCCGGTATTCGGGAAGAAGTTCCACGAAGACCGTCACCTCGCCAAGTTCCGCGCTGCCTTCAAACTGCATCGTTCCGATGCTTTTTTTATCATCTTCCTTAAGCCGGATGGTCCATTTCGTTTTCCAGATATCCTTTTCTTCGCCCGGCTGAAGCAAAAGCCGGTCCGAAACAAGCGGAAACCGAAGTCTGCCCATATGATCCCTCCTTCGTAACGGTTCCTTCGGATACGATAAATTGATAGTATCGCATTTTTCTTTGCATTGTCAATTTCGGGGAAATCGGTGTTTCTCTCATATCCTGATGTGTAGTATAATGTATAAGGACTTCGTATGGATTATGAAGTAAGTTCCGGAGGCTTTATCCGGGCGTGACGTTTATCGGGGCTGCATGTAAAAGGAGGAATTTATGACGGGATCGGGGAAGATTTTAAGGAGATGTCTTGCTGTATTTCTTGCGGCTTCAATGATATTGGGTTCGGGAAGCGTTCCCGCTCTTGCGACGGAGCGGACAGATTCTTCGAATGAATGGGAATCTCCGGATGAAGGGGTCCTTTCGGATGAGCCTGAAGAAGGCTCTGAAGAAGAGGCCTTTTTTGATGGGAAAGAATGTGCCGCGGACGATGAAAACGCGGAAAGAGTTTCCGTACCTTCGGAGGATACGGAGAGTATTGACGAAGAAGATGCGGCGGCTACGGAAGAAGATGAGCCTGTGGCTGAATATGATATGCCTGTGACGCAAGAAGATGCGGCGGTTACGCAAGAAGAGATCTCTCCGGAAGAATCCGGATTCGATCCGGGATCCGGGATCACGGAAGATCCCGACGGCAGCAGGATCGAAGAAACGACCCTTACGGAAGAGGAAGAAGGATCGGAGGATGCCGCGAAGGAGCTGATAGTCTACGATCAGTATACGATCACCTTTGATCCCTGCGGGGGATTCGTGGATCCGACCTCATTTCAGACCACCTGGGCTGAAGAGGGAAAACTCTGGGCTGTTCCGGAACCATGGCGGGAAGGATACACTTTCGCGGGATGGTATTCCGAGGCGGAGGGCGGAGTGCCCATCACGAAAAATACGGTTTTCACCTCCGATACAACGATCTATGCGCACTGGATGGTCTGTAATGCTCTCGTGATGGGGGATCATACCGAGGGAACCATTCTGGGGACACAGAGAAGCAACATCTGGTTCGGAAATTACGAACAGAGCCTCAAAGAGGAAGATGAAGGTGAAAATGAAGGCGCCGGTGAAGATGAAACGCCCTCCTTCAACATTGATCCGATCAAATGGCGCGTACTTAAAAACGAGGACGGAAAGGCGCTCCTTCTGGCGGATCAGATCCTTGATGTGATGCCGTTCTATCCTGTGTCATATGCTTCCGGTATCCAGTGGCACTGCAGTACCCTGCGCTCCTGGCTGAACGGATACGGCCCGACCGAGAATGCATGCGGAGCCGATTACAGTAATGAGAGCTTTAAAAAGAGAGCGTTTACGAGTGAGGAGCTGGAAGCCGTACCCGTGACGGAGTTTCCGATATATCCTTTGAATGGCGGTCTTTCTGTAAGCAGCGTAAATGACCGGATCTTTGTGTTGACTTATTTCGATGCAAAAAACATAGATTATGGGTTTTCACAATATACCGGTGACAGAAACGTGGGAAGACTGACGGATAACACGGATTATGCGCAGAGTATCCGAGACAGCCTGGGATTTTCGGATTCGAAACACTGGTGGCTTTGCACTCCGGGGATTGAGGCTTACTCGGGAACATCCGTAGCTACCACCGGGATGTTGGATGATTGGACGGATCATCATTTTCAGGTGGGCGTCCGCCCCTCGATCAACATCAGCCTTGAATCCGTCCTCTTCGCCTCTGCAGCCACGGGCGGTAAGACCTCCGGACCGGCCGGCTCCGGCGCACTCCGGAGGATCGGAAAAAACCGGAACACGGAATGGAAGCTGACCCTCCTCGATGACGGCTCAGAGCACAGCGTGGGGAACGGACATGCAGACTTTTCCGCGAGGCTTGATATGGGTGAGGATGAAGTGATCGCTCCGGGCGAGGAGATCCGGATCGGATACCGGAACGCGCCGGCCGGGCAGAATGAATATGTCTCCGTGATCCTCTGTGATCCTGATGATAAGCCTGTCTATTACGGACGGATCGCGCGTCACAGATGGCCTTCGGCAGCGCCCGGCGGAGGCAACCCGTTCGAAACTGCATCCTTTTTGCTTCCGGAGGATCTTTCCGACGGAGAGTATACGCTGAAAGTGTTTGCCGAAGAGTATAACGGAGATAAGAAGACGGATTATGCCTCGGCCATGATCAGCCTTCCCATCCGTGTGAGCGGATCAACCTCCTCCTGGGGAGAGATCCCGAAGGAGATCGCAAGGACCCTCTTTCACAATGATGATACTCTGGTGCCGGAAGGGGTCTGGTATGCATTCCGTGCATCTGACGGACTCTCCTGGAGAGCGGATGCAGAGCAGACTTCCGCAGTCTATACCGGAAAAGCGAGGAATATCAAAAACGATTTCGTGGTATTCCACGGGAAAAGACGGCTTTTCGAAAAAAAGGATTATACCGTAAAGTATGTGAACCATAAAACAGCGGCGGCATTCGATTCGGAAAAACCGCCGACGATCACGATAAGGGGGAAGGGGAAATACCGGAGCTCTGCCTCTTTTACATTCAACATCGTTCCCGAATCCATCAGAGCCGCAACGATGGACACGGAGAGCATCATCAGGGCGGATGCGGGGAAAAAGCTTGGCTCGGTTTCCCCGAAGCTTAAGTTTAACGGCAAAAAACTGAAAAAGAACAGTGATTACACCTTCATATATTATGAAGGCAGTGAAGAAACGGAGGAAAACCGGATCGAGGATCCTTCGAAAGTGGTGATGGAAGACGGAAAGACCTATCTTCTTCACCTGAAGGGTATCGGTAACTTTAGTGATCATAAGCCGGCCGCGGTAACGGTACGGGCTGTCGGAAAGAATAATAAGAAGATCGTTCCCGTCAGCAGACTTAAGATTACGAATGCGAAAGGCAAAAAGGTTTCCTTAAGCGCCCCTTATGACGGAGGGACGATCGACCTTGCGGAGTATTTCGATAACAGCGACGGGAAAATCCCCAAGGTTCAGGTGAGGGACGGAAGTACGGTCCTTCAATACGGGACGGATTATACGGTCACATTCGCGGATGAGGATGACGGAAGATATGTCGGAAAGCATACGGTCGTTCTCCGCGGAAATGAAGAGAAAGTCATCGCTCCCGAGGATACGTCCGCAAAGCTTTATATGGGGACGAAAAAGCTCGCCTTTTCGATCACCGGGACAGATATGAAGAAGGTTAAGATCGCGGGGCTTAAAAAGAGTGTTGCCTACAACGGTGTCACCTTCCAGTTTGAGGACGCATTCAATCCGAAGGATAAGAACCTTCAGGAGGGATGGGACACGGTCACGCTCTATACGGTCGGAAAGAATAAGAAAAAGACGGCGCTTACGGAGGGTGCGGATTATACCGTGACCGTAGCGAATATCGAGGGGGCTTCCTACGCGAAACTCTATGTATATCCGGTGGAACGGTATGAAACGGATGAGAGCGGAAAGGAAGTGAAAACAACCAGCTGGATCGTCAGGCGGTCAAGGGGCGGGGGCCTCTATGAGATCACCTTTGAAGGAAGGGGCGGAGTTACCGGGACGATCAAAAAGAAAGTGAAGATTGATCCGTATGATCTGACCGAACCCAAAGTACCGGATTATGCGAAAAAGGTCAGCATAACGGTCGATGATTCGAAGGCCACGGTGCGAAAGAGCGGCGCAATGCCGGAGGTGACGGTCACCTGGCAGGGAATGGTGCTCCGGGAAGGCGTCGATTACAAACTGTCCTATAAGAATAACAAAAAGGCCGTTCCGGATCATACGAAGCTGAAGGCCAAGGCAAGGCCTGCGGTCACGGTCACCGGAAGGGGCAGGTTTAAGGGAAAGTATACCGCGTACTTCAATATCGCAAGATCGGAGCTTGATAAATGCGTGATTCTCGATCCGTCCGATGTGGTATATAAGGCAAAGGGAAAGAAGGGCTATTTCCTCGCAAAACCCGTATTCACGGACGGCGGGACGAAACTGAAGACCGGGAGGAACAAGGATGTGGAGCCGATCGCTTCGTCGGCCTGCGTTTATACCTATGCGGAGGACGACACGACGCTGAAAGACGGAACGGTGAAAAATGCCGGGGATCCGGTCCTTGCGACGGACAAGGTGCTTCCGGGAACGAAGATCCGTCTTACCGTAAAGGCATTCTGCTCCGAAAAGAGCGGATATGTCTCCGAAGGGGAGGGAACGGAGTTTACAGCCACCTACAGAGTCATCGATTCCATGCATAATCTCGGCGCGGCAAAGGCGGCCTTTAATGAAACCGGCAAGACGAAGTTCGTCTACAGCAACTGCGAACCCGTGACGGTTACGGAAAGTGACATGGATGTCAGAATCGGAGCAACGAAGAAGAAGCCGGGAACTCAGCTTGATCCTGCCACGGACTATGAGATCGTATCCATCACCAACAACCGCCTTTTCGGAACCGCCGTCTTCACCGTTCGCGGGAAGGGGGAATACGGAGGGATGAAGAAGTTCAGGCTGAAGATGAACCCGAGGAGCGTGGAGAAGCCGGAATGATCCGGGAGGCCTGAGAAACCGGTACGGAAGATGCCGCATCGGGGAAGCGCCCGTGGCCTTCGGTTTTTCGAAGGTTTAAAAGATCAGATTCACCATGATCCCGGAAAGAAGGGAGAAGAGGATCACGAAGATCCAGTAGAAAAGGAAATGCTTAAGCCCGAGCACTGTTTTCAGCGCACCGAGATTCGTGATCTTGGTGGCGGGCCCGGTGATCATAAATGCTGACGCGCTTCCGAGACTCATGCCGTTCGAAAGCCAGGACTGAAGGATCGGGATGGTCCCTCCTCCGCATACGTAGAGAGGGACCCCGATGGTGGACGCCATCAGTACGCCCCAGGCTTCATTCCCGCCGAACATCTTCGTCACCATTTCGGAAGGGACATATCTTTGAAAAAGGGCGGACAAAAAGACGCCGAGAAGGAACCAGAGTCCGGTGGCCCTGAGATTCCGCCGGAGATTTTTAAGATACCGTACGAAGGGATTCGGATCGGTATCTTTGTTTTTCGGTTCTTCAAATCCGGAAAAGTCAAAGAAGGATTTTTCACGATAAAAAAGAAGGATCATGATCCCCGCAAGGATCCCGCAAAGAAAGCAGGTAAGGATCCGGACGAGGAGCGCCCGGGTACCGAGGGCGGCGCTGTAGATGATGAGCTGCGGATTAAGAAGGATCGAACTCATCATAAAGGATGCGAGCCATTCGTCCCGGATGCCGCTTCTGGAAAAAGAGGCCGCGATGGGGATGGTTCCGTACATGCAAAGGGGAGAAAGGATGCCCAGGACCGAGGCCAGCACGATACCCGTGATCTTTCCGGTAACGCTTCTTAAGCCTTTTACCAGTCCGTGAATCTTTTCCTTCAGAAAAACGGAGATCGCGGATCCGATCAGCATTCCCGCTACCCAGTATCCGAAGATCTGCGTAAACTGCCGGATGAAATAATAACGGATATAGATGAATTCCCGCTGAAAGATTTCCATAAATGACGAGCCTACCGGTCGAGATCCCTTAGTTCGTAAGCGCGGTTTCCGAGCCCGATCTTTTCGGCATGGGCAAGGATGTGGAGGCCGTTCTTTTCAAGGATCCGGTTCTGAAGCGAGGTACCGTCCTCCGCAGAGAAAACAAGATCGATGCAGGCCTGATCCAGGGCAACGGGGTCCCGTGAAGCAAGGATCCCGATATCGTGCATATCCACTTCCGCGGGCGAAGAGACGCAGTCGCAGTCCACGGACATCCGGTTCATAACGCTGATATAGACGATCCTTTCGCCGTGTCCTTCATAATCGGAAACGGATTTGGCGGCTTCGGCCATGGATTCCGTGAAGGTATCCTGATTCGTGAGCATGGCCCCGAGATCGATGGGAGGCTTAGAGAAGAGTCCGCCCGAATGGATCCGGACCTTTCCCTCCCGGGAGGCGATCCCGATGGAGATGTTCTTCAGTGCGCCTCCGAAGCCGGCCATGGGATGACCCTTGAAGTGCGTAAGAACGAGTACCGAATCGTAATCCGCAAGGTCTTTTCCGACCCGGTTTTCCGTAAGATGTTCGCCCCCTTCCACGGGGATCTCCATATATCCGTCGGCATCCATGATATCCACATCCGCGATTTCGGTGAACCCGTGGTCCTTCGCAACCTGAAGGTGCATCGCGGTCTCGGCCCGCTTCGAACCGCTGTATGCGGTATTGCACTCGATGATCGTGCCGTTTAAACTCTGCACCAGATCCCTGATGAGATCCGGGGAAAGGTGGTTCGGATTGCCGGCTTCTCCGGTGGAAAGCTTCACCGCCACATTCCCGGTAAGACCGGCTCCCAGAGCATCGTAAGCTTTCCGGAGCCCCTCCGGACTGATATCGGCGGTCATATAGACCACGGAGGATGCTGCTGTTTTTCCTTCCGCGGCCGGATCTTTGATATTGAATGATTCGTGAGGCTCAATGTCATAATGCATGTGAACCTTGTAAACTGCTGCGAGTATGACACAAAAAAGTACTGCGCACATGATCACGATCAGCGCTTTTCTGCCCTTTTTCTTTTCCATATAGATGATCCTTCTTCCGTTCGTATTATCGTTTTCGTACGAATACTAATAGTATCGCATTTTTCTTGTTCTGGCAATTTCCGGATGGGAAGAGGTGGACGGCATCAAAGACTGCTCTTGACAAACACTTCGAAATATCGTATATTATTCCGTAAGCACGAATTGCATATCGTCGTCTATATAATCAGAGTTTATTCAGAAGCGCTTAAATCCCTCATTTTTACTGTATTTCAGAGTGCCGTGATGCTATAATGGGATAGGAATCCTGAAGGACTTCCTGACTGCGCACAAGGCGGAGGTGAAACATATGCTGTTTACTGAGTATAATGAAGCGGAGGTCATGCAGGGATTCCGCGAAGAAGGCTATGAGGAAGGCGTAGAAAAAGGCCGTGAGGAAGGCCGTGAGGAAGGCCGTGAGGAAGGCCGTGAGGAAGGCCGTGCGGAAGGCAGAATCCTCGCCCGCTATGAGGACGGTATGACGGCGGAGGAGATTGCCGTAAAGATGAATTTACCCGTCGAGTTTATTCGGAAAGTGATTGAAAGGAGCTGAAAGAATGAAGAAGAGACTGCTCTTGTCACTGCTGGTGTTTGTGATCGCATTTATGGCATATTCTTCCGATGCCTATGCCGCGCCGAAGACGATGCCGGACGGACAGATCTTTGATGCGGAGTTTTATGCGGCCATGTATCCGGATGTCGTGGCTGTGCTGGGAACGGATGAAGCGAAACTGTATCAGCACTATGTGACCTACGGGAAGAAGGAAGGCCGGCTGCCGTATGCGCCGGTTGCGGCGGCGACCGCAGCGACTCCGGCACCGGCTCCAAAAACGAATGATAAGATTATTTTAGATGAAGACGGCGGTATCGCAAAACAAAACGAAATGCAATTAACATATATTGCATTACCGCAGAATGTAAAAGACTATTTTAACAGGAAGAATATTACAATCTATGCGTGCTCAAAAGACTTTTTAAAAGCCAGACTCAGTGCTAACGGGAAAGGAACCTTGGGACGCAGCTATTCCACTCTCGATGAAAACGGAAATCTTGTTTCTGCTACTGTTTATGTTTCGGGAAGTGAGAATTCGTTTATGCCCGCGGGCTACACTTTATGTCATGAACTTGGGCATATATTAAACTGTAATCAAAGATATTCGAAAAACTGGGAAGGCTGGGTAGAAATGATACCGTATAGTAAGACACAGGTATACAACGCGAATGAAGCATTCTCGGAAGCGTTTGCGGGTTATTTATTGCGTCCGGATAAGCTTAAGAAGACCGCTCCTAATGCATACGCGTATATTGAAGGCATAATTGTCGCAATGAACTGAGAAAAGGAAGAGTTATCGTTCGAATAAACTGTCAGGAATCTCTAAAGCCTGTAAGTATCCGAAGTATTCATTTGTTGAGGGCGGGCTTGTCGGTCCGCCCGGTAAGATAGTCAAGAGAAACGTTGAAGTATTCCGCGATCTCGATCAGGGTGTCATAATCCGGCCGGCGTTCGCCGGTTTCAAAACGGCTGATTGAATTCT
>JAILLW010000011.1 GCA_024692955.1 Lachnospiraceae bacterium | reverse complement strand
AGGGCCCTTCGCCTGCTCCTTCATCTGGAGCTTCCGGAGGCATTTGCCGTGAAGGCTCCCTCCGGGTCCGGCCTTCCCATCGGCGCCTATCTGAACGGTCCCTTAAAACAGCAGCTCCTCGACATGTGTTCCGGGACCCTGCTCTCCAATCAGGGGATCTTTGATGCCGCCTTCGTGAAGGAAACGGCCTATGAATATCTGAAGCAGCGCACCCCCGACGGACACGGTCCGGGGCCGGTTGAAACCATTTTATGGAACTATTATGTTTTTCAGCAGTGGTATGAAGAGTATTTCGAAAACTAGGAATATGTCCCCGTATAAAGAGCGCCTGATCGCTGCGGTCATGATCCTTGCGGGAAGCCTTGCAAGGCTTGTCTATGTTCTTAATACCTCCGTGTATGAGAGGACCCATGACGCCGGCTATTACAGCTCCCTTACCGACGGCATCGTAAACCCCGGGCATCTCGGTTACATCGAGTATTTCGCGAAATTCGGTCATATGCCGGATTTTGACCCCTTTTCCCAGTTCAGTTACTTTCACCCGCCGGTTCATCATTTCCTCGCCTCCCTGGTGGTGAGATTCAGCGTTTTTTGCGGCTCATCCGTCGACGCCGCCTTTGAGAACGTGCAGTTTCTGACACTTTTTTACTCCGTCTGCTCGATGATCCTCGCATATCTGATCCTGAAGGAGGTACCGTCCCGGGAAAGCTGCGGGGCATCCGTTCTCCTTCCTCTTTTCATCTGGTGCGCTCATCCCGGCACCGTCTATATGGCCGCCACCGTGAATAACGATATGATGACCGTGATGATGGAGTTTTTCGTGATCCTCTTTTTCCTCCGGTGGATCCGGACCGGCGGGAGGCATTATCTTTATCTGACCGCACTTTTTCTGGGGCTCGGAATGCTGGTCAAGATCAGCATCGTGATCCTCGCCTTTCCCGTGGGGCTTGTGATGCTTCTGCGGAGAAAGGGGAATTTCCGCCCCTATCTTGTCTTCTTTTTCCTCAGCGTGCCCCTCGGACTTTCCTTCACCGTACGGAATTTCCTTCGTTTTCATCAGAAACCCGGGATCTCCTCCGCCACGCCGGACTCCTTCCTGTATATGGGAAACCTTCCTCTTTCCGTGCGGCTCGGGATCCCCTCCTCACTGGGACTTGATTATCCCTTCCACAGCGTCTACGCGAAGGACAGCACCAACGTCTGGGTGATCCTGTTCAAGACCTCCCTTTTCGGCGAGATCCGGCCGGATGTGACGGAGGTGTCATTATTCCTCCTGAGAGCCCTCTATCTCATTGCCATCGTACTCGGTCTTCTCTTTGCCCTCTTTTCCCTTCTTATGAACCTGAAGGCGATCCTTGTGAAGCAGAGGGCGGGCAAGGGTCGGGATGAACGGGATGTATCCATCGTCCTTCTCGGCGGCTATTTCATTTTCATGGCGGCCTATGTGGCCTTCGTGATCAAATATCCCTATACCTGCAGCTGTGATTTCCGTTATGTGACGGCCACCCTGCTCTTCGGTCTTACGGGCCTTAAGCAGGTGCTCTCCGCCGCCGGAAAAAGACGCTCTTAGGAAAGAGGAACCGGATGAAGGATCCAGAGAAACAATCCCCTTTGAAAAATACGGAAAAGACCGCGCTCCTTACGGATCCCCTTTGGAGAAAGCTCCTTTGCGCCCTTCTTGTCCTTGCTTCTTTTTCGCTCTTTTTCCTCTTCACATATTTCACGAAGGGGGAGGATATCTGGTATGATGAGATTTTTTCCGTCTCCTACGCGAAAAAAAGCCTTTCCGGGATCCTGGAGCTGACCTCCCTGGATGTACATCCGCCCCTTTACTATTTTTATCTGAAGGGGATCACCGGTCTTCTCGGAGTTTTGCTCCCCTCCCTGCCTTTCCTTTGTGCCTGCAAGATCGCGTCCCTCCTTCCGCTGCTCCTTCTTATGATCCTGTCCCTCACTCTTATCCGGAAGCACTTCGGCCTTCTTACGGCTTCACTCTTCTGCTTTTTCCTTACCGCGATGCCCCAGCTTGGCAGTTACTATGTGGAAATCCGGATGTATTCCCTTGCCATGCTCTTCGTGACCGGAGCCTTCCTTTCCATGATCCTGATCCTCCGGAACTTTTTTGCGGGCACGGGGCCTTCAAACACCGCATCCCGGATCCTCTTTCTCCTCTGCGGGATCCTTTCCGCCTATACACAGTACTTTGCCTGCATCGCCGTCATCGGGATATATATCGTCTTTTTTACCGGGATCCTCGCCGGGAGAACGTCCTCCGGAAAGGGAGGCGGCTTCCGGGCACGCTTTTCCGATCCCCGCGTCAGGAAGGAACTCTTCTTCCTCCTTATATCCGCGGTCCTTTCCGTCCTTTGCTATCTTCCCTGGCTCCCCAGGCTCCTCCGGCAGATCCGGGGCGTTGCCGCCTCCTACTGGATCCAGCCTATGAGTTTAAGGAGCATTCCGGGTACCGTAAAATACATCTTTACCCCGGTCCTTACCGGCGGATCCTGGGACTATATCCCGGCAGGACTCATGATCGGAGCGACGCTGATCCTCATCCTTCTTTTCCTGACGGGCCTTTCCGGAGGCATCCGGGAAAAAGGCGCCCGGGCAGAGGATGCAGGTTCCGGTCTTTTTGCCCGTATTTCCGCCCTTATCTTCGCCTTTACGGGGATCTTTCTCATCCTCTTCCTGCTTGCTGCGGGGTATCTCGCATCATTCCTTGATCATCCGGTCTTTACCTACCGTTATCTGATCCCCGTCCTCGGAGTCTTCTGGTTCGGCATCGCCTTCATTGCGGGCCGCATCTTTGAAGGCGAAATGGAGCGGGAAACAGGTAAAAGCCTCTCTCCGGCGCGGCTTCTTTTCCCCGTTCTGCTCCTCCTTACCCTTGGCATATTCGCCTTCGGAGGCAGGTGCACCGTAAAGGGCTTTGCCGCGGAGGAAACTAAGAAGCTTACGGAAGCCGAAAAGACCCTGTCCGTTCTTTCCGGGATCGAAGAAAACGCCGTGATCATCACGAATTTCGATCATGTTGCCGCCCTTTCGGATTACTATCTGAATACCTTTTTCGAAAAGAATGCCCTGATCCTGCTTTATGAGGGAACTGTGGAAGAAACGGCCGCCGCCATGCTGAGCCGCCCTCCCGGCACGCTTAAGGAGGGAGAACTTCCCGGGAAAATGCTTCTCTTTGAGAAGGAGGGCCGTCCCGTTTACTTTTTCGGAAGCTTCGCTTCAAGGGAGGATCTTCTTTCGGAATGGACCGTGTCGGGAATCCGGTCCGAAGAGCTTTCCGACCTTCTTCTCGAGCGATACTGGTTCAGGATCTGCCATCTTGCCATATCCGGGGAATGATAGTAAAATATCAAAAACGAAAGAGGAAAGCTTATGTCAAAGATCATCATAACCGGTGCCAACGGGCAGCTCGGACGCGCAATGCAGAAAGAGTTTTCGGGCTCTTTCGAACACGAACTCATTCTTACCGATGTGGGTCCTGCCGTATCCGGAGCGATCAGAAATCTCGATATCACGAAGGTGGATGAGGTTCTTTCCTTCTGCCGCGCCGAAAAGCCGGATATCATCGTAAACTGCGCGGCCTATACCGCGGTTGACAGGGCGGAATCCGACTGGGACAATGCCTACCGGATCAATGCGGTCGGGCCCCGGAATCTTGCCATCGCGTCCCGGGAGACCGGCGCATCCCTCGTACATATCTCAACGGATTATGTCTTTAACGGCGAAAAACCCCTTACCGAAACCTATGACGAATTTGACACCCCGGATCCGAAGGGTGCCTACGGAAAGACCAAGCTTGCAGGCGAGGAATTCGTAAAGACCTTCGCCGACCGCTTCTTTATCTTCCGGACGGCCTGGCTCTACGGCGACGGCAAAAACTTCGTAAAGACCATGCTCCGTCTTTCCGAAGATCATGAGGAGATTTCGGTGGTTTGCGATCAGGTGGGCCCTCCCACCAGTGCGAAGGAGCTTGCTTCCGCCATCATCAGTCAGATGTTTACGGATAATTACGGCCTCTTTCACGGAGTCTGCGAAGGCTTTGCCAGCTGGGCGGAATTTACGGAAGAGATCTTCCGTCTTACCGGAAAAACCACCCGTGTGAAGCATATCACGGCAGCCGAATACGGTGCAGCGGCGCCCCGTCCTTCAAACTCGAGGCTCACGGACTATATGCTGAAGCTGACCTCCGACCACCGTTTTCCGGACTGGCACGACGCCCTTTCGGCATACCTTAAGGAGTTCGGGCTGTTATGAACACCTGGCAGGAACTTACCGGCAATCCCGTGCTCATCGCCCCTCTTGCGGGCTGGCTGATCGCGCAGGTCATAAAAACGATCCTTCATACCGTCTTCAACCGGAAATTCTCGGCCGAACGGCTGGTGGGCGGCGGCGGAATGCCGAGTTCCCACTCCGCGACGGTCTGCGCTCTTTCAACCGCCGCTTTCCTTCGTTACGGCGGAGGAAGTTTCGAATTCGCGGTATCCACCATCTTTGCCGTCGTCACTATGTATGACGCGATGGGCGTCCGCAGGGAGACCGGCAGACAGGGCGAAGTTTTAAACGATATCATCGAAGCCTTTACTTCCATGGGCAGGGACCTCGGTCCCGAAAAAGCCCTGAAGGAGCTGGTCGGACACACTCCGCTTCAGGTCCTCGCGGGAGCGATCCTCGGGATCGTAACGGCAGTCATCATCTGCTCCATGCAGATCTTCAGTTAGAAAGGAAAACTTATGCAGAAAACAGCACTGATCACCGGGATCACCGGACAGGACGGCTCCTATCTTGCCGAGTTCCTGCTCTCCAAGGGTTATGAAGTACACGGGCTCATCCGGCGCCACAGCATCTCCAACACGGCCCGGATCGACCACATTCTGAACTCCGACTACAATAAGGTCAAGTTCTTCCTGCATTACGCGGACACCACGGATTCCTCCGGCCTGATGCGGCTCGTCGGCGAGATCCGTCCCGACGAGGTCTATAATCTGGCGGCCCAGTCCCATGTGGGCGTTTCCTTCGAGGTGCCGGAGTATACTGCGGATGCTACGGGAGTTTCCACCCTGAAGCTTCTCGAGGCGATCCGTGTAAACGGCGGCAACTGCCGTTATTATCAGGCTTCCACTTCGGAACTGTTCGGAGGGATCCCGGAAACGGCGCCCCAGTCCGAAAAGACGCCTTTTTATCCGAAGAGCCCCTACGGTGTCGCGAAGCTCTATTCCTACTGGATCACGGTCAATTACCGCGAGAGCTATCAGATGTTCGCATGCAACGGGATCCTTTTCAACCACGAATCCCCCCGGCGCGGCGAAAACTTCGTAACAAGAAAGATCACCCTCGCCATCGCGAACATGATCGCGGGAAAGCAGGAGAAGCTCTCCCTCGGCAATATGAACGCGAAGCGCGACTGGGGTTTTGCCGGCGACTATGTAAAGGGAATGTGGATGATGCTCCAGCAGGACAGGCCGGATGATTTCGTTCTGGCCACCAACGAGACCCATACGGTAAGGGAATTCGTCGAGGAGTCCTTCCGGAACCTCGGAATCAGCGTCCGCTGGGAAGGTACCGGCATCGATGAAAAAGGCTATGATGCGGCCACCGGCCGTCTGCTCGTGGATGTGAATCCCGAATTCTACCGTCCCGCCGAGGTGGAATTCCTCTGGGGCGACTGCTCCAAGGCGGAGAAGATCCTCGGCTGGAAACGCGAGGTGGATTTCAAGGGCCTCGTCAGGATGATGATGGACGCGGATCTTCGGGCGATCGCCGGAATGAGCTGCGAAGAATACAGGGCGGGAGAAAAGAACTGATCGGATGCTGGAGGCAGTCATTTCCTGGATCTATATCCTCATAGTTTCCTTTTCCGTCGGATACGCGGCTCTTTATGCTCTCCTCGGATACCTTGGAAAACATAACGGGGACAAAGAAGGATCCTTCCTTCTTCGTCCTCTTTTTTGTGTGCTTGCGGGGCTTTGTCTCCTTACGGTATATGCCCAGTACTTCAGTCTCTTTTCCGGAGTCGGGCTTGCGGCGAACCTTCTTCTTTTAATAACGTGCGTTATTATCCTGTTCGTCTTCCGCAGGGAACTTCCCTCTTTCCTTAAGGCTTCCGCAGTCCGGACGGGCTCTTTGAATCTTGCGGTCATCGCCTTTTTGTTCCTTGCCTTTGCCCTCTTTACCTCCTCCGGATACATGCATTACGATTCCGATCTCTATCATGCCCAGAGCATACGCTGGATCGAGGAATACGGTATCGTGCCGGGGCTCGGAAACCTTCATTCGCGCCTTGCCTACAACAGCGCGGCGTTTCCCCTTACCGCGCTCTTTTCCTTTTCCTTCCTGACCGGGCGCTCCCTGCATGTCATGGCGGGCCTTTTTGCCTTTCTTCTCTCCGTGAAGATCCTGCCGCTCTTTTCCGTTTTCCGGACCGTTCTTAAGAAGACGGGGTCCCGGGAAAACGCCGGACCGGGAAAGTCTCCCCTTTTTCCGGCGTCGCAGTTTGTAAGGCTTGCGGCCCTCTACTATCTTTGCAGCGTCTTTGACGAGATCACGGCTCCCTCTTCGGACTATTTTCTCGTGCTCCTTATCTTTCTGCTTTCGATCTTCTGGTGTGAGCTTTCGGAATCCTCCGATCCGCCGGCTGAGGATCTTATGATCCTCTCCCTCCTTACCCCCGTGATCTTCAGCATCAAACTTTCCGGCGCGCTCTTTGTGCTCCTTTTCCTTTATCCCGCGGTGCTTTTCCTGCGGGGAAAAAAATACCGGCAGGTCCTTCTCCCTGCCCTTCTCATGATCCTTTCGGCCGCTCCCTTCCTTATCCGGAATGTGATCCTCTCGGGGTATCTTCTCTATCCTTTCCCCGGGCTCGATCTTTTTTCCTTTGATTTCAAGATTCCGGCCGGGATGGCGGCCTACGACGCGGCGGAGATCGGTGCCTACGGAAGGGGGCTTAAAAGCGCCCTTCTCTTCGATACGCCCTTCCGGGGCTGGTTCCCTTTATGGCTTTCCTCACTCGGCTTCATCGACCGGATCTCCTTCGTTCTGTCGGTGCTTTGCCTGCCCGTTCTTCTTTTCGCGTTCTTCTTGCGTTTTTTGAGGAAAAAAGAGAGCGGTTGTGCTATAATGATTCTGTGTGCGGTTACGGCCGCTTCCTTTGCGTTCTGGTTTCTGAACGCGCCCCTTGTCCGGTACGGCTGCGTATATCTTTATCTGCTGCCGGCACTCACCGCGGGGCTGCTTTCGAAACCTCTTTCGGAGCGCTTAAGCAGCCGGCCGGCGGGTCGGCGGTCCGCACTCATGCTGGGGAGTGCCTTCCTATTGCTCTTCCTGCTCTACAAGGGAGGGCTCTTCGTGAAGGACCTTCGGGCCATGCTCCCCCGCTACCGCGCCCACATCCTCAGCCAGCAGGATTACGGGGATTACTCGGATGTGATCGATACTTTTGTGCTCGACGGCATCACATTTTACTTCCCGGCGGAAGGTGACCGCACGGGCTACGGGTATTTCCCCTCCGCTCCCCTTTTAAGGGAGGATCTCGAGCTTCGCGGAAAGGATCTCCGGGCCGGATTCCGGGCAAAATAGGTGTCCGGAACGTTCCGGATACTTTCGCGAAGCGGAATACAGAAACAGGAAAGGAACTCCTTAACATGAACAAACAGGACAGGATCTACGTAGCCGGCCACCGGGGCCTCGTGGGAAGCGCCATTGTACGCTCACTCAAACGAAGCGGCTACGAAAACATCATCGGCCGCACCCATTCGGAGCTGGACCTTAAGGATCAGGCTGCCGTCAGGGCTTTCTTCGATGAGGAAAAGCCGGATGTCGTCGTTCTTGCCGCCGCGAAAGTCGGCGGGATCAACGCGAACAACACCGCGCCTGCGGACTTTGCCTATGAGAACATGGCGATCCAGTGCAACGTGATCGGAGCCGCCCACGACCATAAGGCAAAAAAGCTCCTCTTTCTCGGGAGCACCTGCATCTACCCCCGGATGGCTCCCCAGCCCATCCCCGAGGACGCGCTCCTTACCGGTCCTCTTGAGACCACCAACGAAGCCTATGCCATCGCGAAGATCGCCGGGCTTGAAATGTGTAAATTCTTCAAACGCCAGTACGGCGACGACTTCATAAGCTGCATGCCGACAAACCTTTACGGCCCGCATGACAATTATGACCTTAAGGGGTCCCACGTCCTGCCCGCCATGATCCGGAAATTCCATGAAGCGAAAGTAAACGGCGCCCCTTCCGTTACTCTCTGGGGTACGGGATCGCCCCTTCGGGAATTCCTCTATGTGGACGATATGGCGGATGCCTGTGTCTTCCTCCTTGAAAACTACAGCGGAGAGCAGCATGTGAACATCGGCACCGGAAAGGAACTCACGATCCGGGAGCTTGCGGAACTGGTCCGGGATACCGTGGGCTATACCGGCACCATCGTCTGGGATGATTCCATGCCGGACGGAACTCCGCGAAAACTTACGGATGTTACGAAGCTTCACAGCCTAGGATTTCATCATAAAGTCGACCTTCCCGAGGGGATCCGGTTATCCTATGACTGGTTCCGCAAGAACGTTGACAACGCGAGAATGTAAAATGCAATAAGAGGAAGATACCGGAGCGTATCTCGGGTTCGGAAAGGAGTATCCCATGAAAAAACTGACTCTTAAAGCACAGGCAAACAAGGTTATCATGATCTGCCACCTGATCCTGAACGCGGTGCTCTTCGTCGCTTACGTCGGAGAGTACTTAAAGGGCGCAAAGACCCTCGGGTTCACCCTGTTCTTTTCGGCACTGACGATCATCCCCTCCGTGCTCGATATCGTACTGTTCCGCGGCGATCCGGAAAGCGATATCCTGAAGCACTTTATTCCGATCTCCTTCGCGGTCCTTAACACCGTCGCGATGTTCACTTCGGAATCAAAACTCACTTTTACCTATATGATCATCATCATGGTCTGCATGATGCTCTATCTGGATCCGCCCTATTTCCTGCGCATCGGGATCTTCACGATCATCGTAAACGGCATCGATGTGGGATATAAGCTTTCAACGGGAGCCCTTACGGGAGCGGATTCCGCGGATATCGAGATCCGTCTTGCCCTTCTCGTTGTCCTTGTCATCTTTACCTATATCATCACGAAAAAGATCGATGAGATGAATAAGGAAAAGCAGGCCGAGATCATCGGGGAAAAGGAACGGACCGAAGAGATGCTCCGGGAGATCATCGACCTTTCGAACAATATGACCGGTGCCATCACCGAAGTAAATACCAATATGTCCACCCTTGCGGAATCCACCCATACGATGGAGATCGCCATGGACGAAGTTTCCCAGGGCAATCACGAGACCGCGGATTCCATCCAGAATCAGGCGGTACACACCGATGAGATCCAGAATATGATCGACACCATCCGGGACATCGGAGAAGATATTGCCGCCGGAATGAGCACCGCTCTTACGGAGGTGACCGCCGGACACGACAATATGGAAGCCCTGTCGAGACTTGCCGAAAAATCCGATCAGGCAAACGAGACCGTGGTCTCCCTGGTGAATGAACTGAAGGATCAGACGAAGAAGATGAACGACATCATCGTTATGATCACGAGCATCGCCAATTCCACCGGCATGCTGGCTTTGAACGCCTCCATCGAGGCGGCACGCGCCGGAGAAGCCGGCAAGGGCTTCGCAGTGGTAGCCACCCAGGTATCGGAACTCGCCGATCAGACCAAGGGCGCTTCCGCGAATATCACGGAGCTTATCCGCGAAGTGGTGAAGGAACTTGACAACGTTGTCGACGCCGTCGGAGTTCTGAAGGAGAGCACCGGCGAAGAGGACGTAAAGATCACGGAACTGAAGGGCAATCTCGGCGCCATCACGGACAAGACCCGCGAAGCCGCCGACAAAACTCAGGATATGAAGGATATGGTCGTGAAGCTCGCCCAGGCGAACGAAGAGATCGTAAATCAGATTCAGACCATCTCCGCCGTGACCGAGGAAGTAACGGCACGTTCCGAGCAGACGCTGAACGCATGCAATGAAAATACAAAGATCGTAAACGAGGTTACAAAGCTCGCGGAGACACTGAACAACGACGCGAAGGCTCTGGCCCAGCGTGCGAATTAAGGAGGTATCATGATCGAACTAATCAGGGAAGGGGCCTTTCTTGCGGAAGGCCGTACGCTGATCGCGGATTCTCCGTCCGCGAAGGAAGAACTTCAGAAAACGGCAGGAGAGATTCTTTCGAAGGAGGAGGCCGCGAAAAACACGATCGCGTATTCGATCCTGAAGGATCACAACACCTCCGGCGATATGGAAAACCTGAAGATCCGCTTTGACAAGCTGATCTCCCATGACATCACCTTCGTCGGGATCATCCAGACGGCACGCGCTTCGGGGCTTAAGCGTTTCCCGATGCCCTATGCCCTGACAAACTGCCATAACTCCCTCTGTGCCGTGGGCGGCACGATCAATGAAGATGATCACATGTTCGGCCTTTCCGCCGCGAAGCATTACGGCGGGATCTACGTACCCCCGCATCAGGCGGTCATCCACCAGTTTGCGAGAGAAATGATGGCGGAAGCCGGCGGCATGATCCTCGGCTCCGATTCCCATACCCGTTACGGTGCCCTCGGTACCATGGCGGTAGGCGAAGGCGGTCCCGAACTCGTAAAGCAGCTTCTCGAACAGACCTATGACATCGCAATGCCCGGTGTCATCGCCGTATATCTTACCGGCGAGCCCTCCTTCGGCGTCGGTCCTCAGGACGTGGCCCTCGCCCTTATCCGCGAGGTCTTTGCCTCCGGCTTCGTAAAGAACAAGGTACTGGAATTCGTCGGTCCCGGCGTGTCCTCACTCAGTGCGGACTTCCGTATCGGAGTGGACGTCATGACGACGGAGACCACCTGTCTGTCCTCCATCTGGCAGACGGACGAAAAGATCCGCGACTTTTATGAGATCCACGGGCGCTCCGCGGAATACCGCGAACTGAAGCCCGGACGGATCGCCTATTACGACGGCGCGGTAAAGATCGACCTTTCGACGATCAAACCCATGATCGCCATGCCCTTCCATCCGAGCAATGCCTATGAGATCGACGAGGTGGTCGCGAATCCTTCGGATATCCTTGAAGATGTGGAAAAAAGAGCGGCCGTATCCCTTGACAACGCGGTGCCCTATTCCCTGAAGGACAAGCTCCGCGACGGCGCTTTCTTCGTCGATCAGGGGATCATCGCGGGCTGCGCGGGCGGCGGCTTCGAGAACATTTCGGCAGCGGCCGACATCCTGAAGGACCGCTATATCGGTCCGGATGCCTTTACCTTAAGCATCTATCCGGCTTCTATGCCGGTTTATATGGAACTCGTGAAGAACGGCACAGCCGCGACCCTTATGGAGACCGGGGCGGTATTAAAGACGGCCTTCTGCGGCCCCTGCTTCGGTGCGGGCGACACTCCGGCAAACAACGCCTTCAGTATCCGTCACTCCACGAGGAATTTCCCGAACCGCGAAGGTTCCAAGCTCCAGAACGGCCAGATCTCTTCCGTCGCTCTTATGGACGCCCGTTCCATCGCGGCCACCGCGGCGAACAGAGGACGCCTTACCTCCGCCGCCTCCTTCGACGGCATCTTCGGTACCTATCAGTACCATTTTGACCGGAAGATCTATGAAAACCGCGTCTTTGACTCAAAGGGGAAGGCGGATCCTTCCATCCCTCTTGTGCTCGGCCCGAACATCAAGGACTGGCCGGAGATGAGTGAGCTTCCGGAAAACCTCATCCTGAAAGTCGTATCCGAGATCCACGATCCGGTGACCACAACGGACGAACTGATCCCCTCCGGTGAGACCAGTTCCTACCGTTCGAACCCTCTCGGGCTTGCGGAATTCGCCCTTTCGAGAAAGGATCCTTCCTATGTGGGAAGAGCGAAAGAGGTGCGCGACTTTGAAGAGAAGCGAAAAGGCGGCTCTTCCTTCAGCGAACTTCCCGAAGAGTTCTCGTCGGCTCTTTCGGCGATCCGGAAGGAATTCCCGGATGTCTCCGAAAAAGACACCGGCATCGGCTCCACGATCTTCGCGGTAAAGCCCGGAGACGGCTCCGCCAGAGAGCAGGCTGCCTCCTGCCAGAAGGTCCTCGGCGGCTGGGCGAACATCGCGAACGAATACGCGACGAAGCGTTACCGGAGCAATCTCATCAACTGGGGAATGCTTCCTTTCCTGATAGAAGAAGGGGATCTTCCCTTTAAGAACCTGGATTATCTTTTCCTCCCCGGAATCAGGAGCGCCGTTTCCGGTAAGGCGGATGAGATCCGGGCCTTCGCGGTTTCCGGAGGTTCCCTGAAGCCCTTTACCCTCCGTCTCGGAGATCTTACGGACAAGGAACGGAAGATCATCCTCGACGGATGCCTGATCAACTATAACAGAGTATAACGGAGGTTTTCGGTTGCGATGATCGTTTGTCCCAACTGCGGAATGAACCTGAAATTCAATATTCCCCTTCAGAAGCTTTACTGCGATTCCTGCAATTCATCTTTTGATCCCTATGCCTTCGATTCCAAGACTTCCGACGGGATCGAGAAGGCAAAGGACGAAGGGGAGGAAGACACCTATGAGGCCACGGTCTTCACCTGCCCCCAGTGCGGCGGCGAGATCGAGAGCACGGATACCGACATCACGGGATTCTGCTCCTTCTGCGGGGCCTCCACCATCTTCTATTCCAGGATCAAAGAGGAAAAAAAGCCCGACTTTATCCTGCCTTTTATCAAAACAAAGGAGGAATGCAAGGCCGCTTTTTCCGCGAAGGCAAAGAGAAATCCCTACGTTCCGAAGGAATACCGGGACCCCTCCTATATCGACGGTTTCCGCGGGATCTATATGCCCTACTGGTCCTATAACGTGGATCAGAAGGGGCCCTCCAGCATTCCCGCTGAGCTGACACATCATTCCGGGGATTATATCATTCACGAGCATTATAAGCTTTCCGGGGATCTGGACGCCTTCTATCACGGGATCACCCATGATGCCTCCTCATCGTTTTCGGATGACATTTCGGGCGCTATCGCCCCCTATGACGTAAAGCAGAAAAAGCCCTTTACCGCCGGATATCTCAGCGGCTTTTACGCGGACACGGCGGATGTAAGCCAGGAGATCTACCGGAATGAGGTGCAGTCTTTTGCCGACAAACACACCACGGGGCTTATCAAAAAGGAGCCGCCCTTCCGGCGCTATACCTTCAAGGACGATCCGAAAATGGTGAAGCTGAATACGAAGCTTGCCCCTGCTCAGAAGACCCTCTTTCCGGTCTGGTTCCTTTCCTTCCGGAAGGGAGACCGTATCGCCTACGCCGCGGTAAACGGTCAGACGGGCAAGGTCACGGCGGACCTTCCGATCTCCCTCGGGCGTTTCTACGCGGGAGCGGCCATCATATCCGTCCTCGTTTTCCTGCTCCTTAATCTGATCTTTACGGTGAAGCCCCGTACCACCTCGGTCTTCGCCCTTATCCTTTCCCTGATCACGGCGTTCCTCTACTTTTTCGAGCTGAACAACATGAATATTCGGGACAACAAGACCGATGACAAGGGGTATCAGTCAAAGATTCAGAATCTGGATGATCCGGCAAAGAAACGAAAAGTAACGGCCGCCGTAAACGTGGCGGCGAAAAACGAGCATAAGGCCTCCGTGCCTGCCCTTGTCTGCCTCTTCGGAGGGGCCGGGGTCTCGCTGCTGGGCGTCCTTATAAAGACGATCCACGATCCGTTCTATTACGTGATCGACGTGATCGCCGCGATCCTTGTGGCGATCACCCTGATGTTCCTGATCCGGGATTACAACCTGCTTACCACGCGGCCTCTTCCGCAGTTTCAAAAGAGAGGAGGGGATGACAATGCTTAAACTCCTCTTTTCGAAAAAGCGTTTGACGGCCCTCCTTGCGGCCGCATCCTTTCCGGCTCTCTTCCTTCTGCTTTCGATCAGGCCTCTTTCCGGTGAGAGCACGGGATATTATGAGAATCCGGACACCGAATACATCGCCTTCGTGGATGACGGGGCAGATCTTTTCACTCCGGAAGAGGAGGAAGACCTTCTTAACCGTCTTTCCCCCATGACCGCCTACGGCCATGCGGGCGTCGTTACCACCGGCGTTGATCCTTACGGGAATTCGGAGACCTTCGCCCAGGAGTATCTGGCGGATTATTTCGGCGACGGGACCAGTGATTCGATCCTCCTCATCGATATGGATACGCGAAATCTCACCATCATGAGCGACGGGGCGAATTTAAGGAAGATCAACCGCTCCACCGCCACGGTCATCACGGACAATATCTACCGCTATGCGAAGGACGGGGATTATTACGGCTGCGCGGCCGAGGCCGTGGATGAGATGAACGCGGTCCTTGAGGGCGAACGGATTGCCCGGCCCATGAAATACTTAAGCAACGCGGCCCTCGCGATCCTGCTCGGGCTCCTTCTCAATTATGTCTTCGTCCGGTTCCTTGCCACGCCCGGAAAGGCTTCGGAGGGAGAACTCATTGCCTCCATGTATTCGCAGTACCGCTTCGAGAATCCCCGCGAGGTCCATACCACGACCACAAAGGAGTATGTGCCCCGGTCGAGTTCCTCATCGGGAGGCGGCGGAGGCAGGAGCTTCGGCGGAGGAGGCGGGCATTCCTCCGGCGGAGGAAGCCACGGATTCTAAGGCGCACTTTCTTAAGAGAGGACTTGTATGAAACTGCTCACAATGGTTGTACCCTGCTACAACGAAGAAGAAAACATAAGGGATTTTTATACGGAGCTTATGAAGACGGAATCCTTTTTCACCGAAAAAGAGGTCCGGCTCGAACTCCTTTTTATCGATGACGGCTCCACGGACAGAACATCCGAACAGGTAAAGGAGCTGATCGAAAAGGATGAGCGCGTGCATCTTGTATCCTTTTCCAGAAATTTCGGAAAGGAATCGGCCATCTATGCGGGGCTTAAGGAAGCCTCCGGAGACTATGTCGTTTTCATCGACGCGGATCTTCAGGATCCCCCCTCCCTCCTTCCCGATATGTTCTCTTACATTGAGCAGGGCTATGATTCCGTTGCCACAAGGAGAGTGAACCGCAAGGGCGAGCCCCCCATCCGGAGCTTTTTCGCCCGCCACTTCTACTCCCTTATGCGAAGGATTTCCAAAACCGAGATCGTGGACGGGGCAAGGGATTACCGTCTCATGACTCGCAAGGTGGTGGATGCGGTCCTTGAGATGACGGAGTACAACCGGTTCACCAAGGGAATCTTCGGCTGGGTCGGCTTTTCGACAAAATGGCTGGAATTTGAAAATGTCGCCCGGAAAAAAGGGGAAACCAAGTGGTCCTTCTGGAAGCTTTTCGCCTATTCCATCGAGGGGATCACCTCCTTCAGTACCGCTCCCCTTGCCTTTGCGGCATTTACCGGAGTATTCTTTTTCATCCTGGCGATCATTGCCCTGATCTTCATTTTCATAAGGGCTCTGGTCTTCGGGGATCCGACTTCGGGCTGGCCTTCCCTGGTCTGCATCATCCTGCTGGTAAGCGGGATCCAGCTCTTCTGCATCGGTATCGTCGGTGAGTATCTGGCGAAAACCTACCTCGAGGTGAAGAACCGCCCGATCTATCTTGTAAAGGAAAGGCTCTGATGGAGAAGGCGCTGCCTCTTGTAAGCATCATCATACCGGTCTACAACGCGGAGCGGTACCTTCCGGATACCATCCGGAGCGTTAAGGCGCAGACTTACGAAAACTGGGAGCTTCTCCTTGTGGACGATGTTTCCCGGGATAAGAGCCGCGAAGTGATCGGGACATTCCTTGAAGATGAGAGGATCCGCCTTATCGCCCTTTCCGGAAACGGCGGGGCGGCAGCGGCAAGGAACCGCGGGATAAGGGAGGCTTCCGGAAGCTTTATCGCCTTTCTCGACGCGGATGATCTCTGGATGCCGGAAAAGCTTGAAAAGCAGCTTTCCCATATGGAGCGGACCGGTGCGGACTTCGGCTTCACCTCCTATGTGTTCGGAGATGAAAACGCCTCTCCTTCGGGAAGGATCGTTCCGGCGCCGAAGGAGCTCTCCTACAGGGAGGCCCTCTCCCGCACCGTGATCTTCACCTCCACCGTGATGTTCCGGGTCGGAAAGGAAAAGGAAGGACCGGGCCTTTCCCGGGAAGAGATTCTCTTTCCCTCCTGCCCCTCCGAGGATACCGCCCTCTGGTGGCGGCTGCTCCGGACGGGATATACCGCTTCCGGGCTCGATGAAGTCCTTACCGTATACCGGAGGCCTGCTGCCTCCCTCTCTTCCAACAAGCTCACGGCGATCCGCAGGATCTGGGCTCTATACCGGAAGATGGAAGGCTTCGGCATATTAAAAAGCATACGTTATTTTATTCCCTGGTCGGTGCGGGCCACGCTCCGCAGACTGTGAGGTTTTACCATGTTTCGTAATGTATCCTCAAGAAGGATCATCATTCTGTTTCTGAATATTATCGGGCTGCTTCTCGGAACCGGCGTTTACGCCTTTTTCTGGATGAGGGAGTTCTATCCCACCGTAAGCCGCTTTACCCGGACCATCAAATATACCATGAACGGGCATATTCTGACGATCCTGCTCTATTTCGTGCTGCTTTACTTTTTTACGAGCACCTACGGCGGATTCCGGGTCGGCTACCTGAAGGCGGTGGACGTGATGATCTCACAGTTCCTCTCCGTCCTTTTCGTCAATCTGCTTACCTATGTGCAGCACTCCCTGATCTATTCCTGGCTGATGCAAAGCGGTCCCTACTGGATCATGCTGGCGATCCAGACGGTGATCATCATCCTCTGGACCCTGCTTTCCGACGCTGTCTATCATAAGATCTACCCGCCGAGGGAGCTTCTTCTCGTACATGGGGAGCGGCCCTTTGACGAGATCGCGGAGAAGTTCGAAAGCCGTCGGGACAAGTTCATCATCCGCGACAGGATCGGTATGGAGGGCGGCCCCGAAGCGGTCTGCGAAAAGATCCGGAAGGGTAATTTCCGGAACGTGATCCTCTGGGACATCCCCACGGCGGACCGGAACCGGATCTTCAAATACTGCTACGGAGAATCCATCCGCGTCTATCTGATGCCGAAGATCCCGGATGTGCTCATCAAGGGTTCCGAGACCCTGCATCTTTTTGATACCCCTCTCCTTCTTACGAGGGAGCATGCCCTGACCATCGAGCAGCGGCTCGCGAAGCGGCTTCTTGATATCGCGCTCTCCTCTCTTCTTATCGTGATCACTTCGCCTCTCATGCTCCTTACGGCCCTTGCCGTAAAGCTTACGAGCCGCGGTCCCGTGCTCTATAAGCAGGTCCGCTGTACCGCGGGCGGAAAGGAGTTTCGGATCCTGAAATTCCGGAGCATGAGGATCGACGCGGAAAAGGACGGGGTGGCGAGACTTGCCTCAAAACACGATGACCGGATCACGGCGGTCGGGAAAGTGATAAGACCCGTCCGGATCGACGAACTTCCCCAGCTCTTCAATATCTTTATCGGGGATATGTCCTTTATCGGGCCGCGGCCCGAACGCCCCGAGATCATCAGGGAATACTTAAAGGATATGCCGGAGTTCGCCTTCCGCATGAAGATGAAAGCGGGACTTGCGGGCTATGCGCAGATCTACGGAAAATACAATACATCGCCCTATGACAAGCTGAAACTCGACCTCACCTACATCGAGAATTACTCGATCTGGCTCGACATCAAGCTGGTTCTCCTTACTCTGAAGATCCTGCTGAAGCCGGAGAGCACGGAGGGAGTCGACAAGGATCAGACAACGGCGGCAAGGAAACGGACATGAACAGGGAAGAATTCTTAAAAAGCGGGGTGGATCTCCGCAGACTGGTTCTGTATTTCCAGAAAAAGATCTGGATCATACTGCTTCTTATCCTCATCGGAGCGGGGCTGGGCGCCCTCGTATATCAGGTGGTGCGCTCCCTTAATATGCCGGTTGAATACAACGCGGTCTCGAAGCTTTATATCAGCTTCGCCTATGATGAAGGCGGAACACAGTATCAGCACTATAACGGTTATACCTGGAACGAGCTCATCGACACCGATCCGATCATGGACTGCGTGATGAACTATCTTCCGGGTTATTCCCGCATCACCGTCCAGATGGCAACGAAGGCCGAGATCATCTCGGATATCCGGCTGTTGACCGTTACCGTTACCGGGAATAACGAAAAATTCACGCGGGAGGTGCAGGCCGCCATGGAGGCGGGACTCCAGGATTATGCCCAGAAGGCGGAGGAGATAAGGAGCATCACCACCATCCGGTCCTTCGCTCCGGAGCGGATCTACTGGGTGGATCATACGACGACCTCCTGTATCGCGGGAGCCGTGATCGCCGGAGTGGTGAGCATTCTCATCTTTTCCTTCCTTTTCGTCCTGAACGAGGCCTTCTATGTCCAGAGCGATATCGAAAAGCGCTATCCCTTCCGGGCCCTCGGTATCACGACGCGGAATCAGAAGGGCATGCAGCCTTATAACCAGGAACTGAAGGCCTGCATCCTGCATCTGCTGAAGGATAAAAAGAATCTTGTCTTTATCGATGTCGACGACCACGCGAAGCAGCACGCTCAGGATTTCGACCGTCTTCTGAACTGGGACGAGGGCGGCTCCCTCGGAAACGAAGAGGACGGGATCGGAAAGATCACCTGGCACGTCCGGGAAAGCACGGATGAGGATGAACTTTTTGAGCCCGAGCTGGAAAAAGAATGGAATATCGTCTCTCTTGACGGCTCGGAACTCACCGATAAGGAGTGCGAACTGATCCGGAGTCTCGGGCCGGTGGTGATCACGGTCCCCTTCGGTATGAACAGCGCCCCGCGAAAGCTTGAGCGGATCCTTTCCCTTATGAAGAATCAGGACCTCACCGTTCTCGGCATTGTCATCACGGAGGCGGATGAGGAATATCTGAACCGGTATTACGCATGACTTTTGAGCTTCTGATCTCGGCCGTTAACCGCTCACCCGAAGAGCTGCTTAAGGAAATGCATCTTTCTTCGGACGCGGTGCTCATCATCCAGAAAAATCCCCTGAAGGATACGGACGATAAGGGCCGAAAGGCCAAAGCCGGCAGCACAAAAGAATATGAGCTCACCTTTGACGGCCACCGGGTAAAAGTGGTCGAACAGTTCGCGAAGGGAGTTGGCTTAAGCCGGAATACCGCCCTTTCCCGGGCGGAGGCGGACATCGTGCTCTTTGCGGACGAGGATATCGTATATGAAGCGGATTATGAGGAAAAGGTCCTCTCCGCCTTTGCGTCTCATCCGGAAGCCTCGGTCCTCCTTTTTAACATGAGGGTGGATCCCAGACGAAAGACCTACTGGAATGAAAGCCCCCACCGGGTCTGCTTTACGAATTACGGACGCTATCCCGCCTATGCCATCGGGATCCGCAGAGAGGCGGTCATGAATAATAACATACGTTATTCGGAGCTTTTCGGCGGAGGTGCCCGGTTTTCGAACGGCGAAGACTCCCTCTTCCTTCATGACTGCCTGAAGAAAAAGCTGAACCTTTTTGCGGTCACGGAAGTCCTTGGAGAAGAAACCTTCCGGAAATCCACCTGGTTTGACGGATATACGGACAAATACTTTTACGACCGCGGCGTGCTCTATCATTTCCTCTACGGAAAGGCCGCCCTGCTGCTTTGTATGCGGTTTCTTTTCGTTCACCGCGATCCGGTGCTTAAGGAGCGCTCTTTCATAAATGCGCTCGGTCTGATGGGAAGGGGAATAAAAAAAGGAAAATCGCTATGATCTTTTACACGCTGCTTACAGCCGCCGTCATAGGCCTTTCTTTATTCGTGAATAATCATGTCGAAGCGCCCGCTTACGGGGTAAGCCGCCGGCAGGCCTTAAACGGGCTTGCCCTCTTTTCGTCATTTCTGCTTCTTTTTACGGTGGCTGCCCTGCGCATGAACGTCGGGAACGATTACGCGAAATACTGTGAATTCTTTCACCTTATCCGCTGCAAGCTCGACACGCCCACCACGGTCCCGACGGAAGCCGGATTCAATGCGGTATGCATCCTGATCTATCTTCTTTGCGGAAGACAGGAGCTCTACCCCGTGATGTTCGCCTTTTTCGCCCTTGTGACCCTGCTCCTTTTCTATAAGGGAATGTACCGGCTCTCCGACTGCTTTCCCCTTACTTTTTTCCTGTTTATGACTCTTGGATACTATTTCCAGAGCTTTTCCACGGTAAGGTACTATTTCGCCCTTTCCATCGCTCTTTTCTCCATCCGCTACGTGATCGAAAAGCAGTGGGCGAAGTTCGTGCTCCTTATCCTCTTCGGAGCCTTTTTCCACAAATCGCTGCTCCTTGTGCTCCCCATGTATCTGCTTTCGCAGCTATCCCTCACATGGTGGATGTACGCCCTTGCAGGCGCGGCTTTCATAAGCTGTCCTCTCTTTTCCGACTTCTACATGTCCGTGTTTTTGAAGCTCTATCCGACCTACGAAGCGACGGAGTATCTGGAAGGGGGCACCTCCTATATCAGCATCCTCCGTTGTGCCGCGGTATTTGTCTTTTCCCTTTTCTTCTACCGGAAACACATAAAACAGGACCGCACCCTGAATTTCTATTTTAACTGCAATCTTATGGGGCTTATGATCTATACCTGCTGCTTCTTCCTGCCGGTGATCTCCAGGATCGGATATTATCTGAGCATTACGCACATCCTCTTCGTGCCAGCCCTTATCCTGAAGATCGAAGACGCGAAATACCGGAAGGCCGTAACGGGACTTGTCCTTCTTTCTGGTCTCGTCTACTTCGGAGTGTTCATTCTCTATAAGGCTTCCGGGCCGGGGCTCAGCATCCTGCCCTATCGCACGTTCCTTTATCACAAAATGGTTACGATCCTTTCGGAGGTAAGCCCATGAATCCTATGATATCCATTATCACGGTAAGCCTGAATCCGGGCGGCCGTCTGAAAGAAACTCTTGAGAGCATCCGTTCCCAGACCTTTCGTGACTTCGAAGTCATCGTCAAGGACGGAGGATCTCTCGACGAGTCCTTAAGTTCGATCCGGGACTTTGAAGATCTTCCCCTGAAGCTGGTGGTGAAAGAGGATGCCGGGATCTATGATGCGATGAACGAGGCCTTAAAGTACGCCCACGGTGACTTCGTCTATTTTCTGAACTGCGGAGATACCTTCGCTTCGGAAAAATCCCTTGCCTCGATCGCCGGGCCTCTTCGCGCAAAGATGCCGAAGAACGAAGACGGATCCGTGATCGAAAAGAGGCTCATTGTCTACGGAAACATTCTTGACCGCAGGACAAAGAAGATCGTGGCCTCCAACCCGAAGATCAACGCCTTTGCCTGCTACCGGAACATTCCCTGTCATCAGGCCTGCTTCTATTCCAGGAATCTGCTCCTTGAGCATCCCTTTGACCCGCGCTTCCGGGTGAGGGCGGATTATGAGCAGTTCCTCTGGTGCTTTTTCCGGACGGATACGGAATTCGTCTTTCTTGACCGGACCGTGGCCGTATTTGAAGGCGGCGGCTATTCCGAAAAACACGAGCACCGCTCGGCCGAGGAGCATAAAAAGATCGCAAAAATGTACTTTAAGCCGCTGCAGCTCTTCTCCTACCGCGCGCTCCTTCTCCTTACCCTTGCACCCTTAAGGACGAAGCTTGCCGGAAATCCGAAGACAGCCGGCTTCTACAACGCACTGAAGCGCTTTATCTACCGTTTCCGGAGACCGCGATGAAGGTACTCTGGGTCACGAACATCATGCTCCCCGATATCGCGTGTGAGCTGGGGCTTTCCCATTCCGTAAGGGAAGGCTGGCTCACCGGTATCTTCCGCACCTTTACGGAAAGCGGTACGGATCTTTCCGTCGCCTATCCCGTAATGAGGGACGATATCCCCGAAAAGATCGTTGTCCGGGGTGCTTCCTGCTATTCTTTCCGCGAGGATCTGAAGGCTCCCTGGAAGGCGGATCCTTCCTTATCCGGTTCCCTTGAGAGGATCCTTTCTCAGGTATCCCCCGATCTTATCCATATCTTCGGTACCGAATTTCCCCATGCCGCGGCCGCCGCGGAGGCTTACCGGAATCCCGGCCGGACTCTCATCGGCCTCCAGGGGATCTGTTCGAGGATCGCCGAAGACTATATGGCTCTTCTTCCCGACCGGGTGGTGCGGGGGCGGACCTTCCGGGACATCCTCCGGAAGGACTCTCTTATGGATCAGGCCGCTCATTTTTGCCTGCGGGCCGAAAACGAAAAGAAGGCTCTCCTTGCCGCGGGGCATGTCACCGGACGGACCGCTTTCGACCGGGAAGAGGCTTTGAAGGTCAATCCCTCTCTCATCTATCATCCGATGAACGAGACCCTGCGGCCTGAATTCTATGAAGGGATCTGGAATATAAATAACACCCATTCTCATACGATAATGGCCGGTCAGGCGGATCTTCCGCTCAAGGGAATGCATTTTCTTCTCGAAGCCGCATCCCTTCTTCTTCCGGAGTATCCGGATCTTAAGATCGTCATCGCGGGAAATCCGGTCACGGGGCCGGGGCGCTCCCTTACCCCCTGTCAGACCCTGAAGCTTTCCGGTTACGGAAAATACCTCCGGGATCTGATCACAAAATGCGGTCTCTGGGATCATATCGAGATAAAGGGGATGCTCTCCTCCTCCGGGATGAAGGAGGAATACTTAAGGAGTGCCGTCTTCGTCTGCCCCTCCTATATCGAAAACTCCCCCAATACCCTGGGGGAAGCGATGCTCCTTGGCATGCCCGTCATCGCCTCGGATGCGGGCGGAATCCCCAGTATGCTCGGCGAAAAGGAAGGCCTTCTCTTTCCCCGCGGGGATGTCCCCGCACTTTCAAATGCGCTTGCGAAATTGTTCGATATGGAAGATAATGGGAATGAGGCGCTTTTTTCGCTCTGTGAAAACGCGAGGAACCGCGCCTTAAGGACCCACGATCCGGAAGAGAACCGCCACAGGCTCCTTCGGATCTATCATGATATGACGGGATGAGAATATGAACGTCGTGTTTTTGTCCAATTTCATAAATCATCATCAGATCCCTTTTTGCAACGCGATGCACAGGAACCTCGGCGAAGGGAATTTTTTCTTTGTGCAGTCCGAGGAGATGAGCGAGGAGCGAAAGGATATGGGCTGGTCAGTGAAGGAGGAGGACCTTCCCTACCTCAGAAAATATTATGAGGCCGAAGAGGAATGCAGAAGCCTGATCGAAGACTGCGACGTTCTGCTTGCGGGATGGACCTCAAAGACGGATCTTGTGATCGACCGGATGAAGAAAAAGAAACTGACCGTCCGTGTTTCGGAACGGCTCTACCGGGAGGGACAGTGGAAGGCTCTTTCTCCCCGGGGGCTCATTCATAAGTATCTGGAGCATATCCGTTTCCGGAAGAGCAACGCATATCTTCTTTGCTGCGGTGCCTATGTGGCTTCGGACTTTCATCTCATCGGGGCCTATCCGAACAAAATGTACAAATTCGGATACTTCCCGAGCGTGCGCAAATACGATCTCCCGAAGCTTTTCGAAAAAAAGGACGAAAGCGGCATGATCGAGATCGTGTTCGCGGGGCGCTTTCTGAAGCTGAAGCATCCCGAATACATGGTCTGGCTGGCCAGAGATCTGAAGCATGAAAGCGAGCGTCGTGTGGCAGCCGGAAAGCAGCCGCTTCCCGAATTCCGGATCCATATGATCGGGGAC
>JAILLW010000138.1 GCA_024692955.1 Lachnospiraceae bacterium | reverse complement strand
TTGAGGCAAATCATGATGTGAACATGCTTCAGGTGGGACCTTATCCCTATCCGCTCAAGCAGCGGATCCTGGGAGACCGGGGGCATCTTTCGAACGAGCGGGCGGGAAGCCTTTTGAGCGAACTCCTGCATGATAAGCTTCAGACCGTAATGCTCGGGCACTTAAGCAAGGAAAACAATCTTCCGGAACTTGCCTATGAATCGGTACGCGTGGAGGTAACGATGAATGAGCAGAAGATGGAACATCCGATCCCGTTTTCGGAGATCCCGCTGTATGTAGCCAAGCGGGATGAGATCTCGAGGGTCATCAATATAGCATAACGGAGAAGGATAATATGAGCAAAACGATCATTACAGTAGTCGGAAAAGATACCGTCGGGATCATCGCGAGGGTATGCACCTATCTTGCGGACAACCGGATCAACATTGAAGATATCTCCCAGACGATCGTTCAGGGGTATTTCAATATGATGATGGTTGTGGACACCTCGCAGTGCGAAAAGCATTTCGGTGATATGGCGGATGAACTTTCGGCACTCGGAAATGACATCGGTGTCATAATAAAATGCCAGAAGGAAGAGATCTTTGACCAGATGCACAGGGTATAGGAATCATGATAAACAGAAGAGAAGTCAATGAAACCAATGAAATGATCGAAAAGGAGAACCTGGACGTGCGCACGATCACACTGGGGATCTCTCTTATGGACTGCATTGACGGTGATATAAAAAATCTGAACGAAAACATCTACCGGAAGATCTACGATTCCGCGAAGGATCTGGTATCAACGGGCGAGAAGATTTCGAAATATTACGGGATCCCCATCGTAAACAAACGGATCGCGGTGACTCCGATCGGCCTCATCGGTGCGAGCGCCTGCAAGACGGAAGATGATTTCATCAGCATCGCGCTGACGCTTGATAAAGTGGCGAAGGATGTGGGCGTGAACTTCGTCGGAGGCTATTCCGCCATCGTATCCAAGGGGATGACGCCGAAAGAGGAACTCATGATCCGGTCGATCCCGAAGGCGCTTTCCGAAACGGAGCGGGTGATGAGCTCGGTCGTTGCGGGATCCACAAGAGTCGGGATCAATATGGATGCGGTTCGGCTCATGGGCACCGTGATCCGCAGGACCGCGGAACTTACGAAGGAGAAGGATTCCATCGGCTGCACAAAACTCGTTGTTCTTTGCAACGCGCCGGATGACAACCCGTTTATGGCCGGGGCGTTCCTCGGCGTGACCGAGTATGACAGGGTGATCAATGTCGGCGTGTCCGGTCCTGGCGTCGTAAAGACAGCGCTTGAGGCCGTTCGCGGACAGGATTTCGAGACACTTTGCGAAACGGTGAAAAAGACTGCATTTAAGGTGACGAGAGTCGGCCAGCTGGTTGCGAAAGAAGCTTCGGAAAGGCTCGGCGTTCCCTTCGGCATCGTGGACCTTTCCCTTGCGCCGACCCCCGCCATCGGGGATTCCGTAGCGGACATCCTCTGCGAGATCGGACTGGAACAGACGGGCGCACCCGGGACTACGGCTGCTCTTGCGCTTCTTAACGATCAGGTGAAGAAGGGCGGGATCATGGCCTCGAGTTATGTGGGCGGACTTTCCGGCGCCTTTATTCCCGTATCCGAGGATCAGGGGATGATCGATGCGGTGAACGCCGGAGCCCTGACCATAGAAAAACTGGAGGCGATGACCTGCGTCTGCTCGGTGGGACTTGACATGATCGCGATCCCGGGAGATACGCCGGAGACGACGATCGCCGGGATCATTGCGGACGAACTCGCCATCGGTATGGTGAATTCCAAGACAACGGCGGCGCGCCTGATTCCCGTAATCGGGAAGGGTGTCGGGGACACCGTGGAGTTCGGAGGCCTTCTCGGACATGCGCCGATCATGCCGGTGAATGCTTTTTCCTGCGCGGATTTCGTGAACCGCAAGGGAAGGATCCCGGCACCGGTTCACAGTTTCAAGAACTGATTCTGCAAAATCTGAACAGACCGGGTCAAATTATTAGTGGAAAAGGGGCCCTTTTGTGATATGATAAAAAAGGATTGCGCCATCGGAAACACAGACCGTGCGCATCCTGTGAAAGCATAAGGATTTTAAAGAAAAGGAGAAAGGCATTATGGCATGTTTTATCGCACCTGCTGCGGAAGCAATCGTTACCACGATCGCGACGTCGGTCGTAAAGAAAAAGGAAAAAGAGGCTGATGCCGGGGTTGTTTCTCATGAGGAGACCCATGACAGCGTAAGCGGGATCCGTTTTTCCGAGAAGCTCGGCTGGCTGAACAAAATGCTCTGGGGCGGAAGTGCACTTCTTGCTTTTGAGCATATCTGGCATGGTGAGGTGATCCCTGTATTCCCGTTCCTTACGGCCATAAAAGACGGGGAGGTATCCGGGATGCTGGCCGAGATGGGAACTGCCGGTATCGGTATGGCGGCTCTTGTGACCCTTGTATGGGGCGGGATGGTATTTGCCGCATCCAGGATCGAGAAAAGAAGCGCGGACGCTGTTGCGGAAGAAAAGTAAAGCAGACCGTAATAAGGAGGACTGACTCATGACACTTCTGATCACTGTATTCGCGGCAATCATAACGACGCTCATCTGGTATAAGAACGCGCCGGACAATTCCATGAGATACGGAATGCTGACACTGATGTACTGGGGGGCTTCCCTGATGTGGCTTGTGGACGCGATCTTCGAATACGCGGAGCTTGGCGCGGAATTCTTCACACCTGCTTTAGGGGATATGGTGAACGACAGTTATCTCGGCCTCTGCGTTGTGGCCCTCGGCCTGATCATCTGGCTGGTATATCTGTTTGTAAAGGATCCGAAGGGCATCATCAGGAGTATCCTTACCCGCAAAGCGGCCTGAGGATCTTCCGGCAGGAAAACATTATGAATCTGAACGAGTTTTTCGGACAACATCGAAAAGCGGCGATCGCCTTCTCCGGAGGATGCGATTCCGCTTTTCTTTGTTACTCCGCCAGGAAAAACGGCCTGGAATTCAGGGCTTATTATGTGAAAGCCCAGTTCCAGCCGGAATTTGAATACAAGGACGCACTCAGGTTTGCGAAGGAATACGGAATTGACATCTGTGTCATTTCCGCGGATGTCCTTGGAGATGAGAACATTGCCGCAAATCCTTCGAACCGGTGCTATTACTGCAAAAGGAAAGTCTTCTCCGGAATTCTTAAAAAAGCCCGCGAAGACGGTTTTGATATCATTTTTGACGGGACCAACGCTTCGGATGACGCGGGTGACCGGCCGGGCATGAAAGCCCTTACGGAGATGAAGGTTCTGTCGCCTCTCCGGATCTGCGGCCTTACAAAGAGCGATGTCAGGACACTTTCAAAGGAAGCGGGGCTCTTTACCTGGAATAAGCCTGCCTACGCCTGCCTCGCAACGAGGATCCCGGAGGGAACGAGGATCACGGACGAACTTTTACGGAATACGGAAGAGGCGGAGGGGTTTCTTTTCTCTCTTGGCTTTTCGGATTTCCGTGTAAGATACCGGGATGGGGATGCGCTTTTGCAGCTTCAAAAAGAGCAGTTTGAAGCATATGAAAAAAAACGGCAGCTGATCGAAGAGGAGCTGGGGAAATACTACAAAGCCGTAAGGCTTGACCCTGTGCCGAGAGGTGCAAGCGCCTGAACCCGTACAAACGGTACAATGCTGTGAAGCGACCTGACCGGAGAGGACGGACAATAGAGTGTGAGGAGTATAAGATGAGCACGGATTTAGCAAAACTGCTCGAGGATGTGCGGGACCGGAGGATCTCCGTGGCCGAAGCCGAACTGCAGATAAAAAAGGAACCTTTCGCGGATATGGATTTTGCGAAGATCGATCTTCACAGAAAAGCGCGGCAGGGAACCGGCGAAGTGATCTACGGGGCGGGCAAGACCCCGGAGCAGATCATTTCCATCGTGAAAAGACTTCGGGAAGAGTCCGACGACGGGGTGCTGGTCACAAGGCTGTCTCAGGAAAAAGCCTCCGCCATAAAAAGCATTCTTCCGGAGTTTGCTTTTTATGAAGACGCCGGGATCGGGATCGCGGGTGGAAACCGGGAAAATGACGGAACCGGCCGCATCGTGATCGTGACCGGGGGGACCAGTGATATTCCTGTGGCGGAGGAGGCTGCGCTCACCGCGGAATTCCTCGGAAATGAAGTGAAAAGGATCTACGATGTGGGGGTGGCCGGGATCCACCGTCTGTTCGCACATCTTGATGATATCATGAATGCTTCCGTGATCATCGCCATCGCGGGAATGGAGGGAGCGCTCGCCAGCGTGGTCGGAGGACTTGCCGACTGTCCGGTGATCGCGGTTCCCACCAGTGTCGGCTACGGGGCATCCTTCGAGGGACTTTCGGCACTGCTTTCCATGCTGAATTCCTGCGCATCGGGTGTGACGGTGGTGAACATTGACAACGGTTTCGGCGCGGCCTATTTTGCGAGTATGGTGAATCACGCCGGCAAGAAAGGGGAATGAATATGAAAACGATCTATCTTGACTGTTCCATGGGGGCTGCGGGAGATATGCTCTCGGCCGCGCTGTTTGAACTTCTGGATGATAAAGAGGCTTTTCTTAAGAAAATTGAGGATGCCGGAATACCCGGTGTGGAAGTGAAGGCTGAAGAGGCTGTAAAATGCGGGATCCGGGGCATCCACATGAGCGTAACGGTAAACGGGGAAGAGGAAGAACCCGGAGATGATGGGTACGGCCATTATGACCATGACCACGACCATCATGATCATGACCATCACGACCACGACCATGACCATGACCACGACCATCACGACCATGACCATCACGACCATGACCATCACGACCATGACCACGACCATCATGACCACGACCATCATGACCACGACCATCATGATCATGACCATCACGACCACGATCATCATGACCACGATCATGACCACGATCATGACCACGACCACCATCATCACCACCACCACGCGAGCCCGAAGGACATCGCGGCCCTGATCGACGGCCTGAACGTCCCGGAAAAAGTGAAGAGTGATGCGAAGAACGTCTACGCCCTGATCGCCGAAGCAGAGAGCAGCGTACACGGCATTCCCGTTACCGACATCCATTTTCATGAGGTAGGGACCATGGACGCGGTGGCGGATGTTACGATGTTCTGTCTTCTTATGAATGAACTTTCCCCGGAACGGGTGATCGCGTCCGAAGTCAATGCCGGAAGCGGGACCGTACACTGTGCCCACGGCATTCTTCCCGTCCCGGCACCGGCTACGGCCCATCTTCTTAAGGGGATTCCTTTTTACTCGGGCCGGATTAAGAGCGAGCTTTGCACACCGACGGGCGCCGCGCTCCTTAAATATTTCGTATCGTCCTTTGAACGTATGCCCGTTATGAACGTGGAAAGGACGGGCTACGGAATGGGAAAGAAGGATTTCGAGCAGGCGAACTGTGTACGGGCGTTCCTCGGGGAGACCGGGGATGAAGGAAACACGGTGGTGATGCTTTCCTGCAACCTTGACGATATGACGGGGGAAGAGGCGGGCTTTGCGATGGAGCGGCTGTTTGACGCCGGAGCCCGTGAAGTCTACACGGTTCCCGCCGGAATGAAGAAGTCAAGACCCGGGATCATCCTGAACGTTATCTGCGAAAAGGATCTTGAGGAAAAGATAATATCCCTGATCTTTGCTCATACCACCACGCTGGGAATCCGGGAAAATATATGCAGGAGATTTACTCTGAAACGGGAGATCCTGAATCGTGAGACGGAATTCGGAACGGTCCGGTTCAAGCGCTCGGAAGGCTACGGTGTGGTTCGCGAGAAAGCCGAGTACGAAGATCTTTCCCGGATCGCCCGTGAAAAGAATCTGACGATCGATGAGATAAAACGCAGGATCCTGTCCGAATGACCGGCGGGACCGAACCGACGGAACGGAATACGGCCCCGGATGCCGGGCCGGAAAACACGATTACGAGAAACGAAAAAGAAAGGAACCGCCATATGCTTGATTGCATTCCCTATGAAGACATGCGCCTCGAAAGCGCAGAGAGAAAAAATGACGCTCTTGTCATAAAACTCAAAAAAGGAATTCAAAAACTTGTGCCCGTCGATGAGGGAACGCTGCGGGTCCTCTATTCTCACAGGGAGCTTTCGGAAAATGACGCCGACAAACCGTGTATCGTAAAACTTCCCGCCTTCTCCGACTGGGACTATGAGGAAGGAAAGGATGCGGTCCTCCTGAAGATGCCGAAACTTACGGTCCGGATCGATAAAGAGACGAACTCCTTTACCTATTACGGAAAAGACGGCGGGATCCTTTTGAGGGAGAGGGATCAGAGAAGTAAGGAACTGACAGAGATCCCTCTTTATGCTCTTTCGGGAAGGGCGGCGGAAAAGACGACGGTCGAGACCGCGGACGGTGTAAAAGAGCTTGTCCGGAACGCGGAGAAGATCAGGACGGGATCCGCGTATCATACGCGGCTGAACCTCATATTCGACGAAGAGGAGGCTCTCTTTGGAATGGGGCAGCACGAGGAGGGCTATCATTCCCTGCGAGGGAACTGCATATACCTTAATCAGGCAAACCGTACCATTGCAATCCCGATGTTCGTTTCCGTAAAGGGCTACGGGATCTTCGTGAACACCTTAAGTCCCGCGATCTTTCAGGACACCCCTGAGACCACCTCGATCTATACGGAGGCAGATCCCGAGATGGATTTCTTTTTCATGAACGGGGAGGGTATGGACGGTGTGATCCGCAAATTCCGTATGATCACGGGAAAAGCCGCGATGCTGCCCAAATGGGCCTTCGGATACATCCAGTCCCAGGAGCGTTATGAAACGCAGAAAGAGATCCTTGAAGTCGCGGGAAAATACAGAGAAAAGGGCATCGGCCTCGACTGCATCGTGCTTGACTGGATGTCCTGGGAGGACGGACACTGGGGGCAGAAATCCTTTGATGCCGCGCGCTTTCCGGATCCTTCCGCCATGATCGACGAACTCCATAAGGAGCATATCCATTTTATGATCTCGATCTGGCCCAATATGAACGGGTGCACGGATAATTTCAGGGAGTTTAAGGAAAAGGGGCTTCTCCTTCCCGAATCCGATCTTTATGATCCTTTTGATCCCGAGGGACGAAAGCTTTACTGGAAACAGACGGATGAAGGGATCTTCCGGCACGGGAATGATGCGTTCTGGTGCGACAACAGCGAGCCGCTGTGCCCCGAGTGGACGAAGGATGTACGCCCGGAAAACCCGAAGAATTATGAAGAATACTGCTCGTTCGTGAGCAATCATATCCCGCTTACGAAGCTGAATGCTTATGGGCTCTTTCACGCTATGGGAATCTGGGAGGGGTGGAGAGCTTCCGGTGATCCGAGACGTGTCGTAAACCTCACCAGGAGCGGAACTGCCGGACAGCAAAGATACGGAACAATCCTCTGGTCCGGAGATATCTCCGCTTCCTGGGAAACGCTGGAAAAGCAGATCGCCGCGGGACTCCACTTCTGTGCGAGCGGAATGCCGTACTGGACTCTCGACATCGGCGCCTTCTTCGTAAAGAACGGCGTGCAGTGGTACTGGAACGGAAAATACGATCTCGGAGAAAAGGATCCCGCTTACTGCGAACTCTTTGTAAGATGGTATGAGTGGGGCGCCTTCCTGCCTGTTTTCCGTGGACACGGAACGGATGTAAGGCGCGAACTCTGGAATTTCGACCGGAAAGAGGCTTCCTTCTATCAGGCGATCCTTGATGCGAACCGGAGAAGATATGAACTGATGCCGTATATTTATTCTCTGGCGGCGGCGGTTCACTTTGAAGATGCTCTGATCATGCGCCCCCTGTCCTTTGCCTTTTCCGATGACGGAAATACCTGGGACATCTTTGATCAGTATCTTTTCGGAGATGCGCTGATGATCTGCCCCGTAACGAAACCGATGTATTTCGGAACGGAGAAAGAAGAAGAGGCCCGTGAGGAAGAAACGGAAAAGAGCGGGGCCGGGAAATGCTCCCGCAGGGTATATCTTCCCGGGAAAACCGACTGGTATGATCTTTACACGGACCGCAGGTATAAGGGCGGGCAGTGGATCGAAGCGGATGCGCCACTTGAGCGGATCCCCGTATTTGTAAAGGCCGGATCGCTGATCCCTATGGCGAAAGCCGCGCTTTCCGTGGAGGAGCAGGAAAAGGATATCACGATCCACATCTATCCCGGAGCCGACGCACGGTTCATGCTCTATGAGGATTCCGGGGACGGCTACGGATATGAAAAGGGGGAATATTCCTTTACGGAATACTCCTGGAATGACGAAAAAAAGACACTTTCAGTGAACGGCATCCCGATCGGGAAAGAAGCCGTTACACCGGTAAAAGAAGGAAAATCCGGATATCTGTTCCACGGATAAATGAAGGAATTAAAAGGTGATCGACAGACGGCGCCCCTTTTTTCAAATATCTGTTATAATATTATCAGTCGGGGCCTGCCCCGGAAGCTGTAAAGAGATGAAAACGGACAGCCGAAAGACGGGATCCGCTGGAGGGGTTCCCTGAAAGGACCGGAAGACTTTGGAAAAGAAGAAGAGAAGATTTGCATCCTTAAGATATCAGTTTCTCACGGTCACGGTCATACCGCTTCTTCTTATCGGTATGATCATTACGATCGCGGGATCTTCCTTTGTGGCACGCTCGCTGAACGAGGACGTGAAGGAGGGTCTGATCGATCTCAGTGCGACACTGCTCGTTACCTTCGAGGATCTGTATCCGGGGCCCTATCGAATGGTGGAGGCCGGCGGCGAAATCTATTTCCTTAAAGGGGAGCATCAGTTCAACGGGGACGTGAGCTATATCGACAATCTGAAGCAGGCTTCCGGAACCGATATCACGATCTATTATCAGAGTTTCGTCGTGATCACCACCATGCAGGATGAGGCCGGGGAAAGATATATCGGCTACGGCGAAAGCAGCCGCGTGATCCGGGACGTGATCGAAACCGGCACTCCGAAGTTTTATGATAATGTGACGGCCGGCGGTGTGGCATATTTCGCCTATTACGTGCCGCTCTTTGATGCCGATGACGAGGTGATCGGAATGCTCTGCGTGGCGAAGCCCGCGGCGGCGGTGCACCGGCTGGTATGGAAGGCGATCATCCCGATCCTTGTCATTGCGGCGGCGGCAATGATCCTTGCCTGCCTCTTTTCCTACCGCTATTCCACTGCCATCATCTTTAAAATCCGGAAGATCCAGCGCTATATCCGCTTTATCGCAAATGAGGATTTCAATGCGGACCTGGAACCGGATGTCACCTCCCGGGGCGATGAACTCGGGGAGATGGGGAGGAATGCCGTGAAGATGAGCGGCGCGCTCAGAAAAAAAGTGGAGGAAGACCTTCTTACCGGACTCTACAACCGCCGAAGCGCCGACAAGCATATGCGTGCGACTTATGATGCCTATCTCAATAAAGGCGTGCGCTTCTGCCTGGCCATCGGGGACATCGATTTCTTTAAAAAAGTAAATGATACCTACGGTCATGAGGCCGGCGATGTGGTCCTGTCCACGGTAGCCCATATCCTGAAGCAGTTTATGCTCGGAAAGGGATACGCGATCCGCTGGGGCGGTGAGGAATTTCTTCTGATCTTCGAGGACCGCGGCATCGAAGAGACCTACAAATTTATGCACGATCTGCTTGATATCATCCGGGCGCAGGTCATCATCCATGATCAGGATTATATCTCAATTACCATGACCTTCGGCGTGGTGGACGGGACCGATGAGACCATCGCGGAGGATGATATAAAAGAACTTGCGGAGAACGCCGACGACGAGATAACGGGAGAGGAGAGACCTCTTTCGGAAGAGGAGATCCTGCACGGCGGCAAACCGGAGGATCCCGAGGGCCAGAAGCGCTACGACGCCGCGGTCAAGAGACGGATCGATCGCTACATCTCCGCAGCGGATAAAAAGCTGTACTTCGGTAAGGAAAACGGAAGGAACCAGATCGTACACTAAAGAGAATTGAGCAAAAAATGGTGTGGCGAACCGCATCTTTACACTGCAGACCCACACCTTGTATCATTATAATATTCTTTCTATTTAGAAAAGTCAATAATATCGCGGTTCTTTTTAATGATTTTCATGCGCTTTACTCGTTTTGAAAGTTTGAAATATTGTTCATACCCCTTTATAGCTTCTTCTTCGGGCATTTTGCTTCGGAAAAGGTCGACTATAATGCTTCGCGACTGCTCAGCAGCGCCCTGCATGATATTTTCTATGTTTTTCTTACCGGTTCCTATCGGTGCTTTTATCTCCCATGCAATACCGCCCATCATAATATCAGGTTGTCGATATTTTTTTATCTGTGACTTGGGAATCAACTCAATATCATAACCCTTGTCAAGAAGCAACCTGACTGTAACATATTCATGATCCTGCAGATGGACTCCGTTTTGCTTTAGTGTTCCTTTACTCATGTTTCAGATTCTATCATCTTTGTATATAATTTCAAGCCTCATCGTTAATTGGTATATTGCATAATTGGTATATTACATTGTAATCAATATAAATTTTTGATATTCTAAAATGTGTCTGACTCAATACTTTTTCGGGAAAACCATTGAAAGTTGGGTTTGTATGTCAATCAGCATATCTTATACTTTACGTTCTGCAATAAGCTGCACTTTTTTGGTGTGGCGAAAAACATATTCGGTACAACTTAAGACAAAGCCCTTAAGTCCGGGAATGTAACGATCACCGCCGTCGTAAGGGACTGCGAGGATGTGAACACGGCGCCTTCCGATTCGGTGACGTTCACCGTAAGCACCAGGGTTAAGAGCATCACGCCCGACCGGAAAAGCCTGACACTGGGCACACAGGATGGCGCGCAGTACGGAGCGGTCGGCATCGCGAAGGTGAATCCTGTGGGCGTCGACAATGCTTCGGTCAAGTGGACGTCGGGAAATGCAAATGTAGAGCTCGGTCTGATCAGTTCCGGAGGTCCGGACGGCGATACGGATCTTCCGACGGATCCTTCCAAGGCCGCATACGCATCGGCAGTCACGGCGGATACGGGAGTGCTCGTATCTTCCGGACAGACGCTGGCGGTTAAAGCCGTGAAACCGGGCATTGTGAAGCTTACCGGT
>JAILLW010000135.1 GCA_024692955.1 Lachnospiraceae bacterium | reverse complement strand
CCAGCCCCCAGTTGGTCGACTTTTTCGGCGAATAAACTGCCTTACAGGTTTTGGACTCCCCGTAGGAAAGGGTCATTTTATGATCCTTAAAATCCGGAAACGAGACGGATTCAAGCGCAGGTCCGCACACAAAAGAGGCGGAGTAGGACTTTTCTTTGCAGGTAAATACGACCTTTACCGTTCTACCGGCATAATCCCCGGCGTTAAGCGTATATACCGTGAAATCGTTCGGCTTCTCATAAGGCACATTGTTGACCGTGATGGAAAGTTCATCGGGATCCGCATATCTGTTATTCCCGGTCTTCAAGGAGATTTTGGCTTTTTCCCGCTCATTGAGCTGATATATTCCATTAGCGGTCTTCGGGACTTTGCCAAAGTCATCCGTCACCGATAAGCGCGGAACTTCAAGGCTCCGGATCACAAGGCAGTTCGTTCCCGTGCCGATCCTTAACTTACAGGTCCCGACTTTGGACGCAGCCAGATTCTTTCCGTCCGGATTCGCGGCATCCGTCAGTTTGGCGCCCGTGATCTTATGATAGGAGTCGGCCTTTGCCGTGATCACAAGTTCTTCCCCGGAGACTCCCCGGAAGGTATAATTATGGACGCCGTTTTCCGGATTCTGACTGTCAGCGCAGTCAACGCTCTTTGCGCCGATCCTTCCGCTGATTGAGATCCCGTCATCTGCCGTAACGGTCACTTCCTCATATTTCGTCGTCACCACATCGAGGCGGAGCTGAGAATGCCGAAGAGCTCTCTTTACGATATCTTCGCTGATGGTAAAGGTGAATTTCCTTCCGCTCACAGTACTTTTCGAAATGGCGCCGGACTCTTTCTCGACCCAGTCATCGGTCCCGTCTTCATAATATTCGTGGTCCATATAATACCAGATGAGCCGGTCCACATCCTCCTCGTCGGAGGTAACCGAAACCGTAAGTGCGCCCGCATCCCGATTCAGTACATTAATATCGTAATGCTCCCAGCCGAACGGTAAGTGTTCGCTCTTTTCATAGGTACTGATCGAATCGCTTGAAGCGCTGAGGTCCCAGTCGATCCCGCCGGTATAAAGCGGGGTTATTTCCGTGCCGTGGGCGTTGGCCTGGAAAAGGATCAGTCCCGCATCGTCATTTCCCTCGGGAATGATGTTATCCATGGAAGCCGTAAAGGTGTATGCAGGGTTCTCTTCTTCGCTCCAGCAGATTTGGTCGAATTCCTGCGTCCACTGATTGTTGAAGGACGGGGTAACCTGTTCAAAGCCGTCTCCCGTTTGTATGGAACTTCTCGAAACGCTGACCACTGCCCCCATGGGGATGAGCTCGTATGCGTATTCATCATTTTCCATCTGGCTATCCGGCCTTAAAACGGGATAATAAAGCGGACTGTCCGTGCTGAAAGAATCTCCGCGCGGTTTGACTGTGACAGGTCCCACCGGTTCATCATCTCCGCATCGGTAGGAATACTGATACTGTTCGATCCGCTTTATGCCGTCCCAGTTGTCGGCGCGGAACTGCACAGGGACGAGCCATTCTTCTTCCACGTCAATACTGATCTGCTTCACCTCGTCCGTTATTTTCTCTGCGAACGTTGCTTCATAATGGCCGTCTTTTTCTGCAGCTTCCGCTTGAAAAGAAGCCTGCTCGCCACCTTCCTTCTCGGTAAGAACGGAAACGGTAACACTCTTCAGGCCGATATCAAAATCAGACTCAATGTATTCATCCCTTATCAGGGAAAACAAAACCTTACTATTCCCATCAGACATGGATGTAATCTTGTAATACATTTTTTGGCTCTCCACGTCATATTTGACACTGCCCGGAGCAGGCGAGAAACTCGATGTCAATACTTCACCGAGAGTATAAGCCTGAGGCGGCGTCGGCATCGACTCACTGGACACGAATTGCAGTATCACCTCGCACGCATTGGAGGGTATCGCACTGGACGGTTCGATCTGCTCTCCGGGATCGAATTCTTCGCTTTCCTCATCCTTCACGGCAGTTGCCGGTATCGTATCGGGTACGATCCCGTCTTCTTCTGCCTCATCGGTCTCTTCCGGAGGCTCCTTTGAGGTCTCATCCGGCGCATCCTCATCCGCTTCTTCGTAATCCCCGGCTTCTTCGTAATCTCCGGCTTCTTCGTAATCCCCGGATTCTTCGTAACCCCCGGCTTCGGATTCCTCCGTGATCATACCGATCTCATCCGGCTCGTCCGCATAAGCGGGCATATCAAGCGCCGGAAGCATAATGACGATCATGGATAACGCAAGCCCCCATGCCAGAACGCGTGCTTTCAGACCGTTTCGTTTCTTCATGTTGTGCTCCTTTCGTAACTCCCCGGTTATATATCTATACCCCAGTTTTATCGTTAAGCCTGTCGGCTGTCACTCACCCTTTCAGTTTACTCCGAAACGGGGGTGTTTGTAAACCGGACCGCATCCTTTAATGCGCAGGTTTAATGCGCAGTGCGTTATCTTGCCGTTCTGAATATATAATCTATGCAGGAGGTGTCTTCAAACCGCAGGTACGGCCCGTAGGCAGGCACCGTACAGACCAGTACCTTTACGGAACCGGGCACAAGGATCTGATATCCTTTTGCGGACATTATCATCGAGGGCTTTTTCGAAAGAGCGGTGTGTGAGATATACTTCGCCGTATTTGCAAGGTCTTCCCAGACGGAGTCGTCATCACTTCTCGCGCTTAAGATCTCTTTCTTCGGCCAGTCGAAATACTCCCACCAGATGTCGGCATTTCCGTGACACTGTCTGGCCTCCGCGGTTTTTTCCGAAAGGAGCATCGCCCCGCTTTTTGTAAGAAAAGACACCGCTCCGGTCTTCTTGCCGATCCGGACAGTCAGCTTTTCAAGCCTTATCTCGACGGCATCTCTTGTATCCGCACAAAGCCATTTGACCGACGGATTTCTTATTACCTCATCGGGAAGACTTCGTATCTGTCCGGGTTCGCCTTTGGAGAACAGGATTCTGACAGTTTCACCGGCAACGGGGATCACATTGAGATGTCCGTATCTGGTCACTGCCTCGACTTTGTCCCAGTCCTTATTGATCCACCTTACGGCATTATCTATTCTCGCATGCCCTATGGGTTTTAACGAAGTAGCCGCCGGCACGGTACCGAATTCGGATTCGGGTTTTTTGCCGTCAGCACCTTTCTGATCCGCTTTGTCAGGTGATGAGGGGGGTATCATTACGGCTTTTGCGACCGCTTTATGAGGGGCCGCTTTATCGCCGTCCGGGTCCGCAGGCTTCACCACGATCGGTTTCGGGCCGTACCGTTCCCGCATTCTTCGCACAGCATCGCCTTCGCGCGCCTGCTCTTTCGCGATTTCTTCCCTGGTCCTGAAATCTTCTTCGAAAACACGCGGCTTCAGATGGTAAGTGTCTTCTTCGAAAGAGATGATCTTCCTCTCCTCCGGGATCGGATCCGCGATCAGTCCGGTCAGCCTGTTCAGATAAAAGACCGTCAGCTCATGAAGCGCCCTGGTGGCCGCAACATACAAAAGCCTCGCATACCCGTCTTCTTTGGGATATGCCTCATCGGAAGCATCGTATATTATGACCGCATCAAACTCCAGACCCTTCGCGTATTCGATCGGGATAACATATACACCGTCCGAAAACTCTGTATCTTCTCCGGAGAAGGATTTCACATCCGTCTGCTTACGCATATAATCATATACATCCCCGGCTTCCCGCACATCCCTGCAGATCACGGCGATCGTTTCGTACTCCTTTTTCCGCATGGACAGGATACATTCCAGGACGGCTTTTTTCAGCAATGCCGGCCCGGAAGCCTTTATGCATCTGACATCGTCGCCGTGGCGTATTATGGGTTCCACCGGATAGATCGGGAATGACGCGTGGCGCAGGATATCCGTGGCGAAATTCGAGATCTCGACCGTATTTCTGTAGCTTTTTCGAAGAAGTCCGAAATAATCATACCGGTCCGGGAGCATCACTTTTTTAAGCTCTTCCCAGTCCTGAAGGCCGCAGTCAAAAGAGATGTTCTGCGATACATCACCCATGATCGTAAATGTGCATCTGCTCATACAGTATTTGAGCGAATGATAGACCGTCATTCCGAAATCCTGGGCTTCATCGATCACCACATGGCTTGCTTCCTGAATGACCTCGCTTTCCTTTATCCTCTTATAGATATAGGCAAGAGAAGCAAGGTCGTACAGGTCCGGAGCGTTTTTCTCATGGATGATCTCCGGATCCTCCTCATTTACAAATTCCTCGTAGAGATCGAATACGGAATCCTTCCAGATGAATTTATGAAAGTAATTCTTATATTTTCTTGTGAGGTTTTTCTTCTCCTCTTCGTTATAGGAATAATTCTTTCCGAACAGTTCGGTTTCAAGCCTGCTTTCCAGAACATCGTTAAGCCGCTCGAATTTCCTTATCATGGGCCAGTCGGGATATTCGATGAGCACTTTTTCGATATCCTGTCTGCTCATCAGAATGTGGCCCGTCTTTTCGATCACTATGTTTTCCCCCGGTATGTGCCTCCATTCGACCTTATTGCAGAAGGCCCTTAGTTTCTCAAACCATTCACCGGTTCCTTTGATGCCGATGCTCTTTTCCTTCTTATCATAAGTGCGGATCCTGTATTTCTTCCGATCCCAGTCTTCATAAAGAAGCCTTGTAAACAGCTCCTCCATCGTCATCTGGCGGACTCCGTAAACATCAAGATCGGGGAGGACGCCGGTTATGTAGTTCAGCAAAACCCTGTTGCTGCCCACGATATAGAATCCGTCGGGCTTGAATTCCGTCTCGTAATTATACAGGATGTATGAGATCCGGTGCATGGCCACCGTGGTCTTGCCCGATCCCGCGCTTCCCTGTATCAATACATTATGTCTTGGGTTTTTTCGTATGACTTCATTCTGTTCCTGCTGAATGGTGGCAATGATCTCGCTTAGTACGTTCCGTTTGCTTTTGGACAGATACTTCGTGAGCAGCTCGTCATTGGCGACCACATCGGAATCGTAATAATCCTTTATGGCCCCTTCCTCGATCTCATAGGTGCGCTTTCTTTTGAGATCCACCCTGTATATCCCTTCCCCGGGAACCCTGTAGCTGCATTTTCCGAGGCCGTGATCATAGTATACGGAGGATATGGGCGCTCTCCAGTCGATCACTTCCGGTTCCGACGGGGTCTTCGCGATCACGGTCTTCCCGATATAGAAGGTTTCACGCCGGCTGTTCTCTTCATCCTCGATATCGATTCTTCCAAAGAACGGTTTTTTGCCGGCCCTTTCCGCTCTGCGGATGTCATTTCTGACCTCGTTGAATCTGGCATCGGTATTAAACCACTGCGCCAGACCTTCCTTATCCTCGACATCATAAACCTCGCGAAGGGATCTCAGTTCTTCCTGAAGATCCTCCGCATTTTTCCTGACACTCCTTAACTTTTTCCCGGCAATTCCGATGACCTGTTTCAGTTTTCTTTCTTCGTCTTCCCTGGTTGTCCCGTAGAAAGTTCCGGTTGGCTTTTTTTCGTTCATTCCGCTTCTCCTTTTATTGTTTCTACATATTAGCAAAAAACGCAAAACAGGTATAGACTTGTTTTTCAGATTATGGTATCATACATAATGAAGTGTGCGAAAAAATACCGGTGCGTTTCAGGCATCGGTATTTTTGGATTTTATGAAGTATAAACGGAGACTTGACACGGATCGTCCCGATACTATATAATTACGTGCGTCGGTTTTCCGGCAGATCCTTAAAGGGGCATAGTTCAATGGTAGAACGGCGGTCTCCAAAACCGTTAATGTGGGTTCAACTCCTACTGCCCCTGTTTTTTTGTACTCTTTTATAAGCCTGAAAGGGTGTCCCGGTGATAAGACTGTCCGATCATCTCCGTTTAGAATTCGGGGAAAAAATCTACCGCCTTTCCTTAAGCTCCGGCTGCACCTGTCCGAATCGCGACGGGTCTTTGGGATACGGAGGATGCACCTTTTGTTCCGAAGGCGGATCCGGAGAATTCTCGGCACCTTTTTTGCCCGTTGATGAGCAGATCCGGGCCGCGAAGGAACGGATTTCGAAAAAGACGGATGCGAAGCGGTTCATCGCATATTTTCAGTCATTTACCAACACATACGGAGATGTCGGCCGGCTGCGCAGACTGTATCTTGAGACGATCCGGCATGATGAGATCGCCGCGCTGTCGCTCGGCACCCGGCCGGACTGCCTCGGGCCGGAGGTGATGAAGATGCTCCTTGAGCTTCAATCGGTCAAACCCGTCTGGGTGGAGCTGGGGC
>JAILLW010000114.1 GCA_024692955.1 Lachnospiraceae bacterium | reverse complement strand
CATAGAGCTTCGAAACTTTTCCTTCCTCCGCCACCTCTTCGGGGTTAAGGAGCCACTGTTTCCCGAGGCCGTCTTTCATAAGTTCCCGGAAGCCTTCGTTTTTCGTAAGTTCCGAAAGCGTATCAGCCTTTGTCCCGCTTTCTTTGAATTCGGGCCTCAGTTCAAGCTCCGAAAGGATCCTCTTCAGGATCTCCGTATCCGGCAGGGATCCGTTTCTGATCTGTCCGGTCAGTTCTTCCGAAAAGCCCGCATTCTTCATGGTATTGACAAGATCGGCCTCGGGAAACAGTGGCTCCTTAACCCCGAAGAGGTGGCGGAGGAAGGAAAAGTTTCGAAGCTCTATGAAAAGATCAATCAGCAGGTAAAATCCCTGACGGATTCTCTTTCCGCTGCGGGAAAGCAGGATACGCCGCTTTATCAGGCCGCTGATAATGTCAGCCAGAACATCAATTTCATGAATGAGGTGAACCAGACCTTCAATTACGTTCAGATCCCGCTGAAAATGGAGAACGGCGAAAAGGCGGGGGAGCTTTATGTATATTCCAACAAAAAATCCCTGGCCGAAAAGGAAGGAAATGTAACCGCGCTTTTGCATCTCGATATGGAATATCTCGGTCCGCTGGATGTTCATGTGGCGCTTCAGGATTATACGAAGGTAAGAACACAGTTTTTCCTGAAGGATGAATCCGCCCTTGACCTGATCGCGGAACACATCGATATGCTGAACGAGCGCCTGAACAACCGGGGATACAGCATGAGTGCGGAATTCATCAACAAAGATGAGCATAAGGATCTGATCGACAATCTGACCGAGCAAAGCGGCGCTGTCCCTGTCTATTCCCAGACTACCCTGGATGTCAGAGCTTAATGGCGAAGGATGAGAAAAAGATAAAAACAGCCGTGGCGCTGTCATATGACCCGGATGATGATGCACCGAAGGTCGTAGCCTCCGGACGGGGAGCCCTCGCCGAACGCATCATTGAAAAGGCGAAGGAAGCGAAGGTCGCGGTACATAAGGACGACAAACTGGCGGAGACCCTTTCGAGGCTCGAGATCGGGGAACTGATCCCGCCGGAACTCTATGAAGTTGTGGCCGAGATCCTCGTATTCGTTGATGCGATGGACAAGATCAAGGCCAAGATGGACGCGGCGAAATCCGGCGGGAGGCGTTGATGAACAGGCGGTCCGTCGGAGAAGAAAAGGAGAATCTCGCGATCCGGTATCTTTCGGATCTCGGCTGCCGGATCCTCTTTCACGGATTCCATACGCGGCAGGGAGAGATCGATATCATCGCGCTGGAAGGCGATACCCTCTGCTTTACGGAGGTAAAATACCGGAAGGATCAAAGTGCCGGTCTCCCGGAAGAGGCGGTCTCCTTCGCGAAACAAAGAAAGATCTGCCGCTGCGCGGATTCCTTCCTGTATCTTCATCCCGAATACACAGGATACAATATCCGGTTTGACGTGGTGGGGATCCTCGGGGATACGATCCGGATCACCAGAAACGCCTTTCCCTACTGCGGAAGAGCGATCTGAGGGCCAAAGACAGGATACGGATCATACGACACCTCCGGAACAGCCGGATATGTCAGGGACAAAAACATAAGAAAGACAGGATCATGGAAGAAAAAGACAGAATGGATAATAAAGACAGAACGGAAGAAAAAGATCTGCTGAAGGATGTGGAACAGGAGGAAAAGGACGGAAGGAAAGCAGCCCTGATACGTGCCGCGGTCACGGGCGCCGTGTTCTTCATCCTCTTTGCGGGGATCATGGTCGGGGTCTTTACGGCGGGAAGAAAGAAGGCGAAGGAAACTTCGAATGTGGAGGATACCATCCGCAAATACACGAAAGAGAAGGAAGAGGAAAGCCCGGCTCCGGAGGAGGCAAAAGAGGAAGAGACACCGGCTCCGGAAAAAGAAACGCCCACACCGGTCCGGAGCCCCCGGAAAACGGCGGCTCCGGATATTGAGGAAGAGGAAGAAGAGATACAGGGAACGCCGGCGCCGGAAGGCCCTGTGATGGAAGAGAATAAAAAGAAGGATTATTCAAAGATCCGGTTCGATATCAAAAGAAACCTTGGCGAGATGGAAGCCTACTTCAAGGATGATAATCTGAAGGCTCTTGACGATCTTGCGAATCTTGACCGGTACCTTGCCATGTCCTGGTCCTTAAGGAATACTACGGACTTTTACTACTACGGGGACAGAAACCCGCAGGGAGAACCCGAGGGCTACGGCGTTGCCGTTTACGCGGACAATGAGTATTATTACGGCGAATGGAAGGACGGTCAAAGAAGCGGAGGCGGGAAATGGATCCATTTCCACATCCATAACGTAAAAGACCACAAGGACCCCATTACCTATCATCAGTATGTGGGAACCTTCTCGAAGGACCTTCCGAACGGAGCGGGGCAGGATCATTACGAATATGATCTTTCAAAGGTCGGGGAGCATCAGCGCCTCATCACAAACTACATCTGCAGTTATAAGGACGGACTTATCGACGGCGATGTATACTGCACCACGACTTCGGCGGAAGGGGAGTATCTGGACTGGACCGGAAAGGCGAAAAGCGGTTCCTTTGAATACATATCCGAGGCAAGAGACAAAAAGAAGCGGGGACCCGTGCTGTCGGACAGGGAAAACCCGGATAATTACCTCTGGATGAGCTCCTATGAGAATCAGAAGATCGGAGTGAGAAATTACATTTCCTCCGCCAAATAGTAGTGGAAACTTAAACCGGGATGCGGTAAAATTAAAAGTTGGAGGATCTTTTTTATGCCCTGGTGTCCCAACTGCAAAGATGAATACAAAGAAGGGATCAAAGTCTGTGCCGACTGCGGTGCGGAGCTGGTTGACGATCTTACTTTGACCGATAAGGATCCGGATGCGGAATACCCGGCAGGCGAATATCCCGGTTTTGCCTTTGACAACGGTGATGAGGAAGATACGGAGCGCCCGGAATTTCACGCGGCCTATGTGAATAATGCGGACAAGGCGGAAGAAAACCGTACTTCCGCCGTGACACTTATTTCCGTCGGAGTGGTCGGGCTGATACTGCTTGCGCTTTTTGCGTCGGGGCTTTTCGCCTCCTACATCACGCCGTTTGCCAGGATCCTCATTATCGCGGTGATGGGACTTCTGTTCCTCGGATTTATCGTGATGGGGATCGTATCTGCGAAGAATGTCCGCTCCTTTAAGGAGAAGGCCGAAAAGGAAAAGGATCTATCGGAAAAGATCCTTGCCTGGAGCAGGGACAATATCACGAAGGAGCGGGTGGATGCCGCCTGCGGACTTACCGAAGAAGTGAAGGAGACGGACTATTTTGCCCGTGAATCCTATATCAGAGATCTGCTTTCAAGAGAGTATCCGGAACTGGATGCCGCATATGCCGACACACTGATCGAAAAGATCTATGAGGGACTCTACGGCGAATGACGATCGAGATCCTCTGTGTGGGAAAGCTGAAAGAGGCTTATCTTCGTGAAGCCGTACGGGAGTATGAAAAAAGACTTTCACGATATGCGAAGATCCTGATCACGGAGGTGCCGGACGAAAGGGCTCCGGAAAAAGCGTCGGAGGCGGAGGAGGAAGAGATCCGTAAGAGGGAAGCGGAGCGGATCCTGAAAGCCCTCAAAACCGACAGTTATGTCATAACTTTGGAGATTGACGGTGAGGCGCCCGACTCGGAGGCGTTTGCCGCAAAGATAGAACAGCTTGGGATCAACGGAACAAGCTATCTTACCTTTATCATCGGAGGCTCACTGGGACTTCATAAGAGCGTACTTTCAAATGCCCGTGAGCATCTGTCTTTTTCCAGACTGACATTTCCGCACCAGCTGATGAGGGTGATCCTTTTGGAGCAGATCTACCGCGCTTTCCGGATCATCCGACATGAGCCCTATCACAAGTAAGGGAGGTTTTTGTCTATGCGAATGTATGATCTGATCATCAAAAAGAAGCAGGGAGCACCCCTTAGTGCGGAGGAGATCCGCTTTATGATCGACGGCTATACGAAAGGAGAGATCCCGGATTATCAGATGTCGGCGATGATGATGGCGATCTGTTTCCGGGGAATGAATGAGGAGGAAACCTTTGAACTGACTCACGCCATGGCAGAAAGCGGCGATATGCTGGATCTATCCGCGATCCGGGGAATCAAGGTGGACAAGCATTCCACGGGCGGAGTCGGAGACAAGACCTCACTTGCGCTTACGCCCATTGTCGCCTCCTGCGGGGTAAAGATCGCGAAGATGTCCGGGCGAGGCCTCGGGCATACCGGAGGAACCATAGACAAACTTGAGAGCATCACTGGATTCCATACGGATATCTCCACGGATACCTTTATCAGGAACGTGAATGAGATCGGGATCGCGATCATGGGGCAGACAAAGGATCTCGCCCCGGCGGACAAGAAACTCTACGCTTTGAGGGATGTGACGGGAACCGTGGATCAGATGTCCCTGATCGCTTCCTCGATCATGTCGAAGAAGCTGGCGGCGGGCGCGGATGCCATCGTGCTCGACGTAAAGACCGGCTCCGGTGCCTTTATGAAGAAGAAGGAGGACTCCTTTGCGCTGGCAAGGGAGATGGTCGCTATCGGAAAGAGCGCGGGCAGGAAAATGACCGCAGTGATCTCCAATATGGATGAACCTTTGGGGCGCAAGGTCGGAAACGCGATGGAAGTCGAGGAAGCCATCGATACCCTGATGGGGAAAGGTCCCGAAGATTTTACGGAACTGGTGGAGACACTGGGGGCATATATGCTGAAGGCAGGCGGGATCACCCCGGATGCGGACGAGGCGGTAAAGATGATCCGGGAGGCGGTTTCTTCCGGAAAAGCCCTGGATAAGTTTGCGGAATTTGTGAAAGCGCAGGGCGGAAATGAAAAAGAGGTCTATGACCCTTCCCTTCTTCCGAAGAGCAGGATCGTAAGGGAGTTAAAGTCCGAAGAGGCGGGCTATATCGGAAAGATCGAATGCGAGGAGGTGGGGATCTCGGCCATGATCCTCGGCGGCGGACGAAAGGTCAGCACGGACACGATCGATCCTTCCGTCGGGATCGAACTTCTGAAAAAATGCGGAGACCGCGTGGAAAAGGGGGAGCCTTACGCGGTGATCCATGCAAATGATGAGGGAAAACTGGAAGAGTGTGTAAAGAGGCTTGCCGCGTCCTATACCTTCACGGACCGGAAGCCGGAAAAACTCCCCACGATCACAGGAGTAATCGAATAAGTGGCAAAAACTGTTTC
>JAILLW010000111.1 GCA_024692955.1 Lachnospiraceae bacterium | reverse complement strand
CTTCGTCGGCGTACTCGTAGGTGTCTTCGTCGGCGTGCTCGTAGGCGTAGGCGTCTTGGTCGGCGTGCTGGTCGGCGTAGTCGTAGGTGTCTGCGTCGGCGTAGGTGTCTTAGGAGGCGTGCTCGTAGGTGTAGAGGTCGGCGTCGGCGTCTTAGGAGGCGTCTGCGTCGGGGTAGGCGTCTGCGGAGGCGTCTGCGTCGGGGTAGGCGTCTGCGGAGGCGTCTGTGTCGGGGTAGGCGTCTGCGGAGGCGTCTGTGTCGGGGTAGGCGTCTGCGGAGGCGTAGGCGTGCTCGGAGGCGTCGGCGTAGGTGTCTTAGGAGGCGTCGGCGTCTGCGGAGGCGTCGGCGTAGGCGTACTTCTCGCAGGTGTCTGACTCGGCCTGGTCACTGCATGCCACTCACCGTTCTGAGCCTTGAACTTGTCAGCTGCCAAATATCCGGCACTGGTTCCACCGGTCGTAACTTTCGCCAGAGGCGCAAGGACAGTACCTACAATACCGGTCAGAGTAAGGGTCCCTTTGTAATTACCCAGGTTGAAGATCATGTTCTGTGCCTGATCCTGCACGGTCTTTCCCTGGCCATTATCTGCGCCCGCAGCTCCCGAAGTAACCTGCTTGTCTGCGATCGTCTTTTTATTATCATCCTTCAAGGTTACCTTAAAGGACTTAAGATCGATGTTGGACTTCCCCTGAGTATCAACGATGTTGAATACAACGACCTGATTCTCTCTCTTAACAATGGTCATCTCATCCTGAATCATAATGCCCATATTCTTGTTGGCACTGATATTGATATAGACAACATCCAGGTCTGATTTTGTCGCGTCATAGGTTACGGTCTTTTGTTCCCTCTCAGTCCTTTCGACTCCGTTTGCGACTTCCTTATTATTATTCTCCTGCTTCCCGAGGTTCATAAGCTGCGTGGCAATATTGGCCACATCCTTCAGGGTCTTGTCAACATTGTACTCTCCTTTTTTATCTACAGAGAGTTTTACATTCTTGCTGTTTTCGATCTTGAGAGTATGTGTCTTGCCGTCCTGGCCTTTAGCATCAACGTAAGTGTACTGCTGGTCTCCCTGCTTAGTATAGATTTTGGCACCCTGGCCGAAAACAATTTCTTCCGTATTATCATGGACTTCGACAACGCCGTCCCAGTCGAACGTTTTAATATATGAAACTCCGTTCAGATCTGCGGAATCATAGCCCGTCGATGCGCCAACGATAATCTTACCCTTTGTTGAATCCGTCTGGAAATTGGATTCGATATCGGTAGCGGTCTCAACCTCATGGGCCGTAATGCCGTAGTCGCCAATATCGTATCTGATCTGATCGATCAGTTCCTTATCCCTCGTCTGGTCAATTCCTTTTCCCGTCAGGGCTTCTTCGGATTCGTCTTCAAACTCTTCCTCTTCTTCCTCTTCAAGGATTTCTTCCTCGACTTCGGCTACATCTTTCTCTGCATCCGTTTTGTCTGTTGCTTCATCTATATTAGCGTCATCTGCTACTTCATCATCTATGGGAGTTGCGGTAGGAGTCGCGGTGGGTGTAGCGGTAGGCGTGGCCGTAGGTGTAGGCGTTGCTTCAATAGCTGCCTCAGCAGTAGGGGTGGCCGTCGGGGTCGCGGTAGGGATCACTTCTGCCGAAGCTCCGTTTGCATCAACGGGCATTTCGGGAGTTGCTGTCGGAACGAGTCCTTCTTCCTCCGGCAATGTGCGTTCACCTTCTACAGGTTCCGCAGTTTCGCCCGAGCCTTCCTCAGTTGTTCCCTGCTCTCCGGCAGGCTGTTCTTCCGCAGGCTGTTCTTCCGCAGGCTGTTCTTCCGGAACGGATTCCTCCTGCTGCTCTTCCGCGGGCTGTTCTTCCGCAGGCTGTTCTTCCGCAGGCTGTTCTTCCGGAACGGATTCCTCCTGCTGCTCTTCCGCGGCAGGTTGTTCTTCCTGAGCGGGTTCGCTCTGTTCTGCAGCTGCCTCGGCCGGAGCCTCCTTTGCACCGGAATCAACGGTAGCTTCAACCTGTTCCGAAGCTCCGCTCCCGGTCGCACCATCTTCAGCGGCATAAGCACCGAAGATGTTGATTGCAACTATGATCTCGATGATCATCGCTGCGATCAGTCGCTTGGTCCTTCTTGAAATCTTCTTCATGATCACAAACCTCCCATAGTTTGTTCGCCAGTGTTTGGGCCTCAGGTGCATGCCCTGTGGGCACACTTCTTCCGCCATTTTCACTCGTACTGTCATTTTATCGCGGTTTTTTTGCGAAATCAAGTGGCTTTTTGCAAGTTTTTCTTTTTTGGAAAAAACGCCTTGAATAAACGTTTTCCACGTTTTCCGTGGTGTTTTCCACGCTTCCTTTCTGATCGCTTTTCCGTCACGCTTATTATCGATATTCCGTATCGCTTTAGTACTTTAGCGTGGTGATGAAACTATATTTACCATTCGTGCCGTTCATTCCGAAAAAATGTCACAAAACGACCGTTTAAAGCCGATTAAACGATTAACCTGAAATCGCGCAATAACATTATATTATCCTTCGCGCCAACTCTATAGGCTCTAAAACGGTCAGAAATAAACCAATATTGATATATGCAAATATTCTTTTATGGTATTTGTGTCCGCACCCTTCATGTTGTTTGTGCACTATGCACAAATGCATCCGCCTCTCTCATCGGTTTTTAACGTTTTTTCTGTTCTTTCGCCGATTTTTCTTTATTTCGGTCCTTTTTAGTGATAAAATCAGCCCGAAAGGAGGCTTTGACCATGGATGATATCAAAAAGAAGGTAGACGAGATCGTTTCGAAGCTGAAATCCGACCCGAAGGCGCTGGAGAACTTCAGATCCGATCCGGTCAAGGCGGTAGAAAGCCTGTCCGGCATCGACATTCCCGACGGGATGGAGGACAAGGTGGTGGCCGGTGTCAAAGCGGCGCTCGCCTCCGACAAGGCCGGCGGAGTAATGGACGCGGTCAAGAAGCTTTTCTGATCGCACCCGTCTTACTTTGGAACAGGGAAAGGTAAAAATGCGCCCGCCGGATCTCACAGGCAACGTGAGATCCTTCCGCGGGCGTTTCCTTATATATATGTGAAACTTCCGATTTCTTTTCCGATTTTTCTTGCGAACCTTTTCATTTTGTTCCATAATTATAGACCGTATGGACAAAAAGCAGGCTTATTTAAACGGATTACGTGACGGGATTCCGATCGGACTCGGATATTTCGCGGTGGCCTTTTCTCTTGGCATCATCGCGAAGAAGGCCGGGCTGAACGCGGTTGAAGGCTTTTTTGCTTCCGCGCTCAGTGCCGCTTCCGCAGGGGAATACGCGCTTCTTTCTTCGATGATCGCGCACGCGACCTTTCTTGAGACCGCGCTGATCTCCGTTATCGCGAACATCCGGTATCTCCTTATGACGACCGCGCTCTCCCAGCGTTTTTCGGAAAAGACGCCGTTGTACCACAGAATCTTCATCGCTTTCTATACGACCGATGAGATCTTCGGAGCAATGATTGCACGCCCGGGCGCGGTAATCCCGCAGTACGCTTACGGGCTGGTCACCATCGCCGTTCCTCTCTGGGGATTTGGCTGTTCCGCGGGGATCATTGCCGGCAATGTTCTTCCTGTCCGGGCTGTCAGTGCCTTAAGTGTCGCGCTTTACGGGATGTTTCTTGCCATCATCGTACCGCCCGCGAAGCGTGAACGGCCTGTTCTTGTCGGAGTATGCGCCGGTTTTCTGCTGAGTTTTCTCTTGAGCCGTCTGCCGGCAGTCAAAGAGCTTTCTTCCGGTACCCGCACGATCATCCTTACGATCCTGATCTCCGCGGCCCTTGCGGTCTTTGCACCCGTGCCGAAAGAAGATCCCGGCCCTTCCGAAAGCGGATCCGATCGAAAGAGTCGGCCATGAATCACTCAGCTACGCTTAACCCGGTCAGTCAAAGCACGGCCAGCATACATAAGCCAAAGGATTTTCAAGCATGTACAGCAAATACATTTACATTTTCATAATGATCGCCGTGATCGGCCTGATCCGGATCCTGCCGGTCACGCTGATCCGTAAGAAGATCGAAAATCGCTTTATCCGTTCCTTTCTTTATTATGTGCCCTATGTGACTCTGGCGGTCATGACCTTCCCTGCGATCATGGAAGCAACGAATTCTCCGATCGCGGGAGCCGTTGCCCTCGTTCTCGGGATCATCGCCGCCTGGTTCGGTCTCGGGCTTTTTCCCGTGTCTATTATCTGCTGTGTCGTCGTATTTCTTCTGGAATTCTTTATATAACAGGAAAGATCCCCTCCGTTCTCTTCTTCTTTCCTGCCCCGCTTCCATATCCGAAAACCGTTGACACAACTGCCTTGAATAAGGTAACATAACCATTGTGCGCCTTTTTTTAAAGCGTGGAGCAGATTTGGTATCCGCGCTTTTTACAAGGCACAAAATCTAGCATTCCGGAAGTGTCCGGATATGGGGGTAATCATGAAAAAGTATTTATCCAGAAAAATCTGCGGCCTTTTTTTGTGTGCCGCGCTCTCACTCGGGATCGTTTTCGCGCATCCCGTATCCGCGAACGCGGCCGGACTCGGTGTCGTAGCAGTCAATTCGGCCCTGATCGCCGGCAGCAATGTGGTGGTCAACGTCAGCTGTTCGGATTTTCCGGCTTCCGATGACAACATCTTCTATCTTTTCGCGGAGAAGGTCTATCAGAACTCTCCCTCGGGTGCGCCCGTTGGATCCGCGCCGATGGCAGCGTCCGTGAATCTCACGGCTCCGCTCGAATTCGGAACACCGAACAATCATCTCTATGACAAGTTCCAGGTAGCGGTCAAGGCCGGCGGCGCCTATATCGGCGTATCGAATGCCCGTTATATCTCAAATCCCGAGGTTCTGGCAGGCGGAAGCGCCCCGAGAAAGAACGGCGGAAAGAAGGGGCTCATCGTAAACGGCATGAAGATCGCCTCCGGTGAGAACCAGCAGCTCGGCATCCAGCAGGCCTGCTACAACATCCTGCTGACCGATGTGATCGGCGGAAACAATGCGGTTCCCTATACCTATAACGGTCAGGTATATACCTTCGATTCCGGTCAGGTGCTTCAGTACGATCATTTCGTAAATACCGTTTCCTCTCAGGGGATCGGCATCACGATGGTCATCCTGAACCCGAAACGCGCGGGCAGAGAATATATGATCTCCCCTTATTCCCGCGGAGGTGCCTGCCCGTATTACATGATGAACACATCCGAAGAAAAAGGGTTGCAGAGCCTTGAAGCCGCCATGTCCTTCCTGGCGGAGCGCTATAACGGCCGGAACGGGCACGGACAGATCGACAACTGGATCATCGGCAATGAGGTCAACGTTCCCGGTATGTGGAACTATACGAAGCATATGGACGTGAATTCCTATGCTCAGCTCTATGCCGATGAACTTCGTGTCTGCTATACCGCGATCCGCTCGCACCATCCGACCGCTTATGTCTGCACGAGTATCGATCAGCAGTGGAACGTGATCACAAACGGCTCTATGTATACGGGGCGCAGTTTCCTTGACGCAATGAATAACTGCATTCTGGCTCAGGGCAACTTCGACTGGGGGCTTGCGCAGCACCCTTACAACCATCCTCTGACCTGGACCCCGTTCTGGACACCGATGAACGCGAGAACCGCCGGGGCGGCCCAGCATTCCATCGATACCCGTTACATCACGATCGAGAACATCGAGCAGCTTACGGATTATATGTGCCTGCCGAATATGCGCAACACCCAGGGCGGTGTACGTCCGATCCTCCTTTCCGAGATCGGCTACACGGACTCCCAGGGTGCCGAAAAGCAGGCAGCGGCCGTTGTCTTCGCTTATCAACGCTGCATGACGAATAAGTACATTACTCTGATGGCTTATAACTGCCAGACGGATCTTGCCGCAGAGATTGCGCAGGGACTTGCGGAAGGTCTCGAAAACCCCGCCGGTGTGAAGAAACAGGCCTGGTACTGGTATCAGAATCCCGGCGCCCATATCGGAGAAGCCGCCGCTGTCATGGGAATCGGTGACTGGAACGCGAGGATGTATCCTCGGTAGGAACGGTCACGTTTCTATTGAATAAGAACCACCAAGAATACCCGGGGCCCGGCGATCTGCCGGGCCCCTTTTTTCCGTTTAACACGCCCCATCGGCTTCTTCCGGGCGTGTGGATCGCAGGAATCTCATATTCGGATAGCATAAAGAAAAGAGGCTGATTTTCAAATGCGCCTCCGCCACGATTGCTCACTTCAGATACAGGATCGATCTGGGTGGCAGGGTAATTCTGCCGTCCCCGACTGTGGCATGTGTTCCGTCCGTGGAAAGAAAGCCCGCGATCTGCAATGAGCTTTCGCCGGAAAGGAGGATCACCCCTTCGGGCATAGCGTTCCTGACACCTTCAGCCCCGCCCGTCGTTTCGGTCCTGTCTGCCTTTTCTGCCTTCTCAGTCGCTTCGGCGTTGTCTGCCGTTTCTGCCTTCTCAGTCGCTTCAGTCTTGTCTGTCGCTTCAGTCTTGTCTGTCGCTTCAGCCTTGTCTGTCGCTTCGCTGCCTGTCCGTGCTGTCAGCTCCTTCCGAACGGCATCCAGCTGTATCTGAGTTATGTCAACCGGATCTTTCTTAGAAGTATTATAGATAACAGCGATCGTGCTTTCATCATAGCTTTTAATGATCGTTGCAAGATCCCCGTCCGTAGCTGTATCCAGGATCGTGATCCTCCCCCTTGCGATCTCCGGATTCTGATTCCGGATAAGGAGCGCCCTTTTATAGTAATTCAGGATCGAGTCTTCCGAAGCAAGCTGCTCTTCCACTCCCGGAAATTTGCTCTCGATCCCTGGATCCGCATCCGATGGGCCTTTCGTCATTCCGATGCCTCCCTCCGACAGCGCTCCGGGTTCCGGGTCGTCAAGGCCGCCCGGCTGATAGCTCCAGAGCATCGGAAGCCGCTTATTCTCGTCCTTCGTCCCCTTGGACTTCATTCCGATCTCCTCCCCGTAGTACACAAAAGGAGAACCGCTCATGGAAAGGAGCAGGCCACCCGCGAATCTGATCGCATCCTCATCTCCGTTCAGGGCGTTTGCGACACGTCCCATATCGTGATTCGTGAGGAACGGTGCATCGATATAATCCTCATAGGAAGCCCCGAAGTCCTCCTCATACTGCTTCATCGTTCGTACGAGTTTCTCCGCTTTAAGGGATCCCCTTGCCGCCCCGATGAGTTTTCCTTCCGCATCCGCCGCATCAAAATTGAAAAGGCTCGGCGTTTCGGAACCATAATAATCAGCGATTGTCTTTTCGCCGGCCCACACCTCGGATACCATATAAAAGTCCGGATTCAGCGCTTTTGCGCACTCAAACGCCCGGTTCATCACATGGGTGTTGAATCCGGTATCTCCTTCCTCAAAATGCATCGTCGCATCCATCCGGAAGCCGTCGATCCCCTTCTCCACCCAGAAAGGAATGATCGCCTCGAACTCCTTCCACAGTTCTTCGGAGGAATAATCAAGATCCGGCATCTCCGACCAGAACTCTCCCTCGTAATAAAAGGGGGTTCCGCTTAACGGATACCAGGTTCCGCTCTCCTGCTCTCTGGAGAAGTGGTAATAGCCGACATACGGACATTCCGCGATGAGATCTTCCATACTTCTCGCATCATCCGGGTCAAGCCTCTTAAGATAGCCACAGGCCTCCGTAAACCACGGATGCTTCGAGGAACTGTGGTTCATCACAAAGTCTATGATCACGCGGATTCCGTTCTCGTGTGCTTCCGCGATCAGGTTTTCCATATCCTCCATGGTCCCGTATTCCGGATCGATCGCGCAGTAATCCGTCACATCATACTTATGATAGGTCGGGGATGGCATAACGGGCATAAGCCAGATACCGTTAAAGCCCATATCCCGGATGTACGGGAGTTTTCTCCTTACGCCTTCCAGATCTCCGATTCCGTCACCGTCACTGTCGGCGTAGGAATACACAAAGATCTCATAGTAGTTCCGGTAATTGTCATCGAGCACGTTAAGGGGTCGTTCCATCCAGGGTTCGCTCGCCTTTTCCCGTGCATCCGCCCCGTCCAGACTTCCGGCAGATGTCTGATTTCCGGCGGTTGCCTCGCCCCCGGGTGCTGTCCCGTCCCCGGCAGTTGTCTCGTCCCCGGGTGCTGTCCCGTCCCCGGCAGTTTTCTCGTCCCCTGTTGTCTCGTTCCCGGCTCCGTCAAGCGCCTGTGAAGCCGACTCTTTATAGCTGTCCGGCCCGATATCGGGTCTGGTCGCATCCCCCCTTACCCCGCAGGATGTGAGCAGCAACATAAATGCCGCAGCAACAGCGAAGATCCTGATCCACATATGCTTTCTTCTCATATTCCGCTCCTCCGGGATTCTGCCTGTCTCCCGAGTTCCTTCCGGCCCGGGCATTCGGGGCCGGGGAGTTCTTCCGGGCGTGTGATTCGCGAAAACTTCCATTTCACACGCCCCGCTCGCTTCTTCCGGGCGTGTGGTTCGCGAAAACTTCCATTTCACACGCCCCGCTCGCTTCTTCCAGGCGTGTGATTCGCGAAAACTTCCATTTCACACGCCCCCGCAGCCAAGACGGCTGCGGAGCGGCATATCCCCCGCCTCATAGAAGCTGCGTTTGCTGATCCCTAAGCGCTGCCGGGAATTCACGCAACCGGTCGGGGCACGGTCTCACGCTACATCCGTGTATCGAGATCCCTGGATCGCGCATCCGGCGCGATCCGCCCCTCGGAAAAGAACAGCGCTAAGGGCTCAGACGCTTACGCTAAACGCACTTCAAATCGGCTAAGGGATATGCCGCTCCGCGGCCCCTCTGCCCCCAAGCCGTTCTTACCTGCATCTACGGAAAAAGGCTCCGGCGCACTTCCGGAGCCTTTGCAAACGCTTACCCGCGCGCCGCGATCCATATCCTTTACGACGATACCGTCCTTATCCCTTTACGGCACCGCCGGTGACACCTTCCACATAATACTTCTGGAGGGCCATAAAGAGCAGCGTGACCGGGATCGCGACGAGGATCCCGCCCGCGCAGAAGCGGGTGAAATAGCCCTGATAATCGTTGGTCCATACCCAGCGTGTCATGGCCACCGCCACATTGAAGCTCGAGTCATGTCCGAAGGCCACGTAGGAAGCGAATACATAATCGCACCAGGGCGCCATAAAGGCAACGAGGGCTGTATAGATGATGATCGGTTTACTCATGGGTATGATCATCGTAAAGAAGATCCTTGCCCGGGATGCCCCGTCGATACGGGCCGCTTCATCGAGCGCCTTCGGGATCGTATCGAAATACCCTTTACAGATATAGTATCCCATTCCGGAGCTTGCCACCGATACCAGTATGAGTCCCGGTACCGCTCCCGCCTGAGTCAGGCCGAACTGCTTCAGCAGGAAGTACAGGCAGATCATCGTAAGGAAGCCCGGAAACATCCCCAGAACCAGCCAGAAGCGCATAAGGAACGTGCGGCCTGCAAAACGCATCCGCGAAAGGGCGTAACTTACACAGAGGATAATGATCGTCTGGAACAGCGTTACAAAGAATGCGATGATCAGTGTATTCTTATACCATCCCAGATAATTGGTCTGTCCCGACAGGATGAACTTATAGTTATCCAGTGAAAAATGCTTCGGTACCAGATAATCCACCATGCCGCCGTACTCCACGGCAGGGTCGTAGGAACGGAAGCTCTGCAGGATCAGTCCGATGAAAGGGAATAGCCAGATGACGCTGATCACGATAAGCAGGATATATGCGAGGGTGTTGCCGATCACTTTTTTCGTTTTCATTATTGGAAGCCCTCCTCATCTTTAACCGACGGCAAAAAGTTGTAGACCGACATCATAATGATCGCCGTCACGACAAATACCATGATACCGATGACCGCGGCCATACGGTAGTTCGTATTGTTGACCGTCATCTTATAGAGCCAGGTGACCAGAAGGTCCGTGGAACCTGCGTTTTCCGCAAGACTCATGGACTGCGGTTTTCCCTGGGTCAGCAGATAGATGACATTGAAGTTGTTCAGATTTCCGATAAACTGCGTAAGAAGGAAAGGTCCCGTTACAAAGAGCATATAGGGAAGGGTGATGGAACGGAACATCTGCCAGCCGTTCGCGCCGTCGATCCTCGCGCTTTCGTAAAGATCCTCCGGGATATTCATCAGAAGTCCGGTAGCGATCAGCATCATATAAGGGATACCGATCCAGATGTTGACGACGATGATCGTGATCCTCGCGAGCATCGGATTTACCCAGAACTGGATCGGCGCATCGATCCACCCCCATTTCAGAAGATATCCGTTGATGAGGCCGTCGTTTGCGAACATCTTCATAACATAAAGAAGGGATACGAACTGCGGCACGGCAATTGTGATAACAAGGATCGTACGCCAGAGTTTTTTGAATTTAATCCCCTTCTTGTTAATAAGGATCGCCACGCCCATTCCGAGGAAATAGTCAATGAAGGTTGCAAAGAAGGCCCATACCAGCGTCCAGGCCAGCACCTTGAAGAAGGTGGTACCGAAGCCCGAAGAGCCGAAGGTCACAAGGTTCTTGAAGTTATCAAAGCCGACCCAGGTAAAGAGATTCGTCGGCGCCTGATGATTCTTGTCGTAATTCGTAAAGGCCACGCAGACCATGAACACGATGGGCAGGACCGTAAATACGAAGACACCGGTCACGGGAAGCGCCAGGAGCGTTTTATCAAAGTTTTTGTCAAACAGCGAACCGATCACACTCTTATTTGAAGGCAGCTTCTTTCCGGCCTTCAGAAGCTCCTCTTCCTTTGCGTTCTCCAGAATGTTCAGATACCAGATCACCAGAAACAAGAGGATCACAAAGATGGTCAGAAGGCCGAACAGCAGGATCAGAAAGCTGTTGTCTCCGTATACCGTCTTTCTTTTCACCTTCTGCGTCGCCACAGTCCCGAGAGTGGAAAACTTCGCCATATACTTAAGACCGAGAGCCTTCAGGTACCAGATGAAGCCGCACTCCATCGCAAGAAACGCGATTCCCTTCACGATCTGTCCTCTCAGCAGTTCCCCGAAGCCGAGGATCAGATAGGAAACTTTCGTCTTCCAGTCGCCCTTCACAAAGGTCATTCCGATGGTCCGGAAAATGTCCACGACGGAAGTCCATGCACCCCGTCCTTTACTTTTGCCCATAATAACCTCCTTACTTCTTCTTCGCTTAACCCCATGAACACCATGAAGAGTTCTTTATGACATTCATCGGATAAAGCCGGAAAAGGTCCGGCAATCTCTCGCCGGACCTTTCCGCTTCGTTCAATCCGTACGTGATATACAGATTTACGTTGGCTTTGTTTTACTGTGCGTAGGAAGCGCAGGTATCCTGGAAATCCTGAAGCGCTTTCATAAGATCTTCATCGCTGGACTTGGAGGTAAGCTCTCCGGTACGGATGCTGTCACCAAGGGAAGTAGCGAGTGCCCAGTAATCGCCGGGGTACTGTCCCTGAGGGATCGTGAACGCGAGCTGCTGTGCCAGTGCGGAAAGAGCTTCATCGGACTTAACCGCGTCGGAAGCCTGCGCGTTCAGGTTCGAAGGACCCCAGCCAACCGCTTCATATCTTGCAAGCTGTACTTCCTCGCCGGAAAGATAAGCCGCTACCGCATCGCAGACAGCCAGCTTGTTCTCATCTTCCTGAGGCTTAACACCGAGAAGTTTGAATCCGCCGAAACCGCTCATCTGATAGGACTTGCCGTCAGCGCCCGTAAAGGTGGGAAGCTTTGCACATGCATAGTTGTCACCGAAGAGATCCTTGGCAGCCCCCGCGTCCCAGGTACCGTCCACGATCGCGCCGACACTGGTT
>JAILLW010000109.1 GCA_024692955.1 Lachnospiraceae bacterium | reverse complement strand
CATGCAGCATTTCATAGCTGAAGCTGTTCCGGATCCCGCCTTCGTATTCCGGATGCTTCATCCGGTATCCGGAGGCCCAGTCGGTCACCTCGCTGCTTATGTGATCAAGGATCTCCTCCTGCTTCATTCCCTTTCGCTTCGCGTCTGCCGTAAGGCGGACCTTATGTACGGCGAACTCCTTCGCAACGGAAGGATTCTCAAAAAGGATCTCCTCGTAAAGATCATCCGAGATATAGATCACATAGTCCCCTATGTTCATCGGGGAGCAGTACAGCGAGTCCTCCGCATATCCTTTGACCTTCAGAGCATAGGAATTGTCTCCGAGCTTCAGATACATGGTATCGCCGATCCCGTAATCCGGGCTCATCCTGACGGGGATCACCGCGTCATCTCCGCTTAAGCCCACGGTATCCGTACTGATCTTCTGGATATTGATCTCCTGCTCATAGGAGATGAAGACAAACCCGTATTCGGACATCTTCCTGTCCGGTCTCTTTCCGTATTTCGCATTCGCAACGGTCAGGTTTTTCGTGATCTCATAGCTTCCGCAGTACGGATTTTCCAGGATGACCCCCTTCAGTTTTTCTTCCGTCAGACGGTCGGGGGATGCTATGAACGTCAGATCCGTTCCGTTGATCTTTTTATAGACGGAGTCGATCACGTCGCCGATCCCCGTCATATAGGAAATGCTGATAAAAAGCAGAAAGGCCGTGATCATTGTCATAAGAAGGAACGTGATCATGTCGCTCTTCTGTTTTCTGATATTGTTTTTCGCAATAAAGAAATACCGGTACATATCCCTTTTAAACTCCGTTTTCTTTTACCAGCCCATATCCTGCAGGAAGGCCTTAAGCTTCGCGTGGCGCTCCTTCGCTTCTTCGATGCGGGGATTGCTCTCATCCCTGTAATCCCCCGCATACGGTCCGATCTCAATCTCGTCAAAGATCACGCCGTCCGCAAGATAGATGATCCTGTTTCCCCGCTCCGCGGCCTTCACCGTATGGGTGACCATCACGATGCTCTGTCCTTCGTTGTTAAGATCCGAAAGGATATCCAGCACGTTTTCCGTATTCTGCGAATTCAGCGCGCCGGTGGGCTCATCCGCGAACAGGATCTCCGGGCTGTTGATCACGCCCCGCACCACGGCCACTCTCTGCTGCTGTCCGCCGGAAAGCTGTGTCGGGAATTTCTTCCAGTCCGCTTCGCCGATCTCCACGCGGCGAAGCAGTTCTTTTGCCCGGTCCGCAAGCTCATGCCGGTTGCTGTGCCGAAGGAGCCCGCATACCATGATATTGTCAAGGGCACTCATGCTGTCGTTCAGATAATTCTGCTGAAAAACGAAGCCCACATGATTTCTCCGGAATACCGCAAGTCTGTCATTCCCGTATTTCGAGATCTCCGTTTCCGTGACCGCATCCTCTACCTTTTTCCTGCCGGATGCCTTTTCTTTCGTATAATAGGTGATGGTGCCGAGCGTCGGCCTGTCCATGCCGGAAAGGGCATAGAGCAGGGTGCTCTTTCCCGATCCGGAATTTCCCATGATCACCGTGAAATCTCCCTCGTAGATCGAGAGGTTCAGATTCTTTAAGACGTGCTGCTGTACGCTTTCATTGGAAAAGGTCTTTGAAAGGTCTTTCACCGTCAGTATCTGTCTTTTTTCCGATCCCATCTTCTTACCGCCTTTTGTCAGTCCGCCCGAACGACCATGCCTTCGGCAAGTTCCGCGTCATCGAGCCAGATCACGGTCTCACCCGGATTTAAGCCGTCCGTGATCTCCACATTGTCATCATTCCGGATCCCGGTCTCAACGCTTCTTTTTACCGCTTTCCTGTCCCGGACGGTAAATACGTAATCCCCGCTTTCATCGGAGCAGAGCGCGTCCATGGGGATCGTAAGCGTATCATCCACCGAATCCGTGATCACCTTCACCTTCGTCTCAAGGCCGAGGATCAGATTCTCATCGGGCGAATCCAGCGTAACCTCCACACCGACGCTCGCGCCTTCATCCTTTCCGGTCATATGCTCGATCCGGGAGATCTTTCCGGTATATTCCCTGTTCTTGATGAGCGAGGTGGTCTTCTGCCCGATCTCCATCTGCGCGATGTCATATTTGTTCACGCTGGTCCGGATCACCACATCCTCCGTGGACTCAATGGTAAAGAGGAGGCTTCCCTCGCCGACGGTCTCGTTTTCGGAAACGGCGATATCCGTGATCACACCTGACATCCCTGCTCTTACGCCTTTTTTCGCCTCTTCCAGTTTTTCGATGGTATTTTCGGCACGAAGATCGTTCGCGGCCTTCGCCGCCTCCACCTGCTCTCTGGTTCCTTTGGTAAGAAGCCCCGCGCAGCCCGCCGCCTTCTGGGAGACCATCTGGGCCTTTGTCTCCTTGCAGGAAGCCAGTTCTTCCGAAAGAAGGCTGATCTCCTGCTGCATCTTCACGATGGAGGGATCATACTGCTGTGCCCAGGCATTCTCCGCCACCAGCTTCTGAAGGTTCTCATATTCATCGGATTCCGGCTGATCTGCCCAGTCGATCAGAGAAACCTGCAGCTTCGCCCCTTCGTTCGCGACGGCAGCCTGCTTCTCGATCAGCGCGTTCCTTGTAATGTCCAGAGTGGCCTGTACCACGGCGATCCGGTTTTCGAGATCCTCGAGAGTGGTCTTCGCTTCCGAATAGAGCCCCGCGTTTCTTCCTCCCGTCTGGATCACGTTGTCGTAACTTCCTGTGGCTTCCTGTCTTGAATAATCCGCGAGCGCGATCAGATCGTCGATCTCATCCGTATCATAGGTAAGGATCAGATCTCCCTTCTTCACACAGTCCCCGGCCTTCACATTGATCTTCGCTATCTTTCCGCCGATCTTAGCATACCCCGATTCCGAAGCGTTGGATACGACATTGCCGTTTACTTCCGTGATCTTTACAAGGTTTCCGTTACCGGCCGTATGCGTGTTCACCTTTACGGCGGCATTGGCATGCATGGACACTCCTCCTGCCACAAGTGCCGACGCGAGTATGACTGCCGTGACCGTTACTTTCTTCTTATCCATTTTCGACCTCTCCTTAAATACTGTTCCGAAAGACTTTTCTTACATTCATATCCGTGCTTTCAAACACACAGGACCTTTGCTGATATTACTTTACCGCAAAGGTCCTTAAGAGGTCTTGATCCGTATCCTGTATAATTCTTAACTGTTTCTTAATCGCGGGGTTTAAAGAACATGCTCCCTTACCACGACAGCACCGAAAGGACGGAGCGACAGTCCCGCGATCTTGAAAAACTGCTTGCCGAAGGGAATCCCGATGATCGTGATGCAAAGGATCAGTCCCAGGATCGCGTTCCCGAGCGCAAGCTCCAGGCCGCCGAAGATGAACCAGATCACATTGAGGATAAAGGATCCGGCGCCGGCCCCTTCATAATGGATCTCCTTGCCGAAAGGATTCAGTGAGATGCTGCAAAGCTTGAAGCACTGAAGTCCGAGCGGGATCCCAATGACCGTAACACAGTAGAGTGCTCCCGCCAGCAGCCAGCCGATCGCGCTTAAAAGTCCTCCGCAGATGATCCACAAAATGTTCAGCAGAATTCGCATAATGGTATCTCCCTAAGAAGTTTTTTTATGATGAGGGAGCCTCGTCATCGCGAAAACGGCCGCAAGAACGCCCGCCGCGCAGACTGCGCTTCCCGTCAGCAGCATGGTTTTGATGCCCTTATGATCCAGGATGACACCGCTTATCAGATTCGAAAACACCCCTCCGATCGTGATCGCGCTCGTGATATAGGCCTGTCCCTTTACCTGATCGAGTTCCTCCATCGTCTCGCTCACATAGTAGGCGCCGGCCGGCACAAAGACCGCATAGGCGAAGAGCTGGAAACACTGGCTGAAGTACATTACCGGCATCGAGCCCGCAAAAACAAGGATCAGGATCTTCACGAAGAAGGCCGCTCCGGACAGGACAAGGAGTCTGTCCGCCCGGATCCTCTTAAGTACGATCCCGATGAGCGCCATAACGGGCAGTTCCAGGATCGCCTGCAGGAAATTCGAGTAGCCGAGCTCGGTTTCCCCGCCGCCGAGATTCCGGATGATCTGGATCATAAAGTCATTGATCATATTGTGGGCAAAGAAAAAGCAGACCACTCCCGCAAGAAAAAGGGAAAAGGCAGGATAGGTCTTTACAAACGAAGAAAGGCTGTTATGCGCTTCGCCTTTTGAAGGCGCGGCTTCTTTCCTCTCCGTTTCTTCCGGGGAAGATGTCTCCTCCGGTTTCTTAAAGGTAAAGATCAAAACGGCGGAAAGCAGCATCGATGCGACATCAACAAGGAGCAGTACGAACACCCCGTCTTTCTCAACGATCCTTCCGATGATCAGGGAGGTGAAGGCAAAACCGGCCGATCCGAGCCCCCGGGCAAGGCCGTAGAAGATATTGCAGCCCGCCTTCTGATATTCGAAGCAGAGTGCCGTCATAACAGGCTGGTAGACAAACTGCACCATATAGATCAGGGCATAAACGATGAAGATCACCGCTTTTCCCGGCGAAGCCATGAGGATCAGGGCCCCTGCCAGGATCACCAGCACGGAAAAGAGGATAAACCGCCGGTTGGTGAGAAATCCCGGCCGGTCGATCACCCCCGCGACAAGGGGCTGCAGAACGGCGGAAATGATATTCGCCACGGCAAGCAGCACTCCGACTTCGGTATTCGAAAAGCCGTTGGACAGAAGATATACTGCCGCGCAGGCGTGTATGGTACAGAATGCCGCAAAATACGCGATATTTAAAAGTGCATAGCGGATCGTCCATGAAACTCCGCTGCTTTTTTTCTTATCCATCAGCAATTCTCCGAAGCGCCGATCCTTCAGCGCCGGTCACGGTCTATGAATTCAAGCAGTATCACCGCGGCGATGACATAGACGAACGTCCACAGGACGAGCCACCCCCAGCAGCGGAGCACGGGTACAAATGACTTCGCAAGGCCGAACTACTGAAAAATCCGGCACATTCCGTACCCCGTGATGAGATACGCTAAAAGAGAGGCAACAAGCTGTGAATACAGATCTGTATTACCGCTCATCTTTTTACTCCTTCCGTGAATTCTCCGACAAAGATCAGTTTCCATCATACCACGCTTCCGGCGATCTGTTAATTCCCTATTTGGAAAAGGTATATTCGAAAAACGCCCCGGTCATACGGACCGGGGACGTTTCAGATTCTTATTCTCCGAAATCAAGCAGCCTCAGGATCGAGAAATTCCTCTGCGCGATCTTAAAAGTTGTCTTCTTCGTTCCGGCGGCACTCCCGGCTCTGCCGGATACAATGATGGTCGCTTTTCCGGGATTTTTGTTATTGACATAGGTCACGCGGTAGCAGTTCGGATTCACGAGTACCCACTTTTTCTTTACCTTCACATAGACATCGATCCCGGGGTACTGCGCGGCGCCGGTGTAGGACTTCGTGCCCACCGCCTTCTTTTTCCGGTCTCCCTTTGCCGAGATCTTTGCCCTGCCAAGGTTGATCTCGCCGTCCGCGGCCTTTCTCACGATATAATAACGCACAACGGTCTGATCTTCGAAGTTTCCTTTTCCGGTCACCTCGACGCGGATCTTCCGTTCGGTCTCATCGGCTCCGAGCGCGATCTTCTGCCCCGTGATCTCCGTTTCCGGCGTGGTCGAGGTATCAAAGTATCTCACGGAATAATCATTTTTTCCAAGCAGCGTGTCGTTCCATACCACATACGGCGCGGAAAGGTACCTGCCGGCCTTCGTATAGAGCAGATCCGGCACTGTTACGTTCAAGGTCCCGTTCTCACTTGCAGCAAACTTAAACTGCGCCCTTACGACATCAAAGTGCCCCGTGATCGGCGCATGCCCTTTGTAGTTTCCGATAAAGGTGATCTTATAGGAAGCTTTCTTCGTATCCGTCGATACCGCCTTGTTGACCGAGTAGCTGATCCTGTAATCGGTATTGCAGATCAGAGTCTCTTCTTCCTCGGAATAGAAGCCCATCGGATTGTAGATCTTCACATCGATATCGTTGGCATCGCCCATGGAGAGCTTTGCTCCTCCGGGCACATAATCCGCCGTGAGCGGCGTTTTATTTTCTTTCAAATAAAGCGTCTTTGCCTTATCGGGTTTGATCTTAAAGGTCTTCCTTATGCTGCTCCCGGCATAGGTGTTTTGTCCGGAGATGACAAGCACAGCCGTGCCCGCGTTGACATTATCCCTGTAGGTCAAGGTAAAGTCGACATCCTTTTTCAAAAGCTCGCCCTTCGAGTTTTTCACGGTAAGCTCACCCTTTACGATCCCCTCCGGATCACCTTTGTCCTCCGTGATCGTCACGGTCTGCGGCGCTCCGTTATAACGGGTTATGCCGCCGATCGTGTTTGATCCGGGCGTATGGATGTGCGTATTCGCCTTAAAGGTCACCTTCAGTTCATTTGCTTTTTTTTCCGTCTTTGTGAGCACTTTCACGGGCACGTTACGTACCGTTCCCGTAAAGTTTCCTTTACCGGAAATATTGACATAGGTGTCAGAAGTTACCTTCTTCGTATTGCTGAGGGAATACTCTTTTGAGGTCAGCTTTCTTCCGTTATAATAGATCACCGGGCTGATCTTCTTACCCTTTTCCGTTACGATGGGTTCGAGCACAAAGCCTCTTCCCGTATTGAGTCCTCCTCCCGTTGCGATGGAGAGCGGGACAATATGGAACTTAAAGGTCTTCTTTCCCTTATAACGGCCCCTGCCGTTCACGGTCACTGTTGCGGTCTTTTTATTTGTGCTGACATTTTTGTTGTTTTTGTAGCTTAAGGTATAGTCGACTCCGTACTCCAGGATCCCGAGCGGAGAGGACACCCTGATCGTCTGATCCGCCGCGCCTTCAAGCGTCGTAAAAGTCTTCGGCTTTCCGTCGTAGACGGTCTCCCAGCGCTCTGTTGCTTCGTTATAGGAAAGGATGCCGTCATTTTCAATAAACTCCACTTCATAATCACCGATCTTCTCAGCCGGCACCGTATGCGCCTTCAGCGTGATATTTCCCGTGACAGGCGTTGCAAAATCATAAGGATATTCCCGATCGGGATCCGACTCGTTTTCCAGGATCCAGTAATCAACCACCAGGCCGCTGTTCGTATAGAAAGGTCCGGTCGGTTCCGTCGCGCACTCTTCGTCCGGCACAGACTGCTTCGGCACGCTGACAGGCTCCGGTGCCACAAAAGTGACTGTCCACAGGTCAATATCTTCCGATACCCATCTGGCGTAAAGCGTCGTATCTTCGGTAAAGACTTCCCCGCTGTCAGCCTTGTTTCTGCAAGTCGGATCCAGATACCAACCCGCGAATTTCCAGTCGGGGTCTTCGGGCACAAATGCGGTATCAAGGGATTTTCCGGCCGGAAGGTCTATCTGCCCGCCCTTTTCCACATAGACCGGAGGCAGGGACGCAATTCCGCAATCCCCGTTATCAAAGCTCAGTATGACATAGTCCGCGGGGTCATAGGTGATGAGTTTTACCCGTCTGGCAAACTTTCCGCCCGGTTCATAAAAGTTACTGCCTTTACCCGCAGTATATCGAAACTCCCCATTGACCGGATCGGCAATCTTTACATTCCAATTGAGGGTAATCGTCTGTGCGGAAATGACCGAGCGGCTGGAACCTTCCACATCCGCCTCGGCAATTACCGTCCCGCCATTCATGGTAAAGGTACTGCTGCCCGCGGTAAGATTGATCACATTATCGGCACGTTTCGCTTGGGCATACAGCTTTGCGCCGGGATCGACCGTAATATCTCTCCCGGAAAGAGCCGTATAATCGAAAGATCTGACGGATACATCAGCGCCTTCTTTGAATTCAATACCCGCGAAGTTTCCCACAGATATTCCGCCTCCAAAAGGTCCGTCCTTATCAGTAATGATCGAAAGCTTCCCTTTGCATACAACACCGGGATTGGATTCGATTCCGGATTGCACCTTGCTGATCTCAAGATCACCTGCTGTCGTAAGCAGGTCTTTGCAATAGATCCCGCCATAACAGTTCCCCTCGATCACGGCGTCGCCGTCTATCGTGACGGCAACATCCGAAGCGATCTTGTAGATCCCGTAATCTCCCGTATCATGGGTACCTTCTATCCCCGTCACATTCCTGAAAGTCAGCGTGGAGGTCTCCGGATCATAGGAAGCCTTCGCGTTCTTTCCCGTTACGCCCGAAATGTCGTTCCTGTTTTCCTCCAATACCGGATAAGCGCCGACATAGAGACCGTAATCCGAAGGTCGTGAGATCCAGACCTTCGAAGCGGGCGATGTCCCGTCGTTTTCGGAAATAAACAATCCGTCCGTACTGATCCTTCCGCCGGCAGGTTCAAAGAATGCAAGACCGTCTGCGATTATGATCGAGCCGCCGGAGCCCGCGGCAACAGCTTTGTTTCCGGGAGATGATGCCGCCTCCAGGATGCCGGCATTTATAGCGATCGTCCCTCCTTCACCAAAGCCGGCAAAGATGGCATCGTCTGTCCCGCTCCGGACCCGGACATATCCGCCGTCTATCGTGATCCCTCCGCCATAGAAAGTGATGATGGCAGTGTCGCCCGATTCCGCCGTGATGTTTCCGTTCAGGGTAATATTACCCCTATTGTTGATCGCATACATGCTTCCGAAAATCTCAAAATCGCCCTCCAGATTAAGACTTCCTTCGCAGCTGATTCCCATGGAGCCTGCTTTATTCCGCAGTTTTGCCTGTCCCTTTATCGTAAGGTCATCGGAAGACATGATCTGAGTTGTATACGGAGAGTCGTTTGAATACACTCCCGTGACTCCCGTTACATTTCCGCTGAAGGTCAGGGTCTTCGTGGAAGGATCGTAGGATGCCTTCCCGCCGCCCAGGATACCGGGGATATTATTTTTGTTTTCACTCGTGACCTGGTATTCTCCGACATGGAGCGGATATGAGATGACGCTTGTTCCCTCTGCGGTTTCCGACTCGTCGATCCATTCCTCTTCCGAAGTCTCCGGAAGGATCTCCTCCGCGCCGGGCTCCTCTTCCTCTATGCCGTCCGGATCTTCGCTGATCTCTTCGGGTTCGGAGCCAACTTCCGTATCATCGGCGATGATCTCACCGATGTCTGTGTTTTCCTCCGAAGCGGCGCCGATCTCTCCGGGCTCTGCACTTTTCTCCACTGCGGCGCCGCCCTCATCTTCTTCATCGGCCATCTTAGCGGACGCATCGTCAGGTGCCTCTGCAGTTTCATCGCCGGATGTCTCCGCGATCGCATCATCGGCCGCTTCCCCGGCGATCCCGTCAGCCTCCCCGATCAGCGGGGTGTTCTCTTCCGCCTGCGTGGTCACGCCGGATACTCCGAACGTACCGAGCGCGAGTGCGAAAACAAGCATGTCCGCCAGGATCTTCTTCCAAGTCGTTGGTCTCATTCTCATCTTCCTCCATATCCTCATCGTTATCGAAAACCTTATAAATAAACAAGGCGGACAGAACCTTCCGGTCCCGTCACGCCTATCCTAACACGCATTCCTGCGTTTGTACTACCTCCAAAAGTAGGTATTTTATCTCATCCTTCTTAAGAACTCCGGATCGTGTTCGAGCAGGATCCCTCCCGGAACCATCTCCAGTTCGAAGCGGTCCGAAAGGAGCGGCTCGCCGTCGATGTTCGCTTCGAAGGGCTCATCCGCGGTAAGGGTCATCTTCGTCGTGCTGTACCGGTGGATCGCGGGATTCGAAAGATGCCCCGCATCCTTCATGGAAAGCAGTACCGAAGCCGCTTTCAGCCTCTTCATTCCGTCGGCAAGGCAGATCTCCATCCTGCCGTCACCGATTTCGCTGTCCGGGGAGATGCAGTACCCTCCCCCGTAATAGCGGCCGTTGGAGGCAACCACGGTCAGGAATTCCTGTTCGATGGTCTGTCCCTCGCATTCGACTTTCAGATGGCGGCCCTTTTTAAAGGTCGCGAAGTGATACAGCACCCCCGCATGGAACCGGAGGGGTTTCGGGATAAACCGGTTGTGGATAAAGCGTTCGTCATTCGCGATATCCGCGTCGATCCCGAAGCAGACGGCATTGATCGCATAGCGGCCGTTTACGCGGATAAGATCCACCTCCCGGATCCCGCTCTTCATCACTTCCGTCATCGTCCGGTAAAAATCGTTGCCCGTCCCGACCGGGACCACGGAAAGGATATTCCGGGTCCCGACCAGATCGTTAAGGAGCAGATTGATCGTACCGTCTCCTCCCACAGCCGTGACCACGCATTCGCTCTCCCTGAAGATCGAGGCTTTCTCCTTCGCCTCTTCGGGCGTCTCATTCAGCAGGATCTCATAATCCCTCCTGAATTCCTCGGATACCCTCCGCAGGTTTTCGATGACCGTGTCACAGCGATCCTTTAAATTGAATCGGTTCACTACATAGAGATATTTCATACCCGTTCCCGGTCAGTTCTGTCCTTTTTCCAGCGCCAGTGTCCTGGTGGTCAGATCACATACTTCGGCGGGCCCGAAATACTGGATCGCGCCGGGATAGGTGAAGGACGTCTTATCCGCCCACTCCTCCCTGTGTGCCGCAAAATACTTAAAGGGTGCACCGTCGAGTTCCACGAGTGCCTTGCGGATAACGGGCTTGTCCTCGCCGTTCCTGCGCTCCATATTCATCATCTTGGTGATGGGCATACCGCCTGCCACCCATTCCTCCGCGGGCTTCGACAGATTGGATACCTTGGAAAGATAGCCCGTGTAACCGTACTGGATCAGCATAAAGGCATTGTAGCCGAGGGAATAGCAGTAATCCGCGTCAAAGTTCGAAGGGAAGGCACATCTTCCTTCATAGCCGAAGAAATGGTGCTGGGTCCCGAACTTGCCTTTGTAGGTGCCTGCCGCCTTCCTCGCCGCAAGCTTTTCCTTTACCATCTCGGAGAAGAGCTTCTCGGATTCGATCAGGGATACCTGCACATTTCCGTGCGGATCTCTCTCAAGGAAGAGCTGCTGCTGAACGAACTGGGGAAGGATATCGAATACCGCGAAAGCATCCGCGGAAAGGCCCTTCTTAATGTAATCATATTTCGCGCTCCAGTCGGGCAGGGCATTGAACTCTTCCGTTTTGCTGCCGGCCAGGAGCTCATTGATCTCCGCGATCAGCATCGAGAATTCCGGAACGAATTCCACGATCCCCTCGGGGATGATCGCCACACCGAAATTCTCGCCGTGGGAGGCGCGCTTTTCCACCGAATCCGCGATGTAATCCGCGATGGAGGAAAGGGACATCTTCTTCGCTGCCACTTCCTCACCGATCAGGCAGATGTTCGGCTGGGTCTCCAGCGCGCACTCAAGGGCCACATGGGAAGCGCTGCGTCCCATAACCTTGATGAAATGCCAGTATTTTTTCGCGGAATTCGCGTCACGCTCGATGTTGCCGATCAGTTCGGAATAGGTCTTGGTCGCGGTATCGAAACCGAAGGAAGCCTCAATGTCCTCGTTCTTTAAGTCCCCGTCGATCGTCTTCGGGCAGCCGATCACCTGTACGCCGGTATTGTTGGCGGCCATGTACTCCGCGAGCACCGCCGCGTTCGTATTGGAATCGTCACCGCCGATGATCACGATGGCGGTAAGCCCGTGCTTTTTCGCGACTTCCGTAACGATCTTGAACTGCTCCTCTGTCTCCAGTTTCGTACGGCCGGAACCGATGATGTCAAAGCCGCCGGTATTCCGGAAGGCGTTGATGTATTCGTCGTCAAATTCAATATAGTCATCCTCGATCAGTCCGCTCGGGCCGCCCTTGAAGCCGAGCAGGACATTGGAAGGATCCGTGGCCTTGATCGCGTCATAGAGCCCGCATACCACGTTGTGTCCGCCGGGAGCCTGTCCTCCGGAAAGGATTACACCGACTACCTGCTTTTTCGGTGCGGAGGTATTGGTCCCTTTTACAAAAGTGATCTCATTCTTTCCGTAGGTATTCGGGAAGAGTGCTTTGATCTTGTCCTGGTCCGCTACGCTCTCGGTGGCGGCGCCGTCTTTGACGCAGATGTCCGAAATCCCGTTCCTGAGCATTCCCGGAAGCTTGGGGGCATACTCATACCTTGCTTTCTGAAGTGGTGAAAGATTCATGTTCGTTCTCCTTTTTCTATGATTTTTCTGAAAATCGTTCAGAATGATACAAAGTGCATATGGATTATAGCACTTTCCGGAAGATTTGGAAATCGCTTATTCGGGAGGGTTCTGTTTCATTAAATCCTGATATAATTTCCGGAAGGATTCGTGCCGGGCCTCGACTGCGTCGATCCGGCCCGCCTTCGCGGCAGCGTAGAGGGCTTTTTCCTGACGGGAAAGCGAATCGAGGACTTCGGGATCCGCCTCTTTCTTCGCATCCCGCTCTTCTTTTCCGGAAGCTGCTTCCTTCCTGTCCGCTCTGGGTTCTCCGAGATGCACCTTCTCCTTCGGGAGATATCTAAGGACCATCTCCACAAGCTCCGTCTCGTTCACCGGCTTGCTTAAGTAATCCGTAAATCCTTCCTGAAGATACTCCTCCTTGGCCCCGAGGATCGCGTTCGCGGTCAGCATGATGACCGGAGTCCCGGGAGTGAAGCCCGAGCCTTCCTTCTTCATTTCCGCATACATCTCGATCCCGCTCATCCGGGGCATCATATGATCAAGGAAAATGATATCATACTCCGTCTCCCGGATCTTCTTTAAGCCCTCGGCCCCCGAGAGCGCCCTGTCGATCTGCATGGAGGCTCCGGAAAGCAGCCCTTCGATGACCTTGATGTTCATCTCCACATCATCCACAACGAGAATGCGCGCTTCGGGAGCGGTAAACTCAAGCACCCTGTCCTTGTCCTTGCTGTGCGCCTTCACGTAATAGGAGGAATCCCCGATCATCTCCTCGCCGCATACGATCTGATTGAGTCTGATGCGGAATTCCGATCCGCGTCCGACCACGCTTTCCACTTCGATGGTTCCGCCCATAAGATCGAGGAACTGCTTCGTAAGCTTGAGCCCGAGACCGGTCCCCTCCACGGAGCGGTGGCGGACTTCATCAAGCCGTTCAAAGGCCTTGAAGAGCTTTCCGAGGTTCTCATCCTCGATCCCGCTCCCCGTGTCCTTTACGGAAATGATCAGCATGATCTCGGTCTTGCTGAGGCGGCGGAAGTCAGCGGTCAGCACCACCATTCCCTCCTCCGTATACTTGATCGCGTTCGTAAGAAGGTTCACGATGATCTGCCGGATCCGGACTTCATCCCCGAAGAGCCTGTTCGGGATCATCGGGTTGTTTTCAAAGACGAGGTCCAGACCCTTTTCCTGAGCCCGCATGCAGACCATGTTGTAGCAGCTGGAAAGGATATTGGAAAACTCATATTCCGCGGGAATGATCTCCATACGTCCGGACTCGATCTTGGTCAGATCCAGAATATCATTGATGATGGAAAGAAGGCCGTTGCCGGCGCTTTCGATATTGGAAGCGTATTCCAGGATCTTCGGATCGTCGGACTCCCTGAGGATCATGGTGTTCATACCGAGGACCCCGTTGATCGGTGTCCGGATCTCATGGGACATGGAGGCAAGGAAAGCGCTCTTTGCCTGGTTTGCGTCCTCCGCGTCCTTTCTTGCCTGTTCGGCGGATTCGGTCATCTTCTCAAGCGCGCTCCTGTTCTGTTCAAGTTCCTCAAGGGTTTTCAGGAGCCGCTTGTAATCCGGGGTTTCCAGGGAAAACATCATGACCGTAAGCGCCACCGTGACTCCGAAGAAGGAAAGTAGCACATGAGGGAAAAAGACCATCTGGAGAAAGAGCCCCGTGACCTCGGTTATGGTGAAAAAGATCACGGCATAGAGATGCCTTCTGGTGATCTCCTTTCGTTTTCTGACCGCGATATAGAGTCCGTCCAGCACGAAATAGAAAGCCACACCGTAGGTAAGAAGGAACAGCGGGCCGTGTTTGTATTCACCCTCAGGCGTGAAGTAAAATGTGATCCCCGTAAAGAGGTTCACCACCTGCAACCCGGCATAGCTCCACGCGATCACGGTATTGATCTTGCGGTTTAAGGGACTCGGATCCTTCTGGAAGAAGGAACAGATGTAAAGCACATAGTGGTAGAGCAGAAAGACGGACAGGAGGAAATAGAGCATATTGAGGAAGATATTGATCCCCCTCGGTACGATCTTCGCATAGCCGATGGTGATGGCGGTAATGACATCCAGGGAGGTGTCGATGATCATCAGGATGGAGACCTTACGGAAATAGCGCGCGCTTTCCGTATTCGACGCGTACTGGATCTCAAAAAAAGCATAGATGACGACGAGGAAGACCAGCGCCGCCACTTCATAATGGACGTTATAGATCATACTCATAGGTTCATCATACAAAAAAGCGGTCTCTTTTTCAAGAGACCGCCTTCGTTCAAAACCTGTTATTTTTCCGACAATCTCGCGCTTTTTAAGCCTTTCCGTCGGAGCCGAGCACGTACTTGATCTTGTGTGCCACCATATCCTTGACAGCCTGACGTGCGGGCTTTAAGTACTGGCGGGGATCGAAGTGATCAGGATGCTCCGCGAAGTACTTGCGGATGTTACCGGTCATGGCCAGACGGATATCGGAATCGATGTTGATCTTGCAGACAGCGAGGGTAGCCGCCTTGCGGAGCTGCTCCTCAGGGATGCCTACCGCATCGGGCATGTTCCCGCCGTACTGGTTTACCATCTTAACGAATTCCTGAGGTACGGAAGAAGATCCGTGAAGCACGATGGGGAATCCGGGCAGACGCTTGATGCACTCTTCGAGTACGTCGAAACGGAGCGGAGGGGGAACAAGGATCCCTTCCTCGTTTCTCGTGCACTGCGCAGCCGTGAACTTATATGCGCCGTGGGAGGTTCCGATGGCGATGGCCAGAGAATCGCAGCCTGTCTTGTCCACAAATTCCTCAACCTCTTCCGGACGGGTGTAGGATTCCTTACCCGCTTCCACTACGACTTCGTCCTCGATACCGGCCAGGGTACCGAGCTCGGCCTCTACTACCACGCCGTTTGCGTGAGCGTATTCAACGACCTGCTTCGTCAGAGCGATGTTGTCCTCAAAGGACTTGGAGGAAGCATCGATCATAACGGAGGTAAATCCGCCGTCGATACAGGACTTGCAGAGTTCGAAGGTATCGCCGTGATCAAGATGCAGGGCGATGGGGATCTCGGGGTTCTCCAGAACCGCTGCTTCAACGAGCTTTACGAGATAGGTGTGGTTCGCGTAAGCACGCGCTCCCTTGGAAACCTGAAGGATCACGGGGCTCTTTAATTCGCCGGCCGCTTCCGTGATACCCTGGACGATCTCCATGTTGTTGACATTGAAAGCACCGACAGCATAACCGCCGTCATAAGCCTTCTTGAACATTTCCGTTGTGGTAACCAATGCCATAAGTTTGTCTTCCTTTCTATGATTATTTTTTATTGTTCACCGCTTAAATAGGCTTCCAGATCCGCGATCGCCGCCTCCTCGTCGCGGCCCTCGGCTTCGATCGTCACTTCGTCGCCGCTCTTTAAGGTCAGGCTCATCATGCCCATGAT
>JAILLW010000105.1 GCA_024692955.1 Lachnospiraceae bacterium | reverse complement strand
GGTGACCGTGGTCTTCCCGTGGGTCCCGGAAACGGCTACCGGCGTTCCGTAGTTTTTCATAAGCTGCCCGAGAAGTTCGGCCCTTGAAAGAATGGGGATCCCAAGCTCCTTTGCCTTAAGGACCTCGGGATGATCAGGCTTTACGGCAGCGGTATAAACGAAAAGATCAAGATCGGGAGTGACGTTTTCGGCCTTCTGACCGATGAAGACCCTGATGCCTTTTTCAACAAGATGCTCCGTGATCGGGGATGAACTCCGGTCGGAGCCCGAAACCTCGAATCCGCGGTCTTTCAGGATCTCGGAGAGACCGCTCATACTGATCCCGCCGATCCCGCAGAAAAAGACCGATGAAGGAGATGAAAAATCCAAATCATATGCCACTGTTCTGTCCTCCCTGTCCTAAACATCATAATCGTTTTGCCGTGGAATTACAATATGTAGTGTTGATCTGCCTTTCGCCACCATATATGGGCAATTTTCAGGAGCCCCTATGGTAAATATGCAAAAGAATTGGTACAATTTTACAGTAAATTAACCAAATATCTGGCCCGGTTTGTAAAAAACATTCACTTTGCGCCGGTGCTGTGCTATACTTATTCTGTGTTTTTCCACAAACGCAAATCTTGCTACAGAGGTGATTTTCATGATTAAAAAAGAGATGATTGCCATGCTTTTGGCCGGCGGTCAGGGCAGCAGGCTCGGAGTGCTTACCTCGAAGGTGGCCAAGCCTGCGGTTTCTTTCGGGGGAAAATACCGGATCATCGATTTCCCCTTAAGTAACTGCATCAATTCCGGCGTGGACACGGTGGGGGTTCTGACCCAGTATCAGCCGCTCCGGCTGAATTCGCACATCGGCATCGGGATTCCCTGGGATCTGGACCGGAATATCGGCGGTGTATCCGTACTTCCTCCTTATGAAAAGATCACAAAGACGGACTGGTATACGGGTACCGCGAACGCGATCTTCCAGAACATTGATTATATGGAAAGCTTCAATCCCGAATATGTTCTGATCCTTTCCGGCGATCATATCTATAAGATGGACTATGAAGTAATGCTGGATTTCCATAAGGAAAAGGGCGCGGAGGCCACCATCGCCGTTATGCCCGTTCCGATGGAGGAGGCGAAGCGCTTCGGGATCATGATCACGGACGAGGACCGGAGAATCACGGATTTTGAAGAGAAGCCCGAGCATCCGAGGAGCAACCTCGCTTCCATGGGAATCTATATCTTTAACTGGAAAACACTGAAAGAAGCGCTGCTCACCAATCAGGAGCAGTCGGGACTGGATTTCGGAAAGCATATCATTCCCTACTGCCACAAGAACGGCGCGCCTCTGTACGCTTATGAATTCAACGGTTACTGGAAGGATGTCGGCACGCTTCATTCCTATTGGGAAGCCAATATGGAGCTGATCGATATCGTTCCGGAATTCAATCTTTACGAGGAATACTGGAAGATCTACACGAAGACCGAGATCCTGCCTCCTCAGTTCCTGGCGGATACAGGCTTTGTAGAAAGAAGCATCATCGGTGAAGGGTCCGAGATCTACGGTAAGGTATACAATTCCGTGATCGGCTGCGGCGTGACCATAGGAAAGGATACCATCGTCCGGGATTCCATTATCATGAACCAGGCAAAGATCGGCTCCGGCTGTGAACTCTACAAGACCATCGTGGCGGAGGCAGCCGTGATCAGTGACGGAGTCAAGATGGGGATCGGAGATGAATTTCCGAATGAGACGGATCCTCATATCTACAATTCCGGGCTCGTATGCGTCGGTGAACAGAGTTTTATTCCGGCGGGAGTCACCGTCGGCAAGAACGTCTGCATATTCGGCAGGACCGAAGCGAAGGATTATCCGGACAATCAGCTTCCCAGCGGAAGAACTCTAATAGTTAAGGCAGGTGATGTGGAGTGAGAGCGATAGGTATCATTTTGGCAGGCGGTAACAGCTACCGCATGAAGGAACTTTCCGAGAAGCGCGCGGTTTGCGCCATGCCCATTGCCGGCAGCTACCGGAGCATCGATTTTGCCCTGAGCAATATGACGAATTCCGGGATCCAGAAGGTCGCCGTGCTGACCCAGTATAATGCGGGATCCCTGAACGAGCATCTCAATTCCTCGAAGTGGTGGAACTTCGGTCGCAAGCAGGGGGGATTATATGTCTTCACCCCGGCGGTGACCGCTGACAACAACTTCTGGTACCGCGGAACGGCGGACTCCATTGCACAGAATCTTTCCTTCCTTAAGAATTCCCATGAACCCTATGTAGTGATCACCTCGGGTGACTGCGTATACAAGGCGGATTTCAATAAGGTTCTGGAATATCATATCGAAAAGAAAGCGGACATTACCGTGGTATGCAAGGATATGCCGGCGGACGTGAACGTGGAGCGTTTCGGTACGGTCAAGATGAATGAGGATTCGAGGATCGAGGAATTCGAGGAGAAGCCGGTGGTCGCAAAGTCCAATACGATCTCCTGCGGGATCTATGTGGTACGCCGCCGTCAGCTGATCGAGATGATCGAAAAGAGCATCGAGGAAGACCGGTATGACTTCGTAAAGGATATCCTGATCCGTTACAAGAACATCAAGCACATCTACGGATACAAGCTGACCAGCTACTGGCGGAACATCGCTACCGTTGAGGATTATTTCTCGACGAATATGGACTTCCTGAAAAAGGATATCCGGGATTACTTCTTCAACGAGTATCCCGATATCTATTCGAGGGTTGATGATCTTCCTCCCGCGAAATACAATGTGGGGGCGCAGGTACGGAACAGCCTGATCTCTTCGGGATGCATCGTCAACGGCACCGTGGAGAATTCTGTGGTATTCAAGAAGGCCTATATCGGAAACAACTGCACGATCAAGAATTCGATCATTCTGAATGATGTCTACATCGGAGACAATACTTATATCGAAAACTGCATCGTGGAATCCCGTGATACGATAAGGGCCAGCTCAAACTATGTGGGTGAAGACGGGATCCGGGTAGTCATTGAGCGGAACGACCGGTTCGTGATCTGACAGGGACCGAAACAGGATAATCATTAATATGTCAATAAGTGGAAAACCCTGATCCGGGAAGGATAGAAAATGGATCAGGGTCTTTTCACGCAGGAGCGGAGAATGAAGATCATCGTCGGACTTGGAAATCCAACGAAAAAATATGAGGGAACAAGGCATAACGCGGGCTTCGAGACCATCGATACCCTGGCGGATAAATATGACATCCGTGTCGGTTCGCTGGAGCATAAGGCCATGGTGGGAAAGGGTCTGATCGAGGGGGACAAGGTGATCCTTGCAAAGCCCCAGACCTATATGAACCTTTCGGGCGACAGCGTTCGGGAGCTTTGTGACTACTACGGGATCGATCCTTCCTCGGAGCTTATCGTGATCTCGGATGATATCGAGCTCCCGGTGGGCGGTATCCGGATCCGGGAGCGGGGATCCGCAGGCGGGCATAACGGCTTAAAGAGCATTATCGAGCGCCTTGGAACGCAGGATTTCATAAGGGTCCGGGTCGGTGTCGGAGGAAAACCGGAGAAGATGGATCTTGCGGATCATGTCCTCGGACATTTTCAGGCGAACGAAATGGATGATTTTCATGACAGCGTAAGAAACGCGGCGGAAGCAGCCGTTATGATCCTTGACGGTAAGATCGGGGAGGCCATGAACCGCTTTAACCGGAAGAGCAAAAGCAGGGACCCGGAGCCGGAGAAACCGGATTAAAAGCAGAAGGTATGAGCGCATTCCAGAAGGTGCTTGATGAACTCGGCGGATTCGATGATGTCCGGCGGGCACTGAAAAAAGAAGGAACCGTGATCCATCTGACCGGAGGCACGGAGGAATCGAAGCTTCACACGGTGAGCGGGCTGTGTGAGGGCTACCGCTGTACGCTCATCGTGACCTACAGCGATCTGAAGGCCAAGGAGATCGTTGAGAATTACCGTTTTTATGACCGGGATGTGCAGTATTATCCTGCCAAGGATCTGATCTTCTATCAGGCGGATATCCACGGAAACGAACTGACCGTGGACAGGATCCGGTGTCTGAAAAAGATCTTCGGGAAGGAGAGGACTACCATCGTCACGACCTTCGACGCGCTCATGGTCCCGCAGCTTCCCTACGGTGTTTATGAGAAAAATACGATCCGGATCGGGAAGGATTCGGTGATCGATGAAAAGGCGCTGGCGATCCGGCTCACGGATATGGGTTACGAGCGGGTCTTTCAGGTGGAGCGTCCGGGAGAGTTTTCGATAAGGGGCGGCATCATCGATATCTTCGACCTGACTTCCGAGAATCCCTGCCGCATCGAACTCTGGGGAGATGAGATCGAGTCCATGCGGTATTTTGACGTTCTTTCCCAGCGTTCCGTCGAAAAGATCGATGAATTCACCGTCGGCCCGGCTACGGAGATGCTCCTTACCGGGGAGGAACTTCGCGCGGGTATGGAGAAGATTGAGAAGGAAGCGGCTCTGCAGGAAAAGAAGCTCCGCGAGAGATCCCTGATCGAAGAGGCCCACCGGGTGTCCGTGATGTGCCGCGAGCTTAAGGAACAGGTCATGGAGTACCGGAACCTTCTTAATCTTGACGGCTATGTGAACTACTTCTACGATAATACGATCCTTTTCCCGGAACTGTTCAAAACCGGCGAGACCGTTGTTTTTCTCGATGAGCCGATGCGGATCGACGAGCATGCGAAAGCCGTGGAGGCGGAATTCCGGGAGAGTATGGAACACCGCCTCGAAAAGGGATACATCCTGCCGGGTCAGGCAAAGATCCTGAGTTCGGAGGAACAGGCGGCAGCAGTACTCTCGCGCTGCCGGATCGTACATCTTTCCAATCTGGAGATAAGAAACCGTCTGACCGGAAACCTTCTTAAGCCGGATCATAAGCTGGACATTTCCGCAAAAAGTGTTCCTTCCTATAATAACAGTTTCGAAACTCTGGTTAAGGATCTTGAGAGACTGAAGAAGCAGGGCTACCGGGTCATGCTCCTTTCCGGTTCCCGCACCCGGGCGAAAAGGCTTTCGGAAGATCTGAGGGATTATGATCTTAATGCGTTCTATACGGAGGATCCGGAACGGGAAGTGAAGCCCAGGGAGATCGCCGTGATGTACGCCAAGATCCGGCGGGGCTTCGAGTATCCGCTGATCAAATTCGCGGTGATCTCCGAAACGGATATCTTCGGGGCCGAGAAAAAGAAAAAACGACACAAAAAGCTTTATGACGGTCAGAAGATCCGGGATTTCAACGAGTTAAGAGTCGGGGATTACGTGGTGCACGAAAGCCACGGACTCGGGATCTACCGCGGGATCGAGCAGATCGAGGTGGATAAGGTCACCAAGGATTATATCAAGATCGAATACAGGGACGGCGGCAATCTCTATGTGCTCGCGACCGGACTGTCCGTCCTGCAGAAATATGCCGGCAGCGACGCGAAAAAGCCGAAACTGAACCGCCTCGGGTCAAAGGAATGGGCAAATACCAAGGCGAAGGTCCGGACGGCCACGATGGAGATCGCGAAGGATCTGGTGGAGCTCTACGCGAAACGGCAGAGCACCTCGGGATACCGCTTCAGCAGGGATACGGTATGGCAGAAGGAATTCGAGGAGCTCTTCCCCTTCGAGGAGACAGAGGACCAGCTTTCCGCGATTGAGGCAACGAAGGCCGATATGGAAAGCGGAAAGGTCATGGACCGTCTTATCTGCGGAGATGTGGGCTACGGCAAGACCGAGATCGCCATCCGGGCCGCCTTCAAGGCCGTACAGGACGGGAAGCAGGTGGTATATCTGGTTCCGACGACGATCCTTGCGCAGCAGCATTACAATACCTTCATCCAGCGGATGAACGGATTCCCGGTGCGTGTGGAACTGCTCTCCCGGTTCCGGAGCGCCGCCGAGATCCGTAAGGTCCTCATCGATCTTAAAAAGGGCTTCGTGGATATCGTGATCGGTACTCACCGGGTACTGTCGAAAGATGTGGAATACAAGGATCTGGGGCTCCTTATCATCGATGAGGAACAGCGGTTCGGTGTTGCGCATAAGGAAAAGATCAAGAAACTGAAGAATAACGTGGATGTGCTTACTTTGACCGCGACTCCGATCCCGAGGACCCTTCATATGAGCCTTGTGGGGATCCGGGATATGTCGATCCTGGATGAGCCGCCGGAGGACCGCCAGCCGATCCAGACCTATGTGATGGAATATAATGAGGAGCTGGTCCGGGAGGCCATTGTCCGGGAGCTTTCCAGGAACGGGCAGGTCTATTATGTCTATAACCGGGTGAACAGCATCGCGGATGTGGCGGCGAGGATCCGTGATCTCGTGCCCGAGGCCCAGGTTGCCTTTGCCCACGGACAGATGGCGGAAAAGGAACTCGAACAGATCATGTACGATTTCATCAACGGGGAGATTGATGTTCTCGTATCCACGACAATCATCGAAACGGGACTGGATATCTCGAACGTGAATACCATGATCATCCATGATTCCGACCGGCTGGGACTTTCACAGCTCTATCAGCTGAGGGGGCGTGTGGGAAGAAGTAGCCGTACTGCCTATGCCTTCCTTATGTATAAGAGGGACAAGCTCCTTAAGGAAGAGGCGGAAAAGAGACTCGGTGCCATCCGGGAATTCACCGAACTTGGTTCCGGCTATAAGATCGCGATGAAGGATCTGGAGATCCGCGGCGCCGGAAATCTCCTCGGAAAGACCCAGCACGGCCATATGCAGGCGGTCGGTTATGACCTGTACTGCAGAATGCTGAATGACGCGGTGAAGAATCTGAAAGGGATCGAGACGGGGGAGGACTTCCTTACCACGGTGGATCTGGATGTGGATGCCTTTATTCCGGAAGAATATATCGTGAATGAGGTTCAGAAGCTCGATATCTATAAAAGGATCGCAGGGATCGAGACCGACGGGGAATATGAGGATATGCGGGAGGAACTGCTCGACCGCTTCGGCGTGATCCCGGAAAGTGCGGAGAATCTGCTCCGGATCGCGATGATCCGTGTCCGGGCCCATCGGCTGTTTATGAACGAAGTCAAGGGGAAGGACGGGAGGATCGCCTTTTCCATCCGGCCCGATGCGAAGATCGATCCTTCGGGGATCCCAAGGGCGATCGCGGCCATTGAGAATCTGCGTTTTGACACAAAGGAACTTCGGTTTACCTGTACGTATCATAAATGCGGGATGGTTCAGAAGGACGAGAGGATGCTTCTTAAACTGACGGAGGATATCACAGAGGTATTGCTTCGTGAACTGCTGTAGGGAGCGGCAGAGGTGAAATTCTACCAACGAGGGGTCGGATCGTCGGTAAGTCCGAGAATATAATCCACGGAACAGCCGTGGAACTTCGCGATTTCGATCAGGGCTTCCGTAGGAATGGCACGTTCCGCGTTTTCGTACCGGGAATAGGTACGCTGAGCCACATGCAGATGCTTTGCAAGATCTTCCTGTCTCAGATTTTTATTTTCACGCAGATCGCGTATTCGATCGAATCGTCTCATATAATGTCTTAATTGTATCTCCTAATACAGACATTATACGCAGACCAAACCGGACTGTGCGAAAATAGACCAAATTGGTCTTGTATTTTTTCAAAATAGAGAAAATTATACGCAAGAGGTCTGATCGCTGCGAAGACAAAAAACAGGTCCGGAAACGGATGTACAAGAAGTACAACATTACGGGCTGAAGACTGCGGATTTCAACATAACGGCCTGATAATCCTGTTTTCTTAGCAGACAAAGATCCACGGTGTATGCCGTGGATCTTCTTCTGCAGTTTGACAAAACCTCAGGGATGTTTTCTAGAAACCGTAACTGCCAAGGATATCATTTACCATACTCTGATATTCATTCATTGTATCCTGATAGATCTGATTATACTCATTAACGGTTTCGTTATAGATCTGCATATATTCCTTGGCCAGTGAAGGCGGGAGAGATGATGCAACCCCTTTGGCAGCCTTGTTGTATTCATTGAGAACTTCGTTATAAGCCTTATTATACTCATTTACTGCGCCATTGTATGCCGCTCTGTATTCGTTTGTCGCAGCCGTGGTTGCATTCGCTTTGGCAGCTGAGGCGGCATAGGGAAGTCTACCTTCCTTTTTCCCATAAGTAAGATAATGCTTATATAGAACAGCTGCGTCTTTCCCTAGTGCTTTAACAACATCCGGATAGGTCAGGGCATAAAAAGCGGGATCAAACCATCCTCCATCAGCCATCTCGGAAGCAGTTGCCGGTACATCCGAAGGCCGGCTCGTCGGAGCCGCAGGCGTCGTGTTGTTCTGGGTTGCGGGTGCATACGGAAGCCTGCCCTCTTTTTTCCCGTATGTCTGGTAATGCTTATAGAGAGTGGCAGGATCCGTCCCCAGCACCGCCACAACATCCGGATAGGTCTTTGCATAAAACTCCGCATCAAAAACCTGTCCGTCTGGCATGGTAACGGGCGCGGCAAAAGCTGTCAGACCGCTTCCGGCCACCGTGGCAACACCGATCACAATTGCAATTACCGTTTTGAAATTCTTCATTTTCATGACAGTTTTCCTTCCTTTCTGAAAATTGTGTTTTGTCTTGATGAATGAGTTTCTGACCTGTATATTATCACATCCCATAAACGAAAACTGCCACCTTCACGGTGGTAATTCCGGATTAAAGACTATTAAGTGCGTACACCTGACATATATGATTGAATTGTCAGGAAGACAAAAAACTGCACAATACAAGGACTTGCGGTTTACCTACGCATTATGGGCGCTCCTGATCTTCGGTATCTACCACATCTTGTTTCTGTTTCGACCATAAGGGCGGACGACATTGAGGATTTTTCGAGATTCCACACGGAACTTGGATTTCTGCTGCAATTCATCAAATATTCGAATGACAGGGAAAAACTGAATGATATAATACAGTCAGAAGGAGATACTTTTACAGTCAGAAGTGATACACTTAATATGATAAACGCATTTACATCAGCGAATATACCTGTGAGGGAAGAGGAAGGAGGCGTCAATATGTGCAAAGCCATACAGGAAATGATAGAAGACGGTGAAAAGCGCGGAGAGAAGCGCGGAGAAAGGCACGGTGAAGTGCGCGGCGCGGATATGCTGGCGAGCCTTCTGAAGCTCCTTGAGCCCGGAACTCCCGAATTTGAAAAGGCGCTGAATGCCACTCCGCAGGTCCGGAAACGGATGTACAAGAAGTACAACATTACGGGCTGACGAAATCATCTGCTCATATATGCCTTTATAAGGCCGGTGCGGTTATCCGTACCGGTCTTTTCGTATATGGAAGCGCTGTACCTGTAGACGGAACGCTCCGAGATCCGAAGGGAGGCAGCGACTGCCTTGATAGGCGCATCCGTTTCTATCAGCATGCAGGCAACATCCCGTTCCCTCGGGGTAAGGGGAAACCCGTCAAGCCAGTCCGCCGCGGAACGGGGGCTGTCGACGGCGCGGGAAGCATGATTATCTGTCAGGTTGGGGTTAAGCTTTATAAATGTCATGATCAGGTAAAGGGCTATAAGCAGGATCAGATAGTAAACGCCGTATCCGATCGGGGAGGAATCAAGCCGCTCGCTGCCGATCCGTAACATGATAAGCGATATGGTCGAAACTAAGAAGTCGGAAAGCGGACGCCCCATGGATGCCCACAGCTCAGGCGCACCTGTACGGGGGGCAACTGAGATGAACGAGTAGGTATAGAAAAAAATGTAGAGCGAGATAAAGAAATAATATAAGCCGAGAAAGAAGGTGTAGCTGCCGCCTGAAATCGGCATCAGCACAAGCACGGCTGACAGCAGTACGCCGGAGAAGAAAACACTGTTGCAGGTTTTCGGGGATGTGAGATCGGCACAGAACCCCATGAGAAGGTATCCCGCGATCATCACAAGCCGGGGGTATGAGTATATATTCAGACTGCCGTCAAAAGACATGGACACAAATTCGATATCGGTCCTGCAGGCCAGCAGCATGCAGATGAATACAATAACTATGATGCCTGTAAGCTGAAGCCGGACATTGTGGGCAAACTCGCGCGATTCTCCCGTATATGGCAGGGGATCCTCCAATATATAGTCGGACGGGGATTTAATGATCAGGTATGAGATGAAGATAAAGAGGATCGCGGCGGTTATGAGCTGGGCGGATACACTGAAACTTCCGCTTAAGAAAAACTGGAATAATATCGAAGCCGAGCATGCTATGCCGATAAAGCGGCCTTTACGCCTGTCGGCGGAGAAAGCTACGGAGACACAGTAATAAACAAGCCCCCCGAGATGCCCGAGTGAGAAAGACAGGGTAAAAACCGATATAAGAACAGGGATGGCCGCGGAGACCGTAATGGGGATCACCGCTGATGCGAGAAATATCAATGCGATCGCGACAAGTGTGAGTTTCCGGCCTTTCGGTTTCCGGATAAGACGCCTGCTTAAGCGGAAGCTCAAAAATCCCAGAATCCTTGTGAGGCCGGGGAGATAATGCATAAGGAGTGTTGAAAAACTGACTTCATTTACCTGAACGATCTTATCGGTGACTGCCAGAACGATCATATAGGCAAGCAGAAAAACCGTGAACAGAACGATATATGAAAGCTCTTTTTTACTGAAGGATGACGTTGTGCTCATGCCAAATATCTTAGCATCAGATCATTTTATTCGCAACATCATACATGGGACAGCGATCTTTGTTTTGCGCGTATTTTGGTCATTGGCAGAAATATGACGTATACAGACAGGATGCGGAAAAAGTATAATCTGAATACCTTAATTTCATGTCAGCGGCAGAATACCTTCGGGCGCTGATTTATATGATAAAGAAAGCGAGGTAGCGGTATGAAGAAAAGGATTTCAGGAATACTGAGCTGCGTACTGGCAGCTGTGATGGCAGTTACGGCTGTTCCCGCTGATGTGTATGCATCCGTCCCGGGATTATTTGAGGAAGGCATCGTTTCGGACGAAGACGCGTATGTTACACCGGATGCCGAAACCTTATTTCCGGATTACGGGCATGAGGAGGGCCCCACGGAATCCGAAGAGATAACGGGCGTTATTTCAGAAGAATCGGCAGCACCTTCCATGAACATCGGTGAACCGACCCTTGGTGCGGATTATTATGTTGCCGGAGGCTCATATACCTACAAAGGGGATATGAGTGAAATTGAGGACCATAAATACAAGGAAATATTCTCCGGCATATACAATGACATACAGGTAGAGCGTAATGGCGGACGTTTCTTTACGGGTGAGGAGATCGTATCCCTGTCAGGATATGGGGATACACCTGTTTACTTAAATGAGATCACGGACGGAGCGTTAGGCGAAGCGGTTGAGGCGGATACGATCGCAGCTTCAGGGGGGAAGGTTAACTTTGAGGTTCATGACATTCCTGCCGAATTTACGGTTGACAGAACGTTCGAACGTTATGATGATGAATCAAATCAGACAGTACGGGTAGAACTGAATGATGAAACACTGATCCGCAGGCTTTATGCATGGGAGTATGAGCAAAACGGTACTACAGGCATATATCACCGTGTATCGTCACAGGAGATCACATCGGAAAACTATTCGTTCAGTGATCCTGAAACAGACGGAAACGGTAATTCCACAGCCACTGAATTATCAGGTAATGCTGTGGTGGATACATCCAAACTTAAGGCAGGGAAGATTACGGAGGATAACGTGATCGCCATTGTCGCTTATATGTACGATGCAGGCCAGAAAGATTCCCTGTTCAAGGGTGACTGGGAATACAACGATGACAATTATTTCTATGCTCTTGAGCAGGTTGAGTTTGATTCAAACCGCTATTTTGATGTGACGGAGGATGACTATTACAGCGACAGGACAGCGTATTACAAATCGGATATTTATTTAAAGAGCGAGATGGGAAGTTTCTCGGTTGCGCCTTATATATACAGAAGAGATGACAGCCGTAATACACTTACTCTTTATAACACTTCCAATCAGCCCGATTACGGGCTGACGAGCGGGTTTTCCTATGGCTGGAGAAGCAAAAATCCGGAGGATTACCTGCTTGATGAATGGATCATTCCTGCCAGATGGACAGATCCTCTGACCCAAAAAGAGTATGATGTCAGGCTTGGAGAGATCGGATATTTCTATGATGAGAATACAGGCGAAAAGATGTATACGGGAGGCAGGCGTTATCCGATCCTGGCTTCAGGCGTCACGATAAGCTATGGCGTGGGATTCCCTGATGACTGTACGAGCCTTCTTACAACCGGGCACAGCAAGCTTGAGATGATGTGTGTTACAAGCCTCACTATAGAGGGCGGTCCGAACGGTGAAAAGGTCGGAAGCAACATAACGGACATGAATTCCATGTTTTACGGAAATACATACGGGAACATGGGTTATAACGTGCCTGTGACCATGCTTAACAGCCTTGATATTTCGGCGCTTGATACGTCAAACGTTACTGATATGAGCCGCATGTTCTATGCACAGTATGTTGTCGGCAGCGGACCGGATGTTTCGGGATTTGATACATCCAAAGTCACGGATATGTCATATATGTTCTATGACGCTCATATTTCGAATCCGAATGTTTCGAACTTTAATACATCCAATGTGACCGACATGGCCTATATGTTCGGTGCGGCAGGCGTATGGACGGATTTCAAAGCCAAGCCTCATGCATATGCACAGGGTGTATATACTTCCCTTGACCTTAGCGGTTTTGACTTCGGCAAGGTTGACAGCATGGCCGGAATGTTCCTGAACCAGAAGAATCTTTCAAGCATCAAATTCCCGGGTGATATGGACACATCTCATGTAAGGGACATGAGTGAGCTTTTTATGAGCTGTTCTTCACTGACATTGGAGGGAGCAGAGAACCTGACTCTTCTTGATACCTCTTCGGTTGTGGATATGTTCGGTATGTTCGGATGCTTCCACTGGATAAGCAAGGGTCCCGGTGATAAGAGAGTGCTTGGAGATGAATATTCGGGTTATTATGACGGGTATTTAAGCAGGGGCTGCTATCAGAGTCACAGTGGAGGAAGAGAAGCAGGTGAAAGAGGACCTGCCTTTACGAGTCTTGATCTGTCGGCTTTTAAGAATTTCGACACTTCCAGGGTTCAGAACATGGCCCTGATGTTTGACCTGCCGGAGGCTGAGCAGCTTTCCTTTGGAAGCAGGTTTGATACATCCAAGGTCCCGCCCATGAACCGTATGTTCAACCTGCGCAAGAAGGAATCCCTGAATATAAGCTGCTTTAATACAGGCTCCCTTAACGCTGCCACGAGGATGTTTGATCTTGACATCTGTACAGACCTTACTCTGGGCACCGGATTTGATCTGTCGAAAATAAATAAAGGCAAATCCGGGTCTATGTTCTCGACTCCCGTACTGCCTGCGCTTGATCTTAGCGGCGTAAACTTCGGTGATAACGCTGATGCTTTATCTTCAAGCAGTATTGCATATTTCAATCTGGGATACATGGAGAGCGGCTGCTATGAACTTGAAGAGCTTCGGCTTCCCGCAAATATGCCTGTATTTAGTGACCCTGTCGCACTTCCCGAAACGATGTATGATGAGGGCGGGGATGAGTATGATGCGGTATACGGCGGAAACACTGAGGCGCTCACGCTCATAAGAGGCAGTGATCCGCTTAAAAATGTATACGGTTTTTATATAGACGGACAGGATCCCGATAAGCTTGTATCCGAGACGACGGTATACACGAATGACCAGCAGGATGGCAAAAACAAGGTTTATCTTAAGCTCAAGATGGACCCGGAGACACCTGTGCCGGCCCCGACAGTCAGCTATACGATCAAGGGATACAGGGATGGTGTGGAATGCCCGGCAAATTATGTGGCGACCATATTTGAAGGACAGGATGGAATACAGGTTTATGCATACGCCGCTACACTGGATTATGAAAGCTATGTAACGATCACGGCAAATATCAGAAGGTCGGATGGAGAGATATTTACTGCATCATGCAGGGTAAGGGTGGAAAAATCACAGAATGAAGAACTGACTCTAAAGGACAGTGACGGGAATACCTTCACCTGCTATACGAACAGTGACGGCAGCAATACAGTCACGATAAAGGAACTTACCGATAAGGGCGGAACTCAGGATACGCTTACGATCGGAACCCTTACCGGAAACGGCAGGACCTATACCGTGACAAGGATAGGCAACTATGCCTTCCACTATACAAGAAGCAATGTTTATTTCAGCACCGCTTATTATCCCTATGGCCAGTCCGGCGGAAAAGTGTTTACCAAAGTTGTCCTTAATGAAAGCGTTAAGGTAATAGGCGAATACGCTTTTGATTTCAGTGATTCGTCCGGCAGTTCTGTAACGTCATTCTCAGGGCCGGGTGTCGAAGTGATCGGGGATCATGCATTTAACGATATGGTCGCAATGACAACCGTAAATCTCCCAAGCGTAAAGCATCTGGGATGCGGCGTGTTCTCAAACACCACAAGTATCACAAGCCTGACGCTTAATCCTTCCATAGAAAGCTGGAATAACGGAGTACTCACGGACGAGTTCGGAGAAGACAGGAATCTTACGGCATTCACCATCCCTTCCTGTATCACGGAACTTGGAGAGCGGGGATTTCCGCGTGGTATTACAAAGCTTGACAACATCCCTTCCAATGTTACCAGAATCGGTTATCATGCGTTTGCCGATTATCTTGATCTTCAGAGTGTTACCATACCGGCAACCGTCACCGAGATAGGAGAGGGAGCTTTTTACGATTGCGAGAAGCTTGCAACGGTTACATTCGCAGAAAACGGAAATCTTACAAGGATAGGGGATTACGCATTTATGCGGTGTAAGTCTCTAACATCGATCTCCTTCCCGGATACCGTAACGGATTTCGGTAAGGGTGTGGTAAAGATGATCAATGATAATACCAGTGCTCTTACTACGGTAAAACTTCCTAAGAATATAAATGAGGTTCCCGATGAGACCTTCTTCGGATGTGACGCGCTGACGTCGGCTACATTGCCTGACAATATTGTAAGGATCGGAACCGGTGCATTCAGATATACAGCGTCACTGACTTCCTTTACAATACCTGAAACCGTAACAAAACTTGGGGACGGCGTATTCTATGAATCGGGGATTACATCAATCGTATTCCCGGAAGGAATTACCGTGATACCTGCGGAAGTCTGCTACGGATGCGTGAACCTTACGTCCGTTACGTTCGAAGGTGCTGTCACAGAGATCGGAACCAGCACCGAAGGAGCCGCTGCAGGTTTATCCTTCGACTACTGTACAGCTCTTACATCCATAAACCTGCCGGATACGCTTACCTATCTTGGAAGGTACAGCTTCTGCAGCTGTTTCAGTCTTGAAGGTAATATAAGTATTCCGCAGGGTGTAACTGTGATCGATGAGTATGTGTTCGCCGGTGCGAAGAAAATAACGGGGATCACCATGCCCGATGCCGTAACTTCGATCAAAAAGGCTGCATTTAAAGATTGCGAACAGCTGACAAATGTGGAGTTTTCGGTGAATACGCAGGATATTGGAACCGATGCATTCAGGAACTGTAAAAACCTTGAGATCGTAGCCCTTCCCGTGGGAATAAAGAATATCGACTGGTATGCGTTTTTGAATGTCGGATCTGATAAAGATCATGCCGAGGTGTATCTTCCCAATACGGTTGAATCCGTAGGTTACCTTGCTTTCCAGGGGCTTGGCGGAGGCGATAAGGCCTATATCCTGTATGGCGGCTCGGAAGAGGATGAAAAGAAGATCAGATTCACCGGTGGTGAGACATCACTCTGGTTATCTTATATGGATGATCATGGTGTCAGCTATAATACCGGTTGGAATGTTACGGATGCGGGGGTCAAATATGTTCCCCATGAAGTAAAGAACTTTACCGGGTCGATGACACAGCTTTATTTCGTAGAAAAAGATGAGCCAATGAAGGATACGGTATCTGTCGTGCAGGATTATGAAGACGATATTTACGGATTTGATGCTCAGGGGTACAGATATGAGAATACTTCCGCAGTGATTGACGGCATTCTTTATTATTTCGACGAACATGGCAGAGGTACGGCTGCTTCAAGCGGATATTCAGCCGGGACCACCGGAATTGTTGAGATTTCCGACGGTGTGTTCGTATATGTTAAGAACGGCAGTGTTCAGAAGGCATCTCCGGCTGAACTGTTGCCGGCAAATATCATAACCGTAGACGGGAAGAAATATCTCCTTACCGGGAGCGGAGTTCTTGCAACAGGATTTATACCGGATGATTCTGCTTATACTGCTTCAAGTGCGGAATATGGCATTACAGGCTGGTACTTTGATGATAATACCGCAGAGATCTCCTGGGTTAAGAAGACTGATGCGCAGGGGAATGATACATATTACGGAGCGGATTACACAACGCTCTTGACAGGCACATATCCGAATGAAGACGGTGAGCTTGTAAAATATGCAAACGGTCACTGTGCTCTGCTTACAGGCCTGAAGATTACTGACGAAGAGGGAACTGAAATAACGAGAACAACTCTTTATAAAGGTCCGGATTCCGGCACGTCAGGAAAGCCCGATACAGCAACGATCAAACTAGTGACTCTGCCTGAAGATGTGGCCATTGACCCGGTACCGACGGTAATATGGAGCATCATCAATAATAATCCTAAAAAGAAAGGTGAAACTGTGATCACCGAAGCAAGTCATACCGACGGACAGATCATCGTAAATGCAAATGCGCCGGGACGTGCCAAGGTAAGAGTCAGTGTCAGTGCAAGCGTGGATGGCGGGGCGAGCGTAACATATACGAAGGACTGCCTGGTGATCGTTGAGGACACCAACGTGTATCCCACATCTGTCACGATAACCGCAGATGCAACATCCGTAAAGATCGGATCCACTCTTCAGCTTGAAGCGACAATATCTCCCGCAAATGCAACGGCCGGAACTGATATTACATGGTCAAGCAGCGATGTGAACATTGCGACTACAGATCAGACCGGACTTGTAAGAGGCATGGCAGAAGGTAATGTTGTGATCACGGCCTCAACAGAGAACGGAGTTCGTGGAACCTATAATCTGGCAGTAGGAAATGCAAAACCTGAGCCTTCACCTTCGCCGGAACCTGTTTCCGATGAAATGGATGTAACCAAGGTCACCCTGAATAAGACAGCGGTTTCGCTGTACCCCGGAGACTCATTTAAACTGTCCGCAGCGGTAAGCCCTGCAGGCGCCCGGGATAAGAGTGTGACCTGGAGCAGTTCCGATGGTTCCGGGACATATGTGGAACTTGATGATACAGGCCTGATCACGGCTCGGAGTGCAGATGTCGACGGATCCGGAGATCCGATACCGGCGACCGTGACCATAACTGCAGCAGCAAACGGAGCGGCAGCAGGTACGACCGTAAAGGCTGAATGCATTGTGACAGTCCTTCCTTCGGAGATCG
>JAILLW010000100.1 GCA_024692955.1 Lachnospiraceae bacterium | reverse complement strand
GACTTTAAGGAACTCATGCATACCCCGCTCGTCTATGACGGAAGGAATCTCTATGACCCGTCAGGCATGAAAGAAGCCGGGATCGAATACCATTCCATCGGTAGATAAATCGGCCGGATTATAGTATAATAAAAAGGTTGAGGCATAACTCACGACAAAATCCAAACCGTAAAGGAGAAGAATATGTCTGTCAGATATCATAATTTCGGAGGCGTCATCGGATGGAATCTCCAGAAGGTCTTTCCCTCTCTTTCCGCCGGCAGCTATCTGAAGCTGCAGTTTGCCACCAGAAGGAAACTCCAGCAGGAGTATATCGATTATTTCCTGAGCACCGAGGAACCTCCGATGCCGCTGATCGTGAATCTCGAAACGATCAACCGCTGCAACGGGAACTGTGCTTTCTGTACGGCGAATAAATACGCGGAAAAGCGCCCCTACAAGCGGATGGAGGAATCGCTTTTCTATCACATCATCGACCAGCTGGCCGACTGGGGCTACAAAGGACACCTCACCCTCTACGGGAATAACGAACCCTGGCTGGATACGAGGATCGTGGAATTCCACAAGTACTGCAGGGAGAAGCTTCCCGAGTGCTTTATCTTTATGTCGACGAACGGACTGCTCCTTGATATCGATAAGGTGAAATCCGTGATCCCTTACGTAAATCAGCTGATCATCAACAATTACTGCGAAAACATGAAGCTTCACGACAACGTGAAGGAGATCTATGAATACGCGAAATCCCATGAAGAAGAATTTCAGGATGTGGAGCTCCTTGTTCAGATGAGATATGCCAAGGCCGTGCTCACAAACCGTGCCGGAAGCGCTCCGAACAAGAAGAACACGACAAAACTCATTGAAGAGACCTGCCTGATGCCCTATACGGATATCTTCATTTTCCCGGACGGCAGAATGGGAATCTGCTGCTGCGACAATTATGAGGTCACGACCATGGCGGATCTTAACACCACTCCGCTGAAGGAGGCCTGGAACTCGCCCGAATACCGCAAGGTTCGTCAGGCGATCCGGAATTCCCGGGCGGATTATCCGATGTGCAAATACTGTGACTTCATTGACGCGGGGCTCAGGATGGACGCCGTAAGCGACACTCTGAACCATCGCGCGGCCAATCATGGCGCGCGCCAGTCTCTGCTCCGCAAATAATTCCGCACCGAAATAGAAAGGACGGCACATGAGCAAGAAAGTACTGATCATCGGCGCCGGGCCGGCGGGGCTCACCGCGGCCTACGAACTCCTGACGAAGGGAGAGGACATTGAAGTAACGGTATTCGAAGAGACCGAGGAATTCGGCGGCATCTCCAAGACCGTGAACTACAAGGGGAACCGCATGGATATGGGCGGACACCGTTTCTTCTCCAAGATTCCCGAGGTAAACGCCTGGTGGGACAGGATGCTTCCGATGCAGGGCGCTCCCACTTATGATGACATCGTTCTGAACCGGCCCATGCCTCTTCATGAGGGCGGTCCCGATCCGGAAAAGGAAGACCGCGTTATGCTGACCCGTCACCGGGTATCCCGCATCCTTTTCGATGATAAATTCTATGATTATCCGATCTCCTTAAAACCGGAGACCTTTAAGAACTTCGGCTTTCTTACGACAATGAAGGTCGGCTTTTCCTATCTGGCTTCCGTTTTTCACAAGCGTCCCGAGGACAATCTGGAAAACCTCTACATCAATTCCTTCGGAAAGAAGCTCTATTCCATGTTCTTCGAATACTATACGGAGAACCTCTGGGGACGGCATCCTTCCGAGATCGATGCTTCCTGGGGGAAACAGCGGACAAAGGGGCTTTCGATCTTCGGGATCCTGAAGGATTATTTCGGAAAACTCTTCAAGGTAAAGAACCGCAAGGTAAACACCTCGCTCATCGAGGAATTCAAATATCCGAAGCTCGGTCCCGGACAGCTCTGGGATGTGACCGCGGACGAAGTGCGGAAAAAGGGCGGAAAGATCCTCACAAACGCCAAAGTCGTGAAGATCCACAAAAATGACGATAATGTCATAACTTCCCTTACCTGGCAGGATTCGGAAACCGGCAGGGAGACCACCGAAGAAGGCGATATCTTCATTTCCTCGATGCCGATCCGTGACCTGATCGCCGGAATGAACGACGTACCGGAAAACGAAGCGAGGATCGCGGCCGGACTTCCCTACCGTGATTATATGACCCTGGGCGTACTGGTTCCGAAGCTGAAGCTTAAGAATCTGACGGACATTAAAACGATACAGAATATCGTGCCGGACTGCTGGGTCTATGTACAGGACCGGAAGGTCAAGCTCGGACGCTTCCAGATCTACAACAACTGGTCGCCTTATATGATCAAAGACCTGGAGCACACGGTATGGGTCGGCCTCGAGTATTTTGTTACGGAAGGCGATGAGTACTGGAACATGACCGAAGAGGAGTTCGCGAAGCTTGGCATTGGGGAGATGGTGAAGCTCGGGCTCATCGACAGCGCGGAAGAGGTGCTGGATTACCATATGGAAAAGGTGAAAAAAGCCTATCCCGCCTACTTCGACACCTATGACGAGATCGATACCCTTGTGTCCTACCTGAAGGGGATCGACAATCTCTACTGTGTGGGCCGCAACGGCCAGCACCGCTACAACAATATCGACCATTCGATGTGCACCTCCTTCGAGACGGTGAAGAACATCCTCTCCGGCGAAAAGAACAAGGACAACATCTGGTCGGTCAATACGGAACAGGAATACCACGAGACCTCGGAAAAGAAGGAAGAGGCGGAAGTGGACTAACGGAGGATACCATGAAGGAAGGAAGACTCGACCCGTCACTCACCTATCTTGTGACGGGTGCCGCGGGCTTTATCGGCTTTCACCTTTCGAAAGCGATCCTTGAAAAAGGAGGAAAGGTTGTCGGATATGACAATCTGAACGACTATTATGATGTGACCTTGAAAGAAGCACGGCTCGATATTCTGAAGACATATCCGGCCTTTTCTTTCGTGAAGGGGGATCTGGCGGACAAGGATGCCGTATTCGCCCTTTTTGAGGAGTATAAGCCGGACATAGCGGTGAACCTTGCTGCCCAGGCCGGGGTACGCTACAGTATCGAGAATCCCTATGCCTATATGCAGTCGAACCTTGTGGGCTTTCTGAACATCCTTGAAGCCTGCAGGCACAAGGGGATAAAGCATCTTCTTTATGCTTCCTCAAGCTCCGTTTACGGAGGCAACAAAAAGGTCCCCTTCTCCGTTGAGGACAAGGTGGATACGCCGGTATCCCTTTACGCCGCGACGAAAAAGTCGAACGAGCTCATGGCTCATTCCTATTCGAAACTCTACGGGATCCCCTCCACGGGACTCCGGTTCTTTACCGTGTACGGACCCATGGGGCGGCCGGATATGGCGGCGTTCCTTTTTGCCAACGCCATCATGAAAGACGAGCCCATCAAGGTCTTCAATCACGGCGACATGCAGCGCGACTTCACCTATGTGGATGACATCATCGCCGGGATCCTGAACATCCTGCCGAATCCGCCCGAAGAGAACGAAGTCGGCGCGCCCTATAAGGTCTACAACATCGGAAATCATCATCCGGAGAACCTGATGGACTATATCGGCACTCTGGAAAGGAAGCTCGGGAAAACGGCGAAGAAAGAGTTCCTTCCCATGCAGCCCGGGGATGTGAAGGCCACCTGCGCCGACGTAACGGATCTTATGAACGATTTCGGATTCAAGCCCGAGACCACCATCGACGAAGGCCTCGGCCGTTTCGCGGACTGGTTTCTTGATTATTACCATTACAGATGATTTATGTGCGGTATCAGCGGTTTTCTCTCCAAAAAGCATATCACGGAGGATGAGCTTCGTGCGATGAACGACACGATGCTTCATCGGGGTCCGGATGATTCCGGAGTCGAGCTTTATGAGGCATCCGACGGCTATACCGTAGGCCTTGCCCAGAGGCGTCTTTCGATCCTCGATCTTTCCGAAGCGGGACATCAGCCGATGCACTCCGCATCCGGAAGGCTCAGTATTGTTTACAACGGAGAGATCTATAATTTCCTTGAGCTCAGAAAAGAGCTTTCTTCCTATCCCTTCCGCTCGGACTGTGATACCGAGATCCTGCTTGCCGCTTATGAAAAATGGGGGGAGCGCTTCGTTGACCGCCTGAACGGGATGTTCGCCTTCGCGCTCTATGACAGGGAGAACAAAGAACTTCTTCTCGGACGGGACCGCATCGGGAAGAAGCCTCTTTATTACGAGATCGAAGAAAATGACACAGGTGTCAATCTTTATTTCGCCTCCGAACTGAAACCTCTCATGAAACGCCCGGGATTCCGTAAGGAGATCCGCCGGGATGTTCTTTCCAGATATCTTTATCAGCAGTATATCAACGCACCGGATACGATCTTTAAAAACGTAAGAAAGCTGGAGCCGGGATGTCTCCTTCGCTTTATGATCGACCCGGAGGACGGGTTCAATACCGCATACCGCCAGATCAGCATCGAACGATACTGGGATCCGAAGATGGTCTGGTATGCGAAGAGCCAAAAGCCCGTAACAGATTACGCCGAGGCAAAGGCGGAACTGAAAAAGCTCCTTTTCGATGCCGTAAAGCGGAGAATGATCGCGGACGTTCCCCTTGGAACGTTCCTCTCCGGAGGCTACGATTCCTCCCTGATCACCGCCATGGCGCAGGAGTGCGCGGACCGGCCCTTAAAGACCTTCTCCATCGGCTTTTCCGAAGACGCGTTCAATGAAGCAAAGTTTGCGAAGGAGGTCGCATCGCACCTTGGAACGGATCATACGGAACGATACATCTCAGAGGAAGAGATGTTCTCCCTTGTGGAAAGCATTCCCGCATACTATGACGAGCCTTTTGCGGATTCTTCCCAGATCGCGACGATGCTGGTGTCGGAGCTTGCGAAGGAGCAGGTTACGGTGGCTCTTTCCGGCGACGGCGGCGATGAGTTTTTCTGCGGCTACAATATCTATGACAATGCGCTTCAGGCACAGCACCTCGATCTTCCCGGAGGGATCATCTACGGGATCCTGAACGCACCGCTTATCCGGAAGGCGGGCCTGATGAAGCATCTGCCATTCCGCGTGAGGATCGTGGCGAACAACCGGAATAAAAAGACCAAGACCCAGTTTGGTGCGTCCAGCTATGTGGAAACCGCTCTTAAGATGGTCGATTCACCGGGGCTTTCCTGTCAGTACGAGATCGAAGACCGCTATCAGGCAGTCGGAGTGAAGAACTGGCAGGTCCGGAGAATGCTCCTTGACATGGATACCTATCTGCCGGGAGATATTCTTTGCAAGGTGGACCGCGCCTCCATGAAATATTCCCTCGAAGCGCGCTGCCCGATCCTGGACCGTGATGTGATGGAATACTCTTACCGGATCGATCATCGCTTTAAATATGACAGGGGTGTCAAGAAAAAGATCCTGAAGGATATCGCTTACGATTATATTCCGAAGGAACTTCTCGACAGGCCGAAGACCGGTTTCGGTGTGCCGATCGACAAGTGGCTCCGGGGGCCGCTTAAGGAGAGGCTGATCTCCTTTGCGGAGCCGTCGCTCCTGCGGGACCAGGGACTTTTTGACCCGGAGTACACCTCAAAATTTATCCTCAAATATCTGGAGACCGGAGACGCGGGCCCGGCTACCGGCGCGAACTTTTCGAAGCTTGCCTGGTCGTTCTTCGTGTTCCAGCAATGGTATGAACATTATGTATAAGAATCTGATCTTTGATGTGGGGGGAGTCCTTCTTTCCTACCGCTGGGAATACGCAATGGCGGAAGCGGGGCTCACGATCGAGCGGGCGACGAAGCTTTTTCATAAGATGATGGCGGATCCTCTCTGGGCGCAGCTTGATCTTGCGATCCGTCCGTTTGACGAAGTGGTGGAGGATTTCTGCCGGATGTTCCCTGAGGAAGCCGGGCCGATCCGCCATTTTTTCAGCCATCCCGAGAATATGCCCATTGACCGCCCGGCGGTCTGGGAAGAGATACGGCGCCTGAAGGATAAAGGCTACCGGATCTATCTGCTCTCCAATTACGCGGAGGGGCTGTTCAGGGTGCATACGGAGGGAAAGCCTTTCCGGGAATACACGGACGGAGAACTGGTCTCCTACATGGTGCATCTTATCAAACCGGATCCGGCCTTCTACCTGGAACTCCTTTCAAGGTTCGGCCTTGATCCGAAAGAGAGCCTTTTCTTTGATGACCGTGAGGAGAATACCGCGGCCGCCAGGGACTGCGGGATCGATTCCGTAACGGTGGAGTCGGAGGAAATGCTGATCGGGGAGCTTAAGAAACTCTGACCCGCAGAGATGCTCATTCGGACAGGGTTTAAGGCAGACGAGCGGATTAAAGCCGGAAGGCCGGAGAATCACAGGCTGGAGAATCATATGCTTATTAAAAACGGAATCATCATAGATCCCGGCGAGGACCGGATGTTCAAAGCGGATCTTCTCATTCGTGAAGGGAAGATCCTTTCTGTTCATGAATGGGAAAGCCTTTCTGCTCCCGAAGGGGAGAACCATCCTCTTTCTGAGGGGAAGACCCTTTCTGCTTCTGAGGGGAAGACCCTTTCTGCTCCCGAAGGGAAGGCCCTTTCTGCTCCTGAGGGGAAGACCCTTTCTGCTCCCGAAGGGGAGATCATCGACGCCTCCGGCCTTTATATCGCACCGGGACTTGCGGATACCCATGTGCACTTCCGGGATCCGGGCTTTACCCATAAGGAGGATATCCTGACGGGGGCCATGGCGGCTGCGGCGGGAGGCTTTACGGAAGTCATCATGATGGCAAATACTTCGCCGAGGATCGATAATCCGGCTGTCCTTAAGGAAGTTCTCGATAAGGGGAAAACGACAGGAATCCGGGTTCATGCCTGCGCAAATGTGACTCTCGGAATGAAGGGGGAGAAACTTACGGATCTTGAAGGCTTAAAGGCCGCCGGTGCGCTGGGCTTTACCGATGACGGGATCCCGCTTATGAACGAGGGGATCGTGAAGGAGGCCATGAGGAAAGCTGCCCTCTTAAATGTGCCTTTGAGCTTCCATGAGGAGGATCCGTCCCTGATCGGAAATAACGGAATCAACCGCGGAAAGGCCTCCGCATATTTTAAGGTGGAAGGCTCTCCGGGGGAAGCCGAGATCAGTCTGATCAAAAGAGACATCGGGATCGCGAAAGAGGTTCAGGAAGAGATGTCCGGAAAAAGCGACGGGCCCGTCTTTGTGATCCAGCATATCAGCACGAAGGAAGGGGTGGAACTTGTCCGTGAGGCGAAAAGAAGCGGTCTTTCCATTCACGCGGAGGCAACGCCCCATCACTTCTCCCTGACCGAAGAGGCGATCATCCGGCACGGGAGCTATGCGAAGATGAACCCGCCCTTAAGAACGGAGGAAGACCGGATCGCGATCCTTGAAGGCCTTCGGGACGGGACCATCGACCTTATTGCAACGGATCATGCGCCGCATACGAAAGAAGAGAAGGACGTTCCGGTCACGGAGGCTCCAAGCGGTATTACCGGACTTGAGACATCCCTTTCCCTGGCGATCCGGGAGCTGATAATCCCCGGGATCCTTGATTATCCGGAACTGCTTTGCAGGATGAGCCTTTCTCCGAGGAAGCTGTACGGACTCCCGGGGGGAAGGATCGAAGAAGGCGGGGCGGCGGATCTTGTTCTCTTTGACCCGGAGGCGGAGTGGGAGGTCACTCCGGAGCACCTTCATTCAAAGTCGAAGAATACGCCGTTTCTCGGGGAGAAGCTTCCCGGCGTGGTCCGTATGACGATCTGCGGCGGGAATATCGTGTACAGGGCCTGAAGGGCCCTGATTGCGGGAACCGAAAATGCGGCGAAAGCATAAAGGCGGGTATGAAGCCTGCGCAAAGCGCGTCGGGATCCGCTTCCGGGGCGTGTGAAATAGAGTTTTTTCGTATCACACGCCCGGAAGAAGTCGGCGGGGCGTGTGA
>JAILLW010000076.1 GCA_024692955.1 Lachnospiraceae bacterium | reverse complement strand
ACCACATCGCCGCCAAGCGCCGCGATCGCATAGGAGACCGGAACGGTGGAGTAGCCATTGTAGTCCTGTCTCTGGAAGATCGGATGACGGCCCACGATCACCTCCACCAGAAGGTCTCCGCGCTCGCCGCCGTTCACACCCGGCTCACCCTTGCCGCGGATCCGGACACTCTGCCCGTTGTCAATGCCCGCGGGGATCGATACCTGAATCTTTTTCCTGCTTGCGATATATCCGGTTCCGCCGCAGTCCGCGCATTTTTCACGGACTACCTTGCCGGAGCCGCCGCAGTCCGGACAGGTCTGCACATTGCGGACCGTTCCGAAAAACGACTGTGAGGTGTAGACCACCTGTCCCTTGCCTCCGCACTTCGTACAGGTCTCGGGCTTTGTTCCGGGCTTCGCGCCGGTCCCGTGGCAGTTGATACACTCATCCTTCAGAGTAAGTTCGATCTCCTTTTCCACGCCGAAGACCGCCTCAAGGAACGTGATCCGTACGCTGGTACGGATGTTCGCGCCCTTCATCGGACCATTGCCGCTCCGCCTCGAACGGCCGCCGCCGAAGAAATCACCGAAGATATCGCCGAAGATATCCGAGAAATCCGCGGTATTGAAATCGAATCCGCCGAAAGGCGAACCGCCGCTGCCTTCAAAGGCCGCGTGTCCGAACTGGTCGTACTGCTTGCGCTTGTCGGGATCCGAAAGTACCGCATAGGCTTCGGAAGCTTCCTTGAACTTTTTTTCAGCCTCGGCATCACCCGGATTCATATCCGGGTGATACTTCTTGGCCAGTACTCTGTATGCTTTTTTGATGGCGGCGTCATCCGCGTTCTTTTCGACGCCCAGGACTTCGTAATAGTCCCGTTTTGTTTCTGCCATGACTGCTTCTCCTTTTCAGGATTTATACTTCGCGGAAGTCGCCGTCTACCACGCTGTCATCGGAGGAATCATCCTGAGACGTGCTCTGGGAAGCTCCGCCCATATCCGGGCCCGCGCCTGTGAATCCGGACATATCCGGGCCTGCGCCGCCCTGAGCGTTCTGCTGCATGCTCTCATACATCTTTGTGAATACTCCCTGCGCGGAGTTCGTAAGCTTCTCCTTTGCAGCCTTCAGCTCATCGAGATCCGAATCGCTCATCTCCTGATCCTTCGTTCTCTCCAGAATATCCTTTACTGCCTTGATGTCGGCTTCCACGGAGGCCTTCTCGTCGGCGGATACCTTGTCGCCCACATCGTTCAGCGCCTTCTCCGTCTGGAATACGAAAGCGTCCGCATCGTTTCTGGTGTCGATGGCTTCCTTCCGCTTCTTATCCTGCGCCTCAAATTCCTGCGCTTCCTTGATCGCCTTGTCGATATCCTCATCGGACATATTGGAGCCGGCCGTGATGGTGATGTGCTGTTCCTTGCCGGTACCGAGATCCTTCGCGGATACGTTTACGATACCGTTCGCATCGATATCAAAGGTAACCTCGATCTGCGGTACTCCGCGGGGTGCGGGAGCAATGCGGTCGAGACGGAACTGTCCGAGGGACTTATTATCCTTCGCGAACTGACGCTCGCCCTGTAATACGTTGATATCAACAGCGTTCTGGTTGTCGGCCGCCGTAGAGAATACCTGCGAATGCTTCGTCGGGATCGTGGTGTTCCTCTCAATCAGACGGGTAGCAACCCCGCCCATGGTCTCGATGGAAAGGGAAAGCGGCGTAACATCGAGGAGCAGAATCTCTCCCGCACCGGCGTCACCGGCGAGTTTTCCGCCCTGAATCGAGGCACCGAGGGCTACACATTCATCCGGGTTCAGGCTCTTCGAAGGCTCTTTTCCCGTAAGCTGTTTAACCTTTTCCTGTACCGCGGGGATACGGGTCGATCCGCCGACCAGAAGTACCTGTCCGAGATCCGCGTTCGTAAGTCCCGCGTCCTTCATTGCGTTCTGTACCGGAATTGCGGTCTTTTCAACAAGGTCATGGGTCAGCTCATCGAACTTCGCCCTGGTAAGGTTCATATCGAAGTGTTTCGGTCCTTCATTCGTAGCCGTGATGAAAGGAAGATTGATGTTCGTTGTGGTCGCGGATGAAAGCTCTTTCTTAGCCTTCTCGGCCGCTTCCTTCAGTCTCTGGAGGGCCATCTTGTCGTTGGAAAGATCCACGCCTTCAGCCTTCTTGAATTCATCGATCATGTACTGGGTCAGTTTGTTATCGAAGTCATCACCGCCGAGGTGCGTATCACCGTTCGTCGCAAGAACTTCGATGACACCGTCGCCGATCTCGATGATGGACACATCAAAGGTACCGCCGCCGAGGTCGTATACCATGATCTTCTGCTCTTTTTCATTATCAAGACCGTAAGCAAGCGCTGCAGCCGTAGGCTCGTTGATGATACGCTTTACATCAAGGCCCGCGATCTTTCCGGCATCCTTTGTTGCCTGCCTCTGCGCGTCATTGAAGTATGCGGGAACCGTGATGACCGCTTCCGTAACCTTCTCGCCCAGATAGCTTTCCGCGTCCGCTTTCAGCTTCTGAAGGATCATCGCGGAGATCTGCTGCGGAGAGTACTTTTTGTCATCGATGGTCCTGCCGTGATCCGTACCCATATCTCTCTTGATGGAAGAAATGGTCTTCTCCGCGTTCGTAACGGCCTGACGCTTCGCGGGTTCACCGATCAGTCTCTCACCGGTCTTCGTGAAAGCGACTACCGAAGGCGTCGTCCGCGCGCCTTCCGCGTTGGCGATAACGGTGGGCTTTCCGCCTTCCATAACCGCTACGCAGCTGTTTGTCGTACCTAAGTCAATACCGATTATCTTGCTCATATTCTTATCCTCCTGAATATTCGTTGTTTCTTATGTGATCGCGGTTTCCCGCGTAATCCGGAAAGCTAATTGACTACCGCCACCATGCTGTGCCTTACCACCGTGTCACGGTAGGTGTAGCCCTTCTGCAGTTCCTGTGCGATGACGCCCGAGTCATATTCTTCCGACTCCACCTGCATCACCGCATTGTGAAATTCGGGGTTGAATTCCTCACCGACTGCCGGGATCGGTTTTACTTCCATCTTCTCAAGCTCTGTCATCAGCTGCTTGTAGATCATCTCCATCCCTTCGGCAAAGGGGGTTGCCTTATCTTCCTCGCTCACCGTCGCCAGGCCCCGTTCGAAGTTGTCGACCACCGGCAGGATCTTTTCGATCACGGATTTCGCGCCAAGCTCGAACATCTGGCTCTTTTCCTTTTCGGTGCGGTTCCGGAAGTTTTCGAATTCGGCCAGCTGACGTTTTACCTTATCCTCAAGCTCCGCCACCTTTTCCTTCATCGCGTCCTGCTTCTTATCGGACTTGTTTTTCTTCCTGAAAAGGCCCTTCGCGTCTTCTCCGGAAGCTTCCGTATTTTCGGCTCCTTCCGCTTCTCCGGAAGCTTCCGTTTCCGTATTTTCGGATGATACAGTTTCCGGATCCTCCGTATTCCCGTCATTCGAATCTTCCGGTGCCCCGGTTCCGGTCTTTGTCCCGGTTCCGGTCTTTTCCCCGGTTCCGGTTTTCGCCCCGGCTTTTGCTCCTTCAGTGTTTTCTTCGGTCTTCATGTTTTCTTCGGACTGATCCTTATCCGGTTTCCCGTCATTCGGATCTTCGTTCTTAAGCTTCCTGTCCCTGTCCGCCATATTCTTTCAATGACCTCCTGCTATTTCTTTTTATATAATTCGTCAAGACGATGGGTGATACTCTTTAATGTCCCGACGACTTTTTCATAGTCCATTCTCTTCGGTCCGATGATCCCGATGGTCCCGCGCATCCCTTCTCCGAGTTCATAGGTTGCAGTCACCACGCTGCAGTCCTTCATGCTCTGGACCGGTGTCTCATCTCCGATGTATACCTGAATGCCGCTTCCCTCTTCCCCGGCCAGTGTGTCGTTCACGAGTTCCGTGAGCATCTGCTTTTCTTCGAAGGTATTGATGAGGTCGCTGGCCTTTCTCGAATCCGCAAGTTCCGGGTACTTGAAAATATTGTTTGTGCCGGAAGTGTAGATCTGCAGATCCTCTTCGGACTTGATCGAATCCGCTATGGCGTCGATCACGTTTCCGACCATCTCGGAATGGATCCCTGCCTGCTGCTTCATCGCCGTGATCATCGCGAGGCTGATCTCCTCAAGTGCCTTTCCGCAGAGATTCGTATTAAGAAGAAGGTTCAGCTTCAGGAGCGTTTCATCGTCGATGCTCCCGTCCGAGTCGATCACGTTGTTCTTGATCACATTGCCCTCGACCACAACGACCGCCAGGATCTGTCCCTCATTCATCCTTGAAAGCTGTATGAACTTGATCTTGTTCGTACGGATCGCGGGGGCGGATACCATCGTCGCGTAGTTCGTGTTCGTGGCAAGTACCTTCGCCACACTCTTCAGCATCCGGTCGACCTTTTCCTCACGCTCGATCATCAGCTCTTTCAGCTCCTCGATCTCACGGTCCTTCTCCTCCATCATCGTATCCACGTAGAGGCGGTAGCCTTTATCCGAGGGGATCCGGCCTGCCGAAGTATGGGGCTGAAGGATATAACCCATCTCCTCCAGATCCGCCATCTCGTTCCGGATCGTAGCCGAACTCAGATTCAGATCCGTGTATTTCGAGATCGTCCTGCTTCCCACCGGCTCACCCGTTTCCAGGTAATTCCGGATGATCGCGTGTAAGATCTTTATTTTCCGTTCGTCCAGTTCCTGATCTGCCATAATGCAAAGCCCTGATGCCGGTTGCTTGGTTCGCCGGGTTCCGTTCCGGTACTGTGTGAAGCCCCGATGCCGGTTGCCTGGTTCGCCGGGTTCCGTTCCGGTACTGTGTGGAGCCCCGATGCCGGTTGCTGTTAGCACTCATCCGTTCGGAGTGCTAATATCTTTTTCAAATCATAATCTATCACGCCGGGGGATAGGTGTCAACAGGGGAAATCTAAAGAATTTATTAAGCGTGGCACCACCCTCACCCCCTCCTCCCCAAATGACCCCCGGGGACGGGGTTATGGGGTCATTTTTCTTATGCCCCCGGATGCACAGTACCCACCAAATCGGGGGATCGTCGAAAAAGTGGGAAGATTTGACCTGAAGTGTGTTGCAGGCGATCATTTTTGCTCTTCGCAACACACCTCATGGTTTCCACAAGAAAACAAGTGTGTTGCCAGCGCTCGTTTTTGCTCCTCGCAACACACTTCGTAGCTTCCGCAAGAAAGCAAGTGTGTTGCCAGCGCTCGTTTTTGCTCCTCGCAACACACTTCGTAGCTTCCCCGGCCAAAAATGACCCACTAACCCCGTCCCCGGGGGTCATAATAGTTTCCACAAGAAAGCAAGTGTGTTGCAGGCGCTCGTTTTTGCTCTTCGCAACACACTTCGTAGCTTCCCCGGACAAAAATGACCCACTAACCCCGTCCCCGGGGGTCATAACGGAGGGGATGAAAAAAGAGGACTGCTTTCGCAATCCTCTTTCGTACTTCTCTGTTTCGAAAAATTTCGGATTTAGATGAAGAAGCTTCCGGTAACGTCGCCGTTGATCACATAGTAAGCAGCGCTCTCTTCCGGCTTAACATAAAGTTCAACCGTCTTGAAGTCAGCAGCCTTACCGTTCAGATCATACTTCCAAACATCCTTCGCGATGTTGATCAGCTCTTCGGGCGTGTAGGACTTTCCTGCAAACTCGAAATTAACGGTAGCCTTTGCGGTAACCTTCGTTGCAGCAGCTTTAGCCGGAGCAGCCTTCTTTGCGGGAGCCGTCTTCTTTGCAGCGGGCTTCTTCGCAACAGCCTTCTTCGCGGGAGCGGCCTTCTTTGCAGGTGCCTTCTCCGCAACCGCCTTCGCAGCGGTAGCCTTAGCGGTGGCAGCCTTCTTCGCGGGAGCAGCCTTCTTTGCAGCGGGCTTCTTTGCAGCTACCTTCTTCGCAGGTGCCTTCTTCGCGGGAGCCTTCTTAGCGGGCTCTGCCTTCTTTGCTTCCTCCTTCGCAGGAGCAGCCTTAACTTCTTCTTTCACTTCAGCCTTGATCGGAATGATCGCTTTGGCTGTAGCTTTCTTCTCTTCTGCCATGATAAATCTCCTTTCACATCACACTTATCATTAACGTTAGAATGAGTTTACTATGGCTAATGTATAACGATTTTTTTTATTTGTCAACCAATTCGGTCATTTTTTTGTTTTTATTCCGGTAAACGATTTATGACATTTGTGTCATTTTTTTGCATTCTTCGGAGTCAGTCTTTCGATGATGTCGTATCCGAGAAGATACAGTGAAATCAGAAAAGCGCTGATCAGAATACCGCCGATTATATCCGTAAGCCAGTGCACTCCGGACAACAGACGGCTGATGATCTGCAGCCCCATGAGTACCATGCAGACCGTCACCGCGGTCACCCGAAGATTCTTTTTCGGAAGCCTGCTTTGAAACTGCATGGCCGCCGTCGAGAAGATGCATATCCCGAGAAGAGTGTGTGAAGACGGATAGGATGCTTCAAGTTCGTCTTTCAGAAGTACCGGTCTGCAGTTCAGTACCACAACTTCAAAGATCAGATAGGTCAGCGCAACGAGTACATAGAAGACCGCCAGAAGATAGAGATCTTTATCCGCTTTGCCGATCCCCTTTCGCGTGATGACCTGGAGCACGCCGAGAACTGCAAAGAACGCAGCCGTAAAGTAACCGACGATCCCGATCGCTTCGGAAAGGATATACCAGCCTTTACGATATCCGATCTTTTCCGCCACACCGATATTGAGCGTGGACATTCCGACCTCCGTCATCTCGGAGGATTCTTTCATGGTCTTCGCATCCAGCACATTCACCATCTTCAGATCCGCGTGTACCACGGAGAAGGAAAATACGACAAATACGAAGAGAAGAACGCCGGAAAGGATCAGTTTTCGTTTCATACTTTCTGACATGACCGTCACCTCTTATACTCTGTTTCCACAAATCTGCGGAGTGCGGCAAGCGAGCGCTTCACTTTCGCGGTATCAATGCAGTAGGCCATTCTGAAATAGCCTTTGACCCCGAAGCTGTCGGAAGGCACGAGGATGAGATCATATTTCTTCGCCTTCGTACAGAAGGCGATCGCATCCTCTTCCAGTGCTTTCGGGAAGATGTAAAACGTTCCGCCCGGTTTTATCACTTCAAATCCGAGGGAAGTCAGTTCCTTATAAAGGATATTCATATTTGTTTCATAAACCGACATATCGGATGTAATGTCCAGAACTCTGGCAACCCCGAGCTGCATCATGGAAGACGGGCAGTTATGTCCGGTCCCTCTTGAGATCTGCGCACAGATCGCGCTGATGAGTTCCGCATCGGTGCATTCCGGATTCGCAGCCACATAGCCGATCCTCTCGCCGGGAAGCGAAAGGGATTTGGAGTAGGAATAGCAGGAAAGGGTATTTTTGTAGAACCCGGATACATACGGCGCTTCCACTCCCGCAAACACGATCTCCCGGTAAGGCTCGTCGGAAATAAGAAAGATGTCATGACCGTATTCGGATTCTTTCTTATATAAATACTCCGAAAGTCTTTTCAGCGTTCCGGCACTGTAAACGATCCCGGAAGGATTGTTCGGCGTATTGATGAGCACCGCGGCCACGTTTTCGTTCATCATTTCATCGAAGGCTTCGAAATTGATCTGAAAATCCTCCGTATTCGCAGGCACGACCTTCAATATGGCTCCCGCTCCTTCGACATAAGGATGATACTCCGGAAAGAACGGCGCGAAGGTGATCACCTCATCACCGGGCTTCGTGACACAGCGGATAGCATGCGCAACAGCCCCCGCCGCTCCCGTCGTCGGAAAGATATGGTTTCCTGTATAGTTCATTCCGAATCTCCGGTTAAGGCTTTCGGCGATAGCCTGCTTCACGGCCGTATTTCCCACCGACGGGCTGTAGCCGTGGAGTTCGATGGAAGTCTTTTCATGAATGAGGTCGATCAGGCCGTTGTTGAATTCATCCGGCACCGGAACCGAAGGATTTCCGAGACTGTAATCGAAAACATTTTCGTAGCCGATCTCCTTTCCCCGCTTCGTTGCGAATTCCGACATTTCCCGGATCACGGATTTTCTGCCCAGCATTTCCTTATAAGTTTCGTTGATCATATAGAGGATGTCCTTTCATCAGTTCTGTATATTATGATGGCCGTGAGATCCGCCTGTTCCTCTTACTCCGTATAGATCTCCAGATACCCGAGGAGCTTCGACTGGTCATAGTCCTCGAAGATCCCGTCGTTCGGATCGTAATACTTCCCGTCGAAGTAGAGCAGATAATGCGAGAAGCGGCCCATCTTTTCCATCAGTACCGCGCACTTCGGAAGTGTCACCGGCTCACCTTCCGTATACACGATGATGTCGTTATGATCGATCCCGTAATAGTTGAGGGCCGAGATCACGACACCCATCGTGGCCTGCCACTCGCGGATCCCCATGGTCTTTGAAACATCCGCGATCGTCACACCGGCGAGCATCGCCACTACGGTCTGTCCGCAGACACCGTCCATGGGCTGGATGATGATGTCGATATGATCGATCTTCCGGATCGGATTCTCGACGGAATAGGGACTGTTCTGGTTCATCTTGATAAGGCTTCCCGAAACATGAAGAAGAAGATCGTGTTTCTTGGAAAGATCCATATGTGCCACGTCCTCCGCGGTCAGGTCGATCGAATAGTTTCCCTTTTCCGAGGGAATGAGTTTGCAGGCGATATACTTGTTATCCAGCATGATCTCCCCGTCAATGACCTCCCTCTGCTTGCAGACCTCCCAGATATTGAAAGGAATGCGGATATTGTAGTGGTCCCCGTTTTTATCGATGGTGCTCTTAAAGAAATACCTCATGAAATTCCTCCTTTTCTCTTCCTGCAGGCAATCCCGCATCTTTCAGGCGTCCCGGCACTCTCCATATGTTCCGGCGTCTTCCGGATGATCCTACACTTCAAACAGCATATCCCCGTAGGTAGGTACCGGCCAGAGCTGCTCATCCACAAGCGTCTCAAGCTCATCGGTAGGGGTCCGCAGTTCATCCATCGCCGCGCGTACCACATCGCGGTAATAGAATGCCCGCTCCTTCGCGTCGGTGATCGAATGCCCCTTCTTTTCCACTTCGCTCAGGCGCTCCATCGCCTTGTACATCAGATCCAGTCTGGTCTGTACCCTGTCGAGGATCCGGCTCTGTACGGAAGGATCCGTCCCGGCATTTTCCACCGCGTTCACGGTATCGGAAAGCAGCTTTGAATACCGGATCCCGGCGGGAATGAATTTCTTCGAAACCATGCTGATCATCGTCAGCGCCTCGATGTTGATCGTCTTCGCATAGGACTCGTAAAGGATCTCCTCGCGGGATTCAAGCTCCGCTCTGGTAAAGATCCCGAACTTTTCGAAAAGGGCAATGGCCTTGGGCGTCGTCAGCGTATCCACCGCATCCACCATATTCCTTAAGTTCGGAAGTCCTCTTCTTTCCGCTTCCTTCACCCATTCTTCGGAATAGCCGTCCCCGTTGAAGATGATCCTCTGATGCTTTGCCAGAAACTCCTTGATGATATCATGGACTTCATTATCGAAGTTTTCCGCCGCGTCGATCCGGTCCGCCGCCTCGCAGAACGCTTCCGCCACGATGGCATTCAGGATCGTGTTGGGGCTCGCGATGGAATCCGAGGATCCGACGGAGCGGAATTCGAACTTGTTTCCGGTGAAGGCGAACGGCGAGGTCCGGTTCCGGTCCGTGCCGTCCTTTTCCACATCGATCAGCGTGGAAACGCCGGTCTGCAGTACTCCGCCCTCAAGAGAGCGGGATGCCTCGCCGGTCTCCACCAGTTGCCTTACCACATCATCCAGCTGTTCACCGAGGAATACCGACATGATCGCCGGAGGCGCTTCCGAGGCGCCGAGACGGTGGTCGTTCCCCACATCGGATGCGCTCTGCCTCAGCAGGTCCGCGTGCGTATCCACGGCTTTGATGATGCAGGCAAGGATCAGAAGAAACTGGATGTTCTCGTTCGGCGTATTTCCCGGATCCAGAAGGTTCACTCCGTTATCCGTGACAAGGGACCAGTTGTTGTGCTTACCGGATCCGTTCACGCCGGCGAAGGGTTTTTCATGAAGAAGGCAGGTGAGTCCATGCTCAAAAGCCACGCGCTTCATGGTTTCCATCACCAGCTGGTTGTGGTCCGTCGCGATATTCGCCTCCTCATAGATCGGCGCGAGTTCGTGCTGGGCGGGCGCCACCTCGTTATGCTGGGTCTTCGCGGTCACTCCGAGCTTCCAGAGTTCCACGTTGAGATCGTTCATAAAGGCACCTACTCGTTCGCGGATCACGCCGAAATAATGATCGTCCATTTCCTGCCCCTTCGGAGGCTGCGCCCCGAAAAGCGTCCTTCCGGTAAAGACGAGATCGTCCCTCTTAAGATAGTTTTCACGATCGATAAGGAAGTACTCCTGCTCCGCGCCCACGGATACCGAAACCTTTTTTGCTTCCGTATTTCCGAAAGCGTGCACGATCCTGAGCGCCTGCTCGTTGATCGCTTCGAGAGACCTCAAAAGAGGAGTCTTCTTATCAAGCGCCTCCCCGGTATAGGAGCAGAACGCGGTAGGGATGCAGAGGATCGGCCCGGTACTCGCTTCTTTGATAAAAGCGGGGGAAGTCGTATCCCACACCGTATAACCGCGGGCTTCAAAGGTGGAGCGCAGTCCGCCCGAAGGAAAACTCGACGCATCCGGCTCGCCTTTTATAAGTTCTTTCGCGGAGAAGCTCAGGAGCATCTTGCCGTCCGATTTCGGATGTGTCACAAAAGAGTCGTGCTTTTCCGCAGTGATGCCGGTAAGAGGCTGGAACCAGTGCGTATAATGAGTGGCTCCCTGCGCGATGGCCCATTCCTTCATCGCGTTCGCCACCGTTTCCGCCGAAGAATAGGACAGTTCCCCGCCCTCCCGGTTGACCTTCAGGATCTCCTCGTAGACATCCGCCGGCAGCCTCTCTTTCATCTTATCGAGGGTAAAGACCTTGCTTGCAAAGATCTCCTCGATATTGATCCTGCCGCATTCCGAATAATCTTTCATTCCGTTTTCCCTTCCTTTTCCTGTACATTCATACGGAGAATATCATACTTTACGGCCCCGCCGGAATCAAGTCTGACATAAAGCTTCTCCTTCGCGTGGGGCGCGCTGTCCCTGCTCACCCCGTCTTCGGTCAGAATCTCCAGAACCTTCACGGAAAGATTCCTTCCGTCCGTCTTCATAAGCTCGATCCCGTCTCCCACCCGGAACTTGTTCTTCTGGGTGATCCGGATAAAATGTCCTTTCCTTCCAGCGAACTCCTCAGTCACCTCCTCAACGAAACCGAGGTAGACCGCTTCGCTGATATAGGTGCTCTCGTCATAGATCTGAGTATCGGAAGCCTCTTTCCTTCCTCCGAAATAAAATCCCGTCGTATAGCGGCGGTAGGTGCATCTTGCGATCTCTTCGCGATAATACGGAAGTTTCTTTCGGTACTTTTCCGGATCCTCGAAGAAATCGTCGATGGCGATCCGGTAGGTCCTTGCCATGGCGGCGACATAGGCCGCGTTCTTCATCCTTCCTTCGATCTTGAAACTGTCGATCCCGGCATCGATCATTTCCGGAATGTATTCGATCATGCAAAGATCCTTAGAGTTAAAGATGTAGGTGCCCCTGTCGTTTTCTTCCACCGGATAATACTCTCCGGGCCGCGTTTCTTCCATCACGTGATATTTCCATCGGCAGGGATGTGTACATTCGCCCCTGTTCGCGTCCCGTCCCGCAAGGAAACTGCTCAGAAGGCATCTTCCCGAATAGGAGATGCACATCGAGCCGTGGATAAAGGCTTCAACTTCCATATCCTCAGGAATATGATCGCGGATCGAACGGATCTCGGAAAGGGAAAGCTCCCTCGCGCAGACTGCCCGTTTTGCCCCCTGTGCGTACCAGAAGCGGAAGGTCTCATAATTCGTATTGTTCGCCTGAGTGGAAATGTGGATCGCAATCTCCGGGCAGATCCTCCCCGCGATGGAAAAAAGACCCGGATCCGCTATGATCAGCGCGTCCGGCCCCAGTTTCGAAAGCTCCGCAAAATATGCTTCCGCACCCTCGAGATCTTCATTATGCGCGAGAATGTTCGCGGTCACATGAACCTTCACCCCGTGATCGTGGGCAAAGGCGATCCCCTCCGCCATCTCTTCCGGGGAAAAGTTCTTCGCCTTTGCGCGAAGTCCGTAGGCATCGCCGCCGATATAGACCGCGTCGGCTCCGTATATGACCGCTTCCCTAAGGACCTCAAGGGATCCTGCAGGGATCAGCAGTTCGGGTTTCCTTATCATTTTCATTCCGTTTCCCTGTTTTCATACACCGGCCCGGGAAAGAGTTTTCCGGATTCCCGGGACCTTTATGCTTACCGTGCCTCAGGCTCCGTTCCGAAAGTTTCCGGGTCTTTGGAGACCTTCACGCTCACCGCGATACCGTCCCCCACTGGCAGGATGTCCGTGACAAGCAGAGGATGATCCTTGATCTCCTTCAGGTAGGAGCGCATCCTTTCATGGATCGTACGGTTTCTCCTTACCACGGCAAACCTCGATTCCATGACCACACCGTCCATCAGCACATTATCCGAAAGCAGCAAGCCTCCCGTTTTTAAGAGCCTTAAAGCATCCGGAAGAAACGCGCTGTACTGTCCCTTGGCGGCATCCATAAAAATAAGATCGCAGGACTCCCGGAGTTCCGGCAGGATATCCGCCGCGTCCCCCTCAAGGAGTGTGATACGATCTTCCATATTCGCTTCCCTGAAATGCTGCCTGGCTTCCGGGATCAGTTTTTCGCTTTTTTCGATCGTGATAATTCTGACATCCGTGTCACAATATTCAGCCATAAAGAGTGCGGAAAAGCCGATGGCGGTTCCGATCTCAAGGATCTTTTCAGGCCGGCGAAGCGCAAGAAGAAATCTTAAAAACGTCTGCGTCGGACGCCGGATCACCGGGATCTTTCTCTTTACGGCATCTTCGTAAAGCTCTTCCAGATACGGCGTACTGCCCCTGTCAAGGGAGTTAAGGAATACCTCCGTCCGCTCCTCATTCACCGTCCTCTTCCTCCGGCGCGTTGTCCGCAAGCTCCTCTTCGGGCATTCCTTCCGGATAGCCCCCGATCTCCTCCGCGGGGAAATCCTCGTCCTCAGTCAGAGAAGTGCCGGCGGAATCTCCGGACGGATCGGAATCCTCCTCTTCCTTGTCCTCTTCCGAAGACATGACCGCAAGCATTTCATTCGCGGTCATTCCCGTGCTGAGATCATAAATGCCCGGCCGGATCTTTCCGTGATGCGATGAAAGCATCTCCTGGACAACGAAAAGCTTGTCATCCCGGATCAGTCCCTTATCCATCAGCATGGCCGCCACATCCCTGACGGAAGCGTTTTCCGCCACTCCGACAGTGATCGTCCGTCCGTTGTTTGCGGATACCGGCTCATCCTTGAAAACACGGTAGCCGAAGTCATAGGCCTCACCGACGCCGCGTATGATCAGCATCACGGCCCCCGCGAGCACCACGACCTTGATGATCGTTTCGAGTACGGCAAAAATTAAAGATTTCAGGTTCATTCGAAATTCAGTCCTTCAATAATGCAGGTGTTTACTTCCTGAAGCATCCTTATGAACGCGGTCTCGGCGCTCAGGAAATCATTGACGATGGGGTTTTCCGTAAAGCTTTCGTATTTCTTCGAGAACTCCTCGAGCTTGTCATAGAGTTCATCACCCTCATACTTATTCTGGATCACGAAGTTTTCTTCGCGGTAAAAATTTATTCTGTCCATCAGTTCCGGATAATCCTTGATGTTCCGGAGCTGGCGGTTGTAATTCAGATACTCCTCCGAGGTCTTCAGTTTCTCCACGTACGCATCCGTGTACTCACGTATCACTTTTTCCATCAGTAGGAAACCTCCATAATGATCGGAAGGATCATGGGCCGCCGGTTGGTTTTGCTCCATACGAAACCGCCCAGCGAATCACGGATCGCTCCCTTGATCTTGCCCCAGTCCCGCACACCGCGATCGAGACAGTCTTCCACGGCACGGAGGACCACCATCCGGGATTCTTCCATCAGTTCATCCGACTCCTTGACGTAGATGAATCCCCTTGAAACGATCTCCGGCCCGCAGACAAGATACCGTCCGCTTTCGTCGAGGCCCAGGGTCACGATGATGATCCCGTCTTCCGCAAGCCTCTGCCGGTCTCTTAAGACCACATTTCCGACATCCCCGACACCGAGACCGTCCACAAGAATATCGCCGGTATGCACCTGTCCGATGATCTCCGCGTGATCCTCCGTGAGTTCGAGCACGTTGCCGGACTGCATGATGAAGATATTCTCCTTCGGTACCCCGAGCTGCAGCGCGAGCTTTGCCTGCGCCTTCAGATGCTTGAACTCTCCGTGAACGGGGATCGCGAATTTCGGGTGCACCAGGGAATAGATCAGTTTGATCTCCTCCTGGCAGGCATGGCCCGAAACATGAACGTCCTCAAAGATCACGTCCGCGCCCCGAAGCAGCAGCTCGTTGATCACGTTCGTGACCGCCTTTTCGTTGCCGGGGATCGGATGTGAGGAAAAGATCACGGTATCGTTCGGGCCGATCCGGACCTTTTTATGTGTTCCCTCCGCCATACGGGAAAGGGCCGCCATGCTCTCTCCCTGGGAGCCTGTCGTGATGATGACCGTCTTTTCGTCCGGATAATTCTTCAACTGGTCCGCACTGATCAATGTATTATCGGGCACGCGCAGACATTCCAGATTCGTCGCGGTCTCGATGATATTGACCATACTCCTTCCTTCGATCGCCACTTTGCGGCCGAATTTGCAGGCTGTGTTGATGATCTGCTGAACCCGGTCTACGTTCGAAGCGAAGGTCGCGATCACGATCCTCGTACCGCTGTGTTCCTCGAAGAGCGCGTCCAGGTTCTGCCCCACGGTCTTTTCGGAAGGAGTGAATCCGGGGCGTTCCGCATTGGTGGAATCGCACATCAGAGCGAGCACGCCCTTCTTTCCGATCTCCGCGAAGCGCTGAAGGTCGATGGCATCCCCGAAGACCGGTGTGTAATCCACCTTAAAGTCGCCGGTATGCACGATGATCCCGGCCGGCGAATAGATTGCCAGCGCCGCAGCGTCCACGATGCTGTGATTGGTCTTGACGAATTCGACACGGAACTGGCCGAGATTGATGGACTGTCCGAAGGTGACCACTTTTCGCCTCGTAGAGTCCATGAGTTCATGCTCTTTCAGCTTGTTCTCGATGATCCCCATGGTAAGACGGGTCGCGTAGATCGGTACGTTGATCTCCCTTAAAACATAAGGCAGGGCACCGATATGATCCTCGTGCCCATGCGTAATGATAAAGCCTTTTACTTTTTTGATATTGTCCTTTAAATATGTGACATCCGGGATCACCAGGTCGACCCCGAGCATATCGTCCTCCGGAAACGCGAGTCCGCAGTCCACGACGATGATACTGTCCTCATATTCAAATACGGTGATGTTCATCCCGATCTGCTCGAGACCGCCCAGCGGAATGATCCTAAGGGCCGATGACCGCATCATATTCTGTTTGCTCACATTGTCCTCATTTCGTTATTTCGATATCCTCAAGAAGGTTTTCAAAGATCGGGGCAAGCGCCTCGAGGAGTTCGTCATCCGACACCACCTCATAGGTGAGTTCCTTCCCTCCCGTCCGGGCATCATCCTTCTCCGTTTCCGTCTGGCACAGGATCAGCGCATCCCCGTCCCCTTCCTCCGCATCCGTAACAAGAAGATAGGTGCGGCCGGAAAGCTTCGTCTGCTCAAGGGGATAAAACTCCGCCTTTGTTCCGTCATCCAGCAAAAAGGATACTTTTTCCATCAGTTATTCCTCTGTCCGGGCTTTCCCGGAATTCTCGCGGTCAAGATACCCCTGAAGGATCAGAACGGCCGCGATCATATCCACATAATCCTTCCGGTGTTCTCTGCGGATCCCCGCTTCGATCATGGTCCTGTCCGCCGCCACGGTGGTCAGGCGCTCATCCCAGAGAGTGACGGGAAGCCCCGTCCGCCGCTCAAGCTTCTCCTTAAACTCCGCGGAAAGACCGGCCCGCTCCCCCTCGGTATCGTTCATGTTCTTCGGATAGCCGAGGACAATGGAGCCGACTTCATATTCAGCGATCAGCTCCTCGATGCGCGCAAGAGTCTGCCGGAGCTTGTTCTCCTCTTTCCGGCGGATGATCTCCACGCCCTGCGCGGTAATAAGAAGCGGATCCGACACAGCCACGCCGACGGTCTTTGATCCGTAATCCAATCCCATGATACGCATAAGATCTTCCTACTCGTCCCAGTGATTGACCTTGATATATTCCTCGAGCATTTCTTCGATGATCTCGTCCCGCTCGAATTTCATGATCTTGGTCCTTGCGCCGTTATGCGAGGTGATGTAGGTCGGGTCCCCCGAGATGATATAGCCCACGATCTGATTGACCGGATTGTAGCCCTTGTCGTGCATGGCTTCACAAACCTCGTGAAGCATCTGCTTGACGGAAGCCGAATCCGTTTCGATGCTGAAAAATTGTGTATTTCCCAAATTCTCCATAGTGTAAGCCCTCTGGTTGATAATTTTACTCCATCTCCCTTAAAAATACAAGGTTCCGTCCTTTATCTCCTTTGGTCTTAGGGTAACGATCCTGCCGGTCATATCCTCCCGGAAACTGCCGGATGCCCGTACATATTCCCGGGTGAATCCGCTGAATAATCCGTCTTTATTCTCCTCGAAGAGCACGGAGACCTCTCTTCCTTCAAACCGTTTCGCGAAGGCCTCCTCCAGGTTCTCTCCAAGGAGGATCAGCCTTTTTACCCGCTCCTCCTTTTCGGCGCTGCCCACCTGATCCGGCAGGCGGTCCGCCACGGTGCCTTTCCTTCTGGAGTAGGGAAATACGTGAAGTCTCGAAAAGCCGGCATCCCGGATGAAGGAAAAGCTCTCTTCAAACTCTTTTTCCGTCTCTCCCGGAAATCCCGCGATCACATCCGTCGTGATCCCCGGATCCTCATAGAACTTCCTCAGAAGCTCCATCCCGTTCCGGAATTCCGCCGTGGAATAATGCCGGTTCATCCTCCGGAGCGTGGCATCCGAGCCGCTCTGGAGAGAAAGATGAAAGTGGGGACAGATCTTCGGATACTCCTTAAGCCCCCGGAGGAATTCTTCCGTGATAAGTCTCGGTTCAAGGGAGCTGAGGCAGATCCTTTCGATCCCGTCGGTTTCTGACAGGATCCCGATCACCGAAAGAAGATCCCGATTCGTAAAGCCTCCCGTTTTCGCGGCTTCGTTGTAGGATTCCGGCGCTCCTTCCTCCCCTGCGTGAAGATCGATCCCGTAGGAACTCAGATGGATCCCGGTAAGGACCACCTCCCTGTAGCCGTTCCGGGCAAGGGATGCGGCTTCCGTCCGGATCTCCTCCGCTCTTCTTGAGCGTACCCTTCCTCTTGCGAGGGGGATCGCGCAGTAGGAGCAGAACTGGTTGCAGCCGTCCTCGATCTTGAGATAGGCTCTGGTATGCTCCGCGGTGCTCTCTACCTGCATATCCTCATACTCGCAGCCTCCGGAAAGATCGCTCAGTATGATCTCCTTATTTTCGCCCTCCCGGAAGTATCGTTCCAGGATCTGCGGAAGATCCTTTTTATGATTGTTTCCGATAAGGAGATCGGCGCCGCCGTCCTTTGAGGCTCCCTCCGGATCCGTCTGGACATAGCAGCCCACGGCCACGATCACAGCCTCCGGATTCCGCTTTCTTGCCTGATGGATCATCTGGCGGCTTTTTCTGTCCGCGATGTTCGTTACCGTACAGGTATTTATGACATACACGTCGGCTTTTGAGTCAAATGGTACAATTTCGTACCCGAACTCCGTCATTTTTTGTTGCATAAATACCGATTCGTATTCGTTTACTTTGCAGCCGAGATTCCGAAATGCTGCCTTTTTAACCGTTTTCAAGCAGATTTTTGTCCCTTTTTTTCATTGACTTTTTTGGTTTGCCCATTTAGTATAATAGGCAGAAGGTATGAAAAACAAGGAGGAAATTAAAAATGAAGACAGTACAGATTTCATTGAACTCGATCGATAAAGTAAAATCTTTCGTAAATGATATCACGAAGTTCGACTATGATTTCGACCTGGTATCAGGCAGATATGTCATCGACGCGAAGTCCATTATGGGTATCTTCAGCCTGGATCTTTCCAAGCCGATCGATCTGAACATTCATGCGGAAGAGAATATCGACAATGTGATCGAGACCTTAAAGCCTTACATGATCTGAGATTGGGCTTTAGAGAATGAATGAAAACGCCTGCACGATTGTGCGGGCGTTTTTCGTTTAGGATAATGCGGGTCGCGGGGGTGCTTTCTGCGTTTCATGGTTTTCTGTGCTTCATGGTTTCCTCCGCCTCATGGAAGACGCGGCTTGAGGAAACCATGAAAGCGCCGTCATTCAGGATACTCGATAACTCACATCGTCAATTCCGAAAGGCCGCTAAAGCACCGGCTCTGACCTCACTCCGCCACTACCACATCCGCGGTCTCCACCGCTTCCTTCACGAGCTCTTCGATCTTTCCGGACAGATTCCCTTCATGACGGCGGATGATCCCGGGATTCGGCTTCGTAACCGGATGTTTGGCAACAAAGATCGTGCAGCAGTCCTCGAAGGGCAGGATTGAGGTCTCGTAGGTTCCGATCCTCTGGGAGATCTCGATGATCTCGTTTTTATCAAAGCCGATGAGCGGCCGGAACACGGGAAGGCGGCAGACCTCATTCGTGACCGCGAGGGACTGGATCGTCTGGGAGGCCACCTGTCCGAGGCTCTCTCCCGTGATAAGCCCGAAACAGCCGTTCTTTTCCGCCAGCATTTCCGCGATGCGCATCATATATCTGCGCATGATGATCGTGAGTTCGTCATGGGGGCATTTTTCATAAATATACAGCTGGATCTCCGTGAAATTCACCACATGGAGCCGGATCGGCCCGGTATAGACCGCGATCTCCTTTGCGAGGTCCTCGACCTTCTGCCTCGCCCGCTCGGAAGTATAGGGAGGGGCGTGGAAATAGACCGCATCGATCACGACCCCTCTTTTCGCGATCATATAGCCGGCCACCGGAGAATCGATACCGCCGGAAAGGAGCAGCATCGCTCTCCCGTTCGTCCCCACCGGCATGCCACCGGGGCCCGGGATCCCGTCGGAGTAGAAATATACCTTTTCCCGGAGTTCCACGTTGAGCTTTACCTCAGGTTCGTGAACGTCCACCCGGAGGGAGGGAAACTTCTGAAGCAGCATCCCGCCGATCTCGGAAGCGATCTCCATCGAAGTAAGGGGGTAGGATTTGTCCGCCCGCCTCGCGAATACCTTGAAGGAAAAATCAGGTTCCGGGAAGGTCATCCGGATATATTCCGCAGCCGCTTCGCCGATGGTCTTTATATCCGATACGGGTGCTTCGTACATCGGACAGATCTCGCAGATCCCGAAGACGGTCTTCAGCGCGTCTACGGTTTCTTCGTAATCATAGCCGCCCGAGGCGTGAACGAAGATGCGTCCGCTTGATTTCGTGACTTCGAAATCTCCCTCCGCGGACTTTAATCTCTCACGGATCTTCCCCATGAGCGCGTCTTCAAAGACATACCGGTTCTTTCCCTTGATCCCGATCTCCGCATATTTGATCAGAAATGCTCCGAAGGCAGATGTTTCCATAACGATCGCCGATTTTCCTTTCCGTTCTACAGTTTTCTTCCAACCACCGAGCGCCACTCGCCCTCGGCCTTTTCTTCCGTCACTTCGAATCCGGCCTTTTCCATTGCGTCTCTGACAAGGCCTTCCTTACCCTCAATGATCCCTGAGGTGATATAGAGTCCTCCCTTTTTCAGGCAGGGCGCGATGACCGGCGTCAGCGGAAGGAGGACTTCGGTGAGGATATTGGCCGTTACGATATCAAAGGCTTCCGTTCCGGCCCTTTCCTGCACCCCGGGGTCCGAAATGATATTTCCGATGAGGACCTCGAAATCTTCGTCCGCGATCCCGTTCTTCTTCTTATTTTCCTCCGTCGCGGTAATGGCGCAGGGATCCAGATCCGTTCCCAGCACAGCGGACGCTCCGAACATCAGGGAAAGGATCCCGAGGATCCCGCTCCCCGTCCCCACATCCAGGATCCGGTCGCCGGACTTTACATACTTTCTGAGGGCCCGGATGCAGAGCTTCGTTGTCTCATGCGCCCCGGTCCCGAAGGCCGTCCCGGGATCGATTCGGAGCAGATATCCGGCTTCCTCCGTAAGGTTTTCCTCCTCCCAGGAGGGTACGATGAGGACATCATCCACCCGGAATGTATGGAAATACTGTTTCCAGTTGTTTACCCAGTCAAGATCCTCCGTTTCCTCAACGGTCACGGTTCCTTCCCCGATGTCGAGGTTGAATTCCCGAAGAGCGGCAAGTTCATTCTCAATATCTCGGAGGACATCCTGCACCGGACGTTCCTCTCCTTCGATGAGTACCCGCGGTTCATCGTCTTTTCCGTCGTTCCGCTCCGTTTTTACTTCTTCCGCAAAGAAGCGAAGATGCGCCGTTCCGTCATCTTCTCCGGTTTCCGGCAGAATGTCAACAAACATCAGCTCCGCGTCCTTCTCGTCAAGGGGAGCCTGATCCTCCACCTCGGCTCCTTCCAATCCGAGATCATAGAGGCTGCTGATCACGATATCTTCCGCTTCTTTTGTTGTCTTTACGTTAAATACAATCCATTTCATAGCCTATATCATAGCACGCGATCCCTCCTTTCGCCAGTAAATGATGTCAGAGGGAGCCCCGCTCGAGCTTCTTAATGTTCCTGATCATCTGTCCCACCTGCCCCTGGAACTCCAGAAGCGTTTTCAGCAGTGCCTGCGGCTCCACCTGTATAAGAGTGTCCCTTTCCGGGATCATTTCCGGATCCTCCCTGTAGATCAGATCATCCATTCCGCAGTTCAGGGCTTCCGCGATATTACTGATCTGCATAAATCCCGGATTGCAGGTTCTGCAGGCCTCGATATTGGAAAGCGTCCTCAATCCGATGCCTGCCGTCTCCGCAAGCGCCTTCTGAGATATCCCCTTCATGTTTCTGATCGCCCTGATATTGTTTCCGATCCTGTGCCTTTTTGACATCTCCGATTCCAATCCGTAAGTCTCCATAAAACACTGCCCCCTCTCTCATATGCCCTGTACACACCATTACAAAGAAAGACGGACATAAGTGCGGGCCCTCTTATGTCCGTCCGGCACCAGAAAAGTACCGAAGCAACCTGTGCCTTCAATAACATATGTTATCATATATGCGGCCCCCTGTAGCGGTATTTCGATACCGTACAGCCTCCCACATAGGCAGGGTTCTGCCTGTCACCGGCAGGATTAGACCGATATGGTCTATGCAGTCCGGGCTAAAGTCCGCCGCCGGAAGATCCGATATATGTTTCGAGGAGCCTGTCCGGAAGGCTCCGGTAACATGGCTGAACAGGGATGGGATTAAACGTAAGGATGCGTGAAAATGCATCCCTTTCTTTTTATTCGGGACAGGGAGGGAAGGAAGAAAAAGACGGCAGGCACCCTGCGTTTGCAGGGATTTCATGCACAGAAAGGAGGATTGGATTTATGAAGATCGAATCCGCGAATCTCGGAATGGAATCCGCCCGTCGCGCTCACACCGTATCCGCGTCCTCACGACGCTACGGACAAACAGGAAAACCGGCGGACGACGGATCCTTTTTGGGGTTTTTGTATCCGGGATCGCCCGGAACGGAAGATGATCCGTCCGAAACGGCAGGAAAGAAAGGAGGGAATAAAGAAGTCTGCGAAGAATCCGGCGCGGCAGAGACGTTTTCGGACTATCTCGGTTTTATGAGAAAACGGGTCGAAGGGATCCGGACCGGAAAGATCGGTTTTAACGCCTATTCCGAAGACGGGGCCGAAAGGATGAGGAAATTCCGGGAAGAGTGTGTCAACTGGCTTTTGAGGCTCTTCTTCCCGGATTTTCATCGAAGATTCCGGGAAAGCTCCTTCGGAATGCCCGAGAGTTTCCGCCCTTTCATGGGGATCGGGGGAAAGAGCATCGGCATCGGTTATGCCGAAGAATACTATTATGAGGAAAGCGAGGAAACCTCCTTTCAGACCACGGGAAGCGTTCTGACCTCCGACGGGAGAAAGATCGACTTTGATCTGAATCTTAAGATGTCAAGAAGCTTTCGGGAATACTGCTCCGTGGAATATGAAAAGATCGGGGCGGATCTGTGCGATCCGCTGGTGATCAGTCTCGACGGAGCCGTGCCCGATCTTTCGGAGCAGACCTTCTTTTTCGATATCGATTCCGACGGAGTGGAGGATGAGATCAGCCGTCTCATCGAAGGGAGCGGATTCCTCGCCCTTGATAAAAATGACGATGGTGTCATAAACGACGGCTCTGAATTATTCGGTACGAAGTCCGGAAACGGCTTTGAGGATCTTCGGGAATATGATGAGGACGGAAACGGTTTCATCGATGAGAACGATCCGGTCTTTGACCGTCTGAAGATCTGGGCGTCGGATGAAAACGGGAACATGGTCCTTTATTCCCTCAGGGAAAAAGGGATCGGTGCGATGGCACTTCAATATGCGGATACCCGGTTCTCGCTGAATTCCCTTTCGGATAATCATACGAACGGAGTAGTCCGGAATTCGGGCATATTCCTCTATGAAAACGGAGGGGCGGGACTCCTGCAGCAGATCGATCTTGCAAAGCACGGTCAGCGGATCGTTGAAGAAACCCTGAGGCGGGAATCTGCATAAGATAAGGTCAGGGTTCCAGTAGATACATCAGGATCGACATTACGCAAAGCCCCGCGGTTTCGGTGCGGAGGATCCGCTTCCCGAGAGTGATTCTTCGGAAGCCGGCATTCTCCGCTTCCGCGACCTCGGCCGGATCGAAACCGCCTTCGGGTCCGATAAAAACGGCAATGTTCCCGTTCGGGGGGATCTTTTCAAGCAGGCGGCGGGTCTGCTCCATACCGCTCACTTCGCCCTCAAGCTCATAGGGAAGAAGCCTCGTTTCGCAATGCTCTTTCGCATAGAGGACCGCCTTTTTAAAAGACATGGGCTCAATAACCTCCGGGATGATCCCGCGCCGGCTCTGCTTGGCGGCGGCTTCCGCGATCCCGTTCCAGCGCTGTGTCTTTTGCGCGGCTTTTTTCGCATCCAGCTTCACCACGCTTCTTTGCATCGATACCGGAATGATCCGGTATACGCCCAGTTCCACGTTTTTCTGAATGATCTGTTCCAGCTTGTCCGATTTCGGAAGTCCCTGAAAAAGGAAGACCCTGGCGGGAAGCTCATGTCCCGTCTCCGCGGTAAAGAGCACCTCGCAGAAAACCCTGTCCGTCTCAACGGACCGGATCGCGCAGCGGTATTCGAGCGTCCCCTCACCGTCCGAAACGGTAAGTTCGTCTCCTTCCTTCATTCGAAGTACGTTTCTGATATGATTGACATCCGGACCGGTGATCGTTACCGTATTTCGGTCGATCCCGGAGGGGGATACGAAGAATCTGTGCATACTGCGCTCCTTTTGCCGGTCCTCTTCAGGACAGATACTGCGCGATCCCGACGATCAGCGTCATCGTCAGGATGGAAAGCAGTGTGGAGGTCGCTACAAGGCGGGAACTCAGGGAAGTATCCCGTCCGTATTTGATGGAAAACATCGTGGTAAGTCCCGCGACAGGGGCGCTTGCCGATACGATGCAGGATACCAGAAGGGTACCCCTCAGCCCGATGAGATAAAGGATCCCGAGCAGAAGGAGCGGACTTACGATCAGGCGGAAAAGATACACCAGAAACTCGTCCGCGGGTCCGAAAAGGTGCTTCAGATCGAGATTGGCGATGGTATAGCCGATGATGATCATCGGCACCGGCGTGTTAAGGGCAGCCATATGGCCGATGGGAAGGGCAATAAGATCCGGAAGCGTTGTCGAGGTGAAAAAGAGGATCAGTCCGATAAAAACGGAAATGATGCTCGGATTCAGCAGGACTTTTTTCGCGCTGAAGCCGTCGGTTCCCTTTGCCATGCTGTATTGTCCGTAGGACCAGATAAGGAGGTTAAAGACCGTAAGATACGCGGCTCCGTAAAAAACTCCGTCCGCCCCCGCCAGCGCATCCAGAAGAGGGAGCGCCATAAACCCGCAGTTTGAAAAGACGGTGGCAAAGCGAAGCACCCTGATCCTGTTTTCATCCCCGGATGCGTTTCCGGCATCTTCTCCCGCCTTTTTCATCCGGAAGATCAGAAACGAGAGGATAAGGCAGAGTCCGTGGGCGATCACTGCCGCAAGCAGCGCGAAAAGGAAACCCCGGAGCAGGGAAATGTTGAACTCCCGCTGGAAGGCATGAACGATCACACAGGGATTCACGAGATAGAGCACGAGATCATTGATCCCGCGAATGGCCTGACCGCTGAGGAGTTTTTTCTTTCCGCAGAAAAACCCGATCACGATCAGGACGAAGAGCACCAGCACCTGGGTGCCCACGATCTGAAAACTCTGAAGCATACCGGTTCCTCCCCCCCTCAGTCCGTACCGGCCTTAAGATGCCGGAAGATCTCTTTTGTCTTCGGGGTCTTTTTTATGTACATCCGTTTCCTTTTCCACGGGATCCCCTCAAGAAACTCCCGCTCCGTGCCCGGCAGGCTTTCAAGGATCCTGCTGAGCTTTTCCTCATCCAGGAGTCCGAAGTCGCAGGGAAAATAATCTTCGGAAGAAAAGGTATCCCCGCCCTTATCCTTTACCACTCTGCGATAGCTCTTTTTTCCGTACTTCCCCTCTTCAAGGACAAATTCCTCATCCGCCTCCCTGACGGAGCTTTCCGGCTCCTCTTCCAGAAGGTAGCCGGTCTTCAGAAGATGCTCAAAGGCGATCCTCCGGACAGCTTCCTCCGGCGCCGGATAAGTGAGCGTATCAAGAATATCGCGGAGGCTGTACTCCTCCTCCGCAAGATGCCGCACTGCGGCCGCATATGCCGCCTCCCGGGTGAAATTCGCGAGGGCTTTTCCGAAGTATGAATTCTCCTGCATGGTTATGAGTATTCCGGCCGCTTATTTATGCTATCCTCCGCCTCATGCGAAGACGGGACCGCCGGTTTCAGTGCGCAACCTTACCCCAGGACGCCCCGCATCATCTTAATGATCGCCTCTTTATTCGCGAAATTCTCCGCTATCACGAGGGCGGCATCGATCTCCGTCCCGAATTCCTCCTCGAGGGCCGCCACGATGTCGATCACCTCGAAGGAATCGATGGTCCCGTCCTCGAGCATGTTCGATCCGTCATAGCTTTCGATGGCGGGATCGATCCCGTTCAGTATCGCAATGATCTTTTCTTCCATTTTCTGCCTGATCTCCTACAGATATTCCTTCAGTTTCACCCGGTCGATCTTCCCGTTTGCGTTCACCGGCATGGTCTCCATATAAACCACACGGTTCGGGAGCATGTATTCCGGAACGAGTTTCGAGATCCGCTTATTAACGGCGGAGCGGTCAAGGTCCGCGTCAAGGAAGAGGACAATCTTCTTTTTCTCCTCATCGTAGAGACAGCAGTTAAGATTCACTTCCTCAAGCGAGGATACCGCAGTCTCGATCTCTCCGAGTTCGATCCGGTGTCCCATATGCTTTATCTGAAAATCCTTTCTCGAAAGATAGAGAAGTTCCCCTCTCTCATTGTATTTTACGAGATCTCCGGTCCGGTAGATCGTCTCGGGAACGAAAGGATTCTGCGGATTCTGCACAAAGGCCTCCGCGGTCTTTTCCGGATTGCTGTAATATCCCATGGAAAGTGAAGTCCCGCGCACGCAGAGTTCCCCCACCTTTCCGCTTTCCGTCACGGCTTTGTTTTCCTCATCGAGTACGATAATGTCCGTATTTGCCATCGCGTATCCGATGGGAAGCGGCTCCTCGTCCGTAAACTCCCGGTCGACAATATAGTATGTACAGGCATCCGTGATCTCCGTGGGTCCGTAAAGGTTCGCATAAAGCGCATCCGGAAGATAATGGCGCCAGATATTAAGCTGTTTGTTCGGCATCACTTCCCCGCAGAAGAGTACCCTCTTAAGGGTCCCCGTAAGATCCACATTCCGGAACGCCTTCAGCTTCGCCACCACGATCAGTGCGGAGGGCACCCAGAAGATCGTATTGATCTTCTTTTCCTTCAGGAATTCAAGCAGGGGAACGGGCTGTGAAAAGAGGCTTCCCGGAATGATGTGGCAGGTCGCTCCCGTCCGGATCGTGCTGTAGATATCGAGGATCGAATTGTCAAAATAAAAAGGGGCCTGATTGCCGAAGCTGTCCTCCTCCGTTACGGAAAAGGTCTCGATGACCCAGTCCGAATAATCGATGACAGCCCTGTGGTTGATGGTAACACCCTTCGGGATCCCGGTGGATCCGGAGGTAAAGAGCACATAGAGAAGATCCGTATCGATCCCCCTCGAACGCTGTTCTAAAATGACATTTGTGTCAGTTTTCTCCTCCGTATCATCCTCATACAGCCGGTCGTCGATAAGGAGAAACTCCCCTTCATAATCAAAGGCCGAAAAGGCCTCTTTCAGCGCGGGGGAAGTGATCACGATAGCGGGCTGAAGAACGGACAGGATCCGGTTTATCCTGGCTTCCGGCATTCCCGTATCGATGGGGGAATAAAAGTTCACGCTGTAGGCCGCCCCCATAAAGGAGGTGATCACATCGACCCCCTTGTCAAGGTAAACGGCTACCGGTTTCTTAAAGATCTTTCTCCGGACAAGTTCCCCTGCAATCCGGAGCGCTCCGTTTCGAAGCTGCCGGAAGGTGATCTCCTTTTTCTCGTCCGAAAAAGCGGTCTTTTCCGGAAACCTTTCCGCGGTATCGTCCAGATAATATGTGATATTTCCTTTCATAAAACCTCCGTTAAAGCCCCCTCTGTTCCCTTTATCATCCGTCAGATCCCGAAGTCCAGCGTAAGGGGGTCGATCCCTGCTTCCGCATAGCCTTCCTTCCCGTCCACGGATACGATGAACTTTCCTTCATTCTCCCGGATATCCCTGCAGAAAAAATCCGTTACCTCATGAAGCAGGATCGAGGAGCACTCAAGCGTATCCTCGTAAAAATACTCCCTCAGGATCCCCGCGTCAAGAAGCGTTTTCCTCCGCTCCCCCTCATTCGTATTCGTATTTACGACGGAAACATTGAGAGGTCTCACATACATGCTGTAAGTCCTCCGGGAAGTCACACCGTTTTCATCCGTATAATTTCCGGTAAACTCCTTTTCATACCGGTAGGGCACCCGGCAGAGCGCCTCGCAGTGGTGCATCTGGGTACAGGCATCCGCCACGGTGTTTCCGACGGTAAGCTGTTTCCCCCGGACTTCATAGAGGTAGTCAAAGGGTGTTCCTTTTCCGAAAGCCGCCTTATTCTCCATTTTAAGGAGGACATCCCGGTCCTTTCCCCATACCATCCAGGAGTAGAGCGGATGATGCGTCCGCACAAAGTCCTCCCGGTTAAGAGCCGTATTTCCGAGGGCTCCCACCCTTGACGGGGTCGTTCGAATATCAAAATCCGCCCCCTTGCAGAAATCCCAGTTGAACATCCGGATCATCACGGTGCCTTCTTTTCCGACCAGCTCCTTCAGCGCGTCTATCAGCGAATCGGGCGAAAAGGAAAGCTTCCTCTTCCGGCAGAACATCATGATGCCGATCATATCCGAAGCGACATCGATCACATCCCCCTTTTCGATCCCCGCATGGGAAAGCAGTGCTTCATAATCAAGTTCGCTCATGATCCCGTTTCACTCCCCCTCGCGTTCATCCTTATCCAGCAGATTATGTTCCAGAAGCTCCTCAACGATCTCGAGGATATGGGATAGAGGCGCCCCGATCCTCTCCGAAAGATCAAACAGGTCGTTCCTCCCGTCGCAGTAGGCGATCACATCCCTCTGTACCAGGATCCGGTCATAGATCCCCTTCCTTGAGATCGTCGAATAAAGGCCTCTTTTTCCGAGCTGCGGCTCGCCGAGGACATTGATCCTGTAACAGCCGTTTTTCTCGAGTCCTTCGATGACTTCGCTCATCACATCAAAGCTCCCCTGGAATCCTTCCGGAGAGACAAAGTCCATATTGTCGGCAGAAGTATGATATTCGGGGAAAGTCCCGTATTTGGAACGGCAGAATGCGACCACCGGAAGATCGATGCCGGGGGCGTTGTACTGTCTCTCGTCGGACCCCCGGTCCCGGAAGGAATAATCCCGGAACTCTCCCCGGCCTTTAAGGACACATTTCAGGGCGCGGTCCGCAAGGGTTTTCCCGTAGCGGGATCCCACCATCGAATACGCAAGATCGTCGCCGACACAGGAAAGCACAAATCCCGCCTTCATCCGCTCCTTAAGGAGAGCAAGCCTTCCGTCCGTCGCAAGATAGGTGATGGAGCCGATCGTCTCCGGAAGGAATACGAAGCGGTAGGTATACTCCCTGTCCTCAAGGGAAGAGACAAACCGGATGAGCTCCGCGGCAAGGGCAGGTCCTGAGCATTCATTGTCCGCCATGGAAGGATGGCAGACATAGGTGGAAAAGAAGATCTCCTTTTCACTTTTTCCGGGGATCACGACCTCCCCGATGGAGAGGCTTCCCTGAATCAGTTCGCTGTCGATCACCATATGATACCGCCCGTCGGGAAGAGACCGGAGGAGGTTCTCGCTCATGCAGAAACCGTATCTTTCCCGGTAATAGCTTGTCACATAGGGGATCACCTCCGGCTGGGAGGGCTCGGTGTATACAAACTCCTTCAGCTCTTCAAGTTCCACCCACCGGTCCACCGGGGTCGAATACCCGAGGACATGAAGATTGTTCTCCTTCGCATCAATGATCCGCTTATGATCCTCGTTTTCGATATAGGCTTCCCGGATCACCCACTCCGGAGGAACGGTCCAGTCAAAGACCTTCGTTCCGCTCGGGACCTCGAGGATCTTCATATCCGCGCCGGTCTCATCCGCGATAAGCTTAAGGGTCTTCCTTACGCCCTCTCCCGTAATGGATCGAAAAAGCGGAAAGATCTTTCCCGCGAATTCATACATTCTTTTTCCGGCATTGTTTCGGTCAGACATACACACCTCATATCATCTCATTTTGTCTGTGAAGACGCGGATCCTCGTAGCGGTCCATAAAATCCGGACCGAGAAAGATCTTCCGGTCCGCGAATTCAATGGCATCCACCACCGTCAGAATGGAAACCACCGTATCCACATGGAATTCCGGGATCTCGTTCAGTACCTCCATCGGGAACCGCCCCTTTATGATCAGGCAGTCCGAAAAGTCCTCCGTATAATCCACCTTATCCCTCGGATGAGGCTTGATGAGCACGGATGCATCCGGAGTGTATTCCCGGACGATATCCCGCATGATCCTCTTTCTTGTTTCTTCGTCGCATACGGGGTCGGAAAGGATCATCACCTTTTTCTTCGATGGATCCGCGGCCCGCAGAGCGGAAAGCAGAGGTTCCGGATCATCCAGAAAGATATCGGTCAGATAATGCCGGTCTTCATCCCGGATCCCGAGGGATAACTCCTTTCGCGGTACTTCCCTGCAGTTCGGGGGGAGATACCGGATCCCGGAAAGATCGTTGACCTCCATATCGATACAGTATCTGGAATAGCCGTTCTCGATAAAAATGAGTCCCAGCTTCGCAAGGAAGGCCTTCAGTCCGAAATGCCCCCGGTTTCCGAATCTTGCGTCATCACAGTACCGGATCGTATCGAGCCCGTCCTCCACCGCGTGATAGGGAATCTTCCGGTAATTCAGATAATATCCCACCGGATCGGAATCGCAGTATACAAAGATATCTTTGTATTCCGCAAAATCCACGGGTACATAGGGCTCCTGGGCTTTTCCGAGAAGCTTCGTATATTTCATCCTCTGAATGAGATTCAATAAGCCGTTCTTCCGGTCCTCATGATATTTCATGATCTCCGGGAAGAAAACGTCCTCTTTTTCCTCAAACATGACCACGTCTTCAAATAGCCCCGAGGAAAGAGCCTTTTCCCGGAAGGACCCGAAATCGTTGGACATGGTGCTTAGGACCAGTGTGGCAGATCCCCGTTCATGATCGGGCAGGTTCAGTTCCTTCACGGTCGAGATATAGGCATGATAGAATGTATGGCAGACATAGATCCTGTCCTTCAAGATCGTTTCCTTCCCGCCCGTTTCCCGGACGAAGTCTTATTTACCGAGCCTCTTTCTGAGGTTCCGGTATCCCCATAAAAGCCTGTAATAGACAAAAAAGCGCAGCGGACTCTTCATGGCCATCGCGATCAGCTTCTTTTCCTCCGCGTCCGTCTTTTCAAGATAATAGCGGTTCTTCGAAAAGTCCGGAAATTCCTTCCGGAGGCCGTCGCAGAGTTCCTTCACGAACCCCGTCCTTGCGGGCTTTACGCAGGGCATATAGGTAAAAAGTGTATTAATAAAATAAAGCAGCGTGAACTTGTATTCGATCTCTTCCCGGAATTCCTCAAAAAATCCATGCCTTTTCGCTTCCTCAAGCATAATGAGCCCGGCATCCATCCGGTCGCGGCAGCGTCGTTCGGAAAAGGAATGCACCGTCGAAGTGTCATGCTGATAATAATAATACATGGGCTCCGGGATGTATTCGAACCTGTCGGCGAGAAGAAGGTAGGAGTTGCTGAGGGCATTGTCCTCATAGAAAATGTCCTCCGGGAAGAACAGTTCCTTATCAAGGATCGTCTTTCTCCGGTAGATCTTCACGCAAAGGCTGCCGCCGTCCATGATAAGGCTTGCCCTTTTATCATGGTCAAGTTCGCCGGTCTGATCCTGCCGGCTGTTTGCCACGACCTCTTTTCCGGTCTCCCAGGTATGCTCATAGACGAGGCTGTAGTCACAGCCCGCCACATCGGCACCGGTCTCTTCGGCCTTTCGGATCAGCCGCTCGTACATATCCTTCCGGATCCAGTCATCCGCGTCGATAAAGCCGATCCAGTCCCCCTTCGCCATCCTGAGGCCGATGTTCTTCGCACCCCCCTGATGACGGTTTTTTTCGCTGTGGACCGCGCGGAAACGGTCGGGATACTTTTCTTCATATTCCCTGAGGATCCGCATGGAATCGTCCGTCGAGCAGTCATCCACGGCAATGATCTCATAATCCTCCACCGTCTGGGAGACCAGAGAGTCGAGGCAGAAGTTAAGCTTCCCGTCCGAAGCCATATTGTATACGGGAACGATAATGCTGAGGATCATCCTGTTAAACCTTACATTTCCCCGCTTTACGGGGCTTTCTTATTCACGCAGATTTTATCACATTGACCCTGTATAAACAAGTTTTCCTTACTATACAAGCACCCTGATTGTGTAGTAGAATGACGAAAGGGCTTAATGAATGACAGTTTATTTGAATGAATGACAGTTAAACAGTTAAAACAGGAGGGAACAATGAAAAAAACACTTCAAGACATTCAGAACCTGATCCGCGAGGAAGGGATCGAGATGATCGATTTCAAGCTGACGGACATTGACGGCCGCTGGCGCCACCTGTCCATTCCGGCGGAGCGCCTGACGGAGGATACCATGAAGCTGGGGATCGGCTTCGATGCCTCCAATTACGGCTACGCGCCCGTGGAAAAATCCGATATGGTCTTCATTCCGGTGCTCGACTCCGCCGTGATCGACCGTTACTGCGAGATCCCCACCCTTTCCATGATCGGCGATGTGAGGATCATCGATCTTCCGGAAAACAGGATGTTTGACCAGTATCCGAGAAACGTCGCGATCCGCGCCCTGGAATATATGAAGGAAACCGGAGTTGCAGACCGGATGGTCATCGGCCCCGAATACGAATTCTATATCTTTGACGAAGTGAAATACAATACCGACTACTACGATATGTTCACCGAGATCTTCACCGCGCAGGCGGGCTATGCTTCCGGGTACGATGACAGCAACAACGGCTATCAGGTACTGCCCGGTGCCGGTTATCACAACTCCCTGCCCACCGATATCCGCAACGATCTTCGCAGCCGTATGTGCCTTTCCCTGAAGGACTGGGGCGTAAATGTAAAGTACCATCATCCCGAAGTCGGCGGCAGCGGTCAGATGGAGATCGAGGTTGAGCTGGATGATATGTTAAAGCTCGCCGACGATACCATGTCCGCGAAATACGTGATCAAGAATGAAGCAGTCCTCGACGGATGCACGGCCACCTTTATGCCGAAGCCTCTTGCTGCCGAAGCCGGGAGCGGAATGCATGTGCATATGCTTCTTTTCAAGGACGGGAAGCCGGTATTCTACGATGCCGACGGCTACGCCCAGCTCAGTCAGGAAGCGCACTGGTTCATGGGCGGACTGCTGACCCACGCAAGAAGTCTCTGCGCCATCACGAATCCCTCCACGAACTCCTATAAGCGCCTGATCCCCGGCTTTGAGGCGCCGGTGACCATCGGCTACGCAATGAGCAACCGGAGTGCCGTGATCCGGATCCCCGCCTACGCGAAGACCCCGGAGACCAAACGGTTCGAGCTCCGGAACCCGGATGCCACCTGCAATCCTTATTTCGCATACTCCGCGATCCTGATGGCGGGACTGGACGGGATCAAAAACAGGATCGATCCCCACGCCAAGGGATGGGGTCCCTTCGACTGCAACCTTTATACGCTGCCCGAAGAGGAAAAGGCAAAGCTCACCGGGCTTCCGACCACTCTTGACGAAGCCGTCAGCGAGCTCGAGAAGGATCATGACTATCTGACGGCCGGCGGTGTATTCCCCCAGCGTCTCCTTGATACGATCATCGCCCGCTGCCGCAAGGCTTCCGCGGAGATCACGCGGCTTCCTCATCCGGCGGAATTCGCGAAGTACTACGACCTGTAAGATCCCGGAAGCAACGGAGGAATATCATGCATTACACTTACAAGACCAAAGGAACCTGTTCCACCGCCATCGATTTTGACATCGAGGGAAATATCATCTCGAATATCTCCTTCACGAACGGCTGC
>JAILLW010000075.1 GCA_024692955.1 Lachnospiraceae bacterium | reverse complement strand
CCGCGAGGTATTGGTATCGGGCCGGGTAAAGACGGAGAATGAAAGCATTCATTATAATGTGGACAAGCTTCATTCTGCGATGGCCGGTAACAGCGAGATCACATTTCTCTATCTCGACTGGACCGTGGACCGGAAACTGGTGCCCAGGCATGACGGGAAACGCTACAGGGTATCTCCCTGGGCACTTACCGTAAAGGATGATAACTATTATCTCGTCGCTTTCGATGATGAAAACGGAGATATCCGCCACTATCGCGTAGATAAGCTGAAGGATATCGAACCGGTGGAAAAGTCTGCGCGGAAGGGGATTGAGGAATTCCGTTCCTTTGATATCGGAGAATACGCATCCAAAAGCTTCGGCATGTTTGCCGGCGATCCGGAGACCATCACACTGGTGATCCGGAAGGAAAAGATCGGAATCCTGTATGACCGTTTCGGCCGGGACATCAATACGAGGCCGCTTTCGGACGGTCGCATCAGCGCAAGGGTTCCGGTTCTTGTTTCCCAACAGTTTTTCGGATGGCTTTCCGGCATCGGCCCGGATATCGAGATCACGATGCCGAAGGATATAAGAGAACGTTACAGGGATTATCTTAAAAGCATTCTGGAGGGCTATTCGGATAAGGGTGACTGATCATTTATGTGATCTGAAACGTGAAGGGAGGAAATTTTTCACAAAATTTCCTCCGTTTTTTTATGCATCTTTTTCGAAAACCCTTCGTTGACAGTGTTTCTGTTCCATACTATACTAACTTTTGGGCACAATATGTTGTGCTACTTTTCTTTTTATTTATCAAGATGTTGTATCCGGGGAGAAAACCAGAATGAGCAAAGCCAAACAGGAAAAACAGGTCAATTACGGTGAACGTTTTAAGCCGTCAAAGAAAATCCGCGTGATCAAAAAGGACGGTTCCCTTGAGGACTTCAATGTCCAGAAGGTGATCGACGCGGTCGGAAAGAGCGCATACCGCGCGCTGACGAAGTTCACGGACGAGGAAAAGGATCATATCTGTGAATATGTGATCGCGAAAGTCGAGGAGCTGGACAAGACCGAGGTGCCCATCCCCATTATGCATAATATCGTGGAGAGCGCATTGGAGGAGGTAAAGCCCATTGTCGCCAAATCCTATCGCGATTACCGGAATTACAAGCAGGACTTCGTCCGGATGATGGATGATGTCTACAAAAAATCCCAGTCGATCATGTATGTCGGCGACAAGGAAAACGCGAATACCGACTCGGCTCTTGTATCCACGAAAAGAAGCCTGATCTTCAACCAGTTCAATAAAGAGCTCTATCAGAAGTTCTTCCTTACTACGGAGGAGATCCAGGCCTGCCGTGACGGCTATATCTATATCCATGATATGTCCGCCCGCCGTGATACCATGAACTGCTGTCTCTTTAATGTGGCGAATGTCCTTAAGGGCGGTTTTGAAATGGGAAATATCTGGTATAACGAGCCGAAGACTCTTGATGTGGCCTTTGACGTGATCGGCGATATCGTTCTTTCCGCTGCTTCCCAGCAGTACGGTGGATTTACCGTGCCCGAAGTTGATAAGATCCTCGAGCCTTACGCGGAAAAGAGCTATCAGAAGATGATCGAAAAATATACCCGTCTCGGGATTGACCGTGAGACCGCGGAGGCTGAAGCCTACAATGACGTGAAGCGTGAATTCGAGCAGGGCTTCCAGGGCTGGGAATACAAATTCAACACCGTGGCATCCTCCCGCGGAGACTATCCGTTCATCACCGTGACCGCGGGGCTTGGAAGGGAACGTTTCGCGCGCCTTGCCACGATCCAGCTGCTCAATGTCCGCAGAAAGGGACAGGGCAAGAAAGAATGTAAAAAACCGGTTCTTTTTCCGAAGATTGTATTCCTGTATGACGAAAACCTTCACGGCCCCGGCTGTGAGCTGGAAGATGTTTTCGAGGCCGGTGTCCGCTGCTCCGCGAAGACCATGTATCCTGACTGGCTCTCCCTTACGGGAAAAGGTTATATCGCTTCGATGTACAAGCGGTACGGAAAGGTGATATCCCCCATGGGCTGCCGTGCGTTCCTTTCACCCTGGTATGAGCGCGGCGGAATGCATCCCGCTGATGATGACGATGTGCCTGTATTCGTGGGCCGATTCAACATCGGCGCGGTTTCCCTGCACCTTCCCATGATTCTTGCGAAGGCGCGTCAGGAATCCAGGGACTTTTATGAAGTTCTCGATTATTATCTGAACCTGATCCGGCAGCTCCATATCCGTACCTATGCTTATCTCGGAGAAATGCGGGCCTCCACGAATCCGCTCGCTTATTGTGAAGGCGGCTTCTACGGCGGAAATCTCGGGCTTCATGACAAGATCAAGCCGGTCCTTAAGGCGGCTACGGCTTCCTTCGGAATCACGGCCTTTAATGAACTTCAGGAGCTCTACAACGGAAAGAGCCTCGTGGAAGACGGACAGTTTGCCCTTGAGGTCCTTGAGCATATAAACCAGAAGATCAGCGAGTTCAAGGAAGAGGACGGGAATCTTTACGCGATCTACGGAACGCCTGCCGAGTCCCTCTGCGGACTTCAGGTGAAACAGTTCCGCGCGAAATACGGGATCGTGGAAGGGGTTTCTGACCGCGAGTATGTATCGAATTCCTTCCACTGCCATGTGACGGAGGATATCACGCCGATCCAGAAACAGGATCTGGAGTATCGTTTCTGGGAGCTTTCAAACGGCGGGAAGATCCAGTATGTGAAGTATCCCATCGATTATAATGAGGAGGCGATCAAGACCCTGATCCGCCGCGCGATGGATATGGGCTTCTATGAGGGAGTCAATCTTTCACTGGCCTATTGTGACGACTGCGGACATCAGGAACTCGAAATGGATGTCTGCCCGAAGTGCGGATCGAGGAACCTTACCAAGATCGAGCGGATGAACGGATACCTGTCCTATTCGCGCGTACATGGCGATACGAGACTGAATGACGCGAAAATGGCGGAGATCGCGGAAAGAAAGAGCATGTGATGAGATACCACAATATAACGAAAGACGATATGCTGAACGGCGACGGTCTCCGGGTGGTTCTCTGGGTGGCCGGATGCTCACACTGCTGCAAGGACTGTCAGAATCCCGTTACCTGGGATCCCGCGGGCGGTCTTCCCTTCGATGATGACGCGAAACAGGAGATCTTCGACCAGCTGGATAAGGATTATATATCAGGCATCACCTTTTCGGGCGGGGATCCGCTCCATGCGGCGAACCGGCTGGATGTAAGGAATCTGATGGCCGAGATCAAGGAAAAATATCCGAATAAAACGATCTGGCTCTATACCGGGGATTCCTGGGAGAATATCCTGCATTATTCCTGTATGCAGTATGTGGATGTTCTGGTGGACGGTGAGTTCAAGACGGAGCTCAAGGATGTGAAGCTGAAGTGGAAGGGATCGAGCAACCAGCGGGTCATCGATGTACAGAAGACTCTCGCTTCCACGGACCCAGAAACGCCTGTGCTGCACTGCGGGGATTACTGAAAACGAAAAAGCATCTGAATTATGAAATCGGCTGAGGATTGTGCATTTCCGCGATCGAATCAATCCTGCAGCCGACTTTAAAGCGGTGCGAGCGCTGTGCGCGAGAACGCTTTCCTACGCAACATACGTAAGCAGGGACGGAAGCACACGGATGCGCTTCCGAGTGATCACCGGGCACGGATGCCCGTGAGAGCGACCCGTCCGCAATGAAAAACGCCCGGTTGCGCAGTTGAAAGCGTCAGCACCGTCTTTCATGAGGCGGAAGGATTGGATTCGATCGCGGATACAGGATTACCATAAGGAGTCATAATGCAACAGACCATACAGATTAAGTACTTTACCGACAAGATTGAAAAACTGACCTATATCGACGGAAAGTCAGACTGGATCGACCTTCGGGCGGCAGAGGACATTACCCTGAAAGAAGGAGAGTTCAGACTGATCCCGCTGGGAGTGGCCATGAAGCTTCCGAAGGGATATGAAGCCCATATCGTACCGAGAAGCTCCACGTTCAAGAATTTCGGGATCATTCAGACGAATCACCAGGGGGTGGTGGACTGCTCCTACTCTGGAGACAACGATCAGTGGTTTATGCCCGTACTGGCCATGAGAGATACCGAGATCCATATAAATGACCGGATCTGCCAGTTCCGGATCATGGAAAACCAGCCTAAGATCGTCTTTGAAGAGAAAGAGCATCTCGGAGGGGAAGACCGCGGAGGCTTCGGAAGCACGGGAAAAAACTGAAAGAGCAAAAGCCCGAAAACGCGGAACTTATCCTGATGGTTAGGATCATTTCCGAAAAAATGCACAATACAGGATATTGAGGTTGCAAAACGGATTATGCGGATTTCTTTTCGCATTATGGCACTACATCTGGTAGTGCCTTTTCTTATGCGGTCCGGAATTTCTCCATCCGTCAATTGCCCGCCGGTCTTTCCGTATGAACCTTTTTGTGCTATGATGTGGTAGAGTTTATGCCCGGGGGATCAGGAAACAGTTTAAAAGCCAGACCCGGCTGCGGGAGCTGAAAGATGAGCATGCGAGGGATAGATACACAGGTAAGAAAAGACAGGAGAAGGATCTTTAAGGAGGTGGCGCTCCTTGCCTATGAATCGGAAAATCTGATCGATGATATCGAGGAACTTCCCTATCGGATCGTGGATTATGACGAATCCCCGTTTCAGAGTATATACAGGGAGCGCTCGATCGTAAGAGAGCGGATCCGTCTTGCGATGGGACTTTCGCTTCGCCCGGAAAACCGTCATTCCCATCTGACCCAGGGACTTGAGGAATCCAACATCGCGGAGAAGTATTATGAACCGCCGCTTATGCAGGTGATCCCGTCCGCATGCAATGCCTGCCCGGAAAATCAGTATATGATCACGGATAAGTGCATGGGCTGCGTGGCGCATCCCTGCAGGGAAGTATGCCCGAGAGGCGCGATCAGCATGAAGGACGGAAAATCCGTCATCGATCCCGAAAAATGCGTGAAATGCGGGAAATGTAAGGCAGTATGTCCTTATGATGCGATCTCACATCAGGTAAGGCCCTGTCTTGACCATTGCGGTGTCGGGGCCATCAAATCAGACAGCAAGGGCCGCGCTTATATCGACGACGAACTCTGTGTGAAATGCGGCCAGTGCATGGTGAGCTGTCCCTTCGGAGCTATCGCCGATAAATCACAGATCTTCCAGCTGATCCGGGCGATCCAGTCAGGGAAAAAGATCATTGCGCAGGTGGCGCCTGCCTTTGTCGGGCAGTTCGGCCCTAAAGTGACACCGGATATGCTGAAGACCGCCTTAAAGGAGCTGGGATTCTCGGATGTATATGAGACCGCGCTCGGCGCCGACCTCGGCTGCATGGCGGAAGCGGAGAACTATGTCAACGAGGTGAAAACCGGAAAAGTCCCGTTTGCCCTGACGAGCTGCTGTCCGTCCTGGGCTTTGCTTGCAAAGAAGTTTTTCCCGGAGACCATTGACAAGATTTCAAATGAACTGACCCCGATGGTAGCCACCGCCCGCCTGATCAAGAAGGATCATCCGGATGCGGCCATCGTCTTTATCGGGCCCTGCGCCTCAAAGAAACTGGAGGCTTCAAGACGTACGATCCGTTCCGATGTGGATTTCGTGATCACCTTTGAAGAACTTACCGGAATGTTTGAAGCGAAAGGGATCCTCCTGGAAGAGATCAGGGCAATGGATGAGATCCGTGACGCCACAGGCGCCGGGCGCGGATACGGTGTGGCCGGGGGCGTAGCTTCCGCAATCGAAACCTGCATCAACACCTACTATCCCGGAACGGAAGTCAATATCGAGCATGCGGAGGGGCTTTCCGACTGCAAAAAAATGCTGATGCTCGCAAAGGCGGGAAAGAAAAACGGATGTCTCATCGAAGGGATGGCCTGTCCCGGAGGCTGCGTGGCAGGTGCCGGAACGAATATCGCTGTCGCAACGGCCCAGAATGCGGTAAATGCATTCAAGGAAAAGGCGGAAAAGCGGATCCCCGAAAAAGATTAAAAGAATATACGGATCAGACGAAAATAAAATCGAACGGAGAATCGGATTATGAAGATCAGAACGAGATATGCCCCGAGTCCTACCGGGAAAATGCACGTAGGAAACTTAAGATCGGCTCTTTATGAGTTCCTTGTCGCGAAGCACGAGGGGGGAACCTTTATGCTACGGATCGAGGATACCGATCAGGAGCGTTATGTGGAAGGCGCCGTGGATATCATCTACCGGACGCTGGAAGCCACCGGGTTAAAGCATGACGAGGGCCCCGACAAGGACGGCGGCTATGGCCCCTACATTCAGTCCGAGCGGATGAAGACCGGCATCTATATGAAGTATGCGAAGGAACTGATCGATAAGGGAGAAGCCTATTACTGCTTTTGCGACAAGGCACGCCTCGATACGCTGAAAACGAAACCCGATGAGGACGGAAAGGCCATTGCCTTTTATGACAAGCATTGCCTCGGGCTTTCGAAAGAGGAGATCGAAGCAAATCTGAAAGCGGGAAAGCCCTTCGTAATCCGTCAGAATATCCCGAATGAGGGCACCACCACGTTCCATGACGAGCTCTACGGAGACATTACCGTGGAAAACGCGGAACTGGATGATATGATCCTGATCAAATCCGACGGTTATCCCACCTACAATTTCGCGAATGTGGTGGATGATCATACGATGAACATCACCCATGTGGTCAGGGGAAACGAGTATCTTTCTTCCTCCCCGAAATACGTGCGTCTCTATGATGCTTTCGGCTGGGATGTTCCGATTTATATCCATCTGCCGCTCATTACGGACGAAAATCACAAAAAGCTTTCCAAGAGGAGCGGGCATGCTTCCTTCGAGGATCTGCTTGAGCAGGGTTTTCTCGGCGAAGCCGTGATCAATTATGTGGCGCTTCTCGGATGGTCGCCCGAGGACAACAGGGAGATCTTTTCTCTTGACGAGCTCATTAAGGAGTTTGACTATCACAGGATCAACAAATCCCCCTCCGTCTTCGACATCGTGAAACTTCGCTGGATGAACGGGGAATACTTAAAGGCGATGGATGAGGAGAAATTCTACGAAATGGCAAAGCCTTATCTTGATGCCGCGCTTCCTTCGGACTATCCGGAAGAGAAGAAGAAAAAGGTATCCGGAATGGTAAAGACCAGGATAGAGGTCTTCCCGGACATCGAGGGCCAGGTGGACTTCCTTGGGGAACTCCCGGATTATGATCCTGAAATGTATACCCATAAGAAGATGAAGACGAACGCGGAGACTTCTCTCAGCGTACTGAATGAAGTTCTTCCGCTTCTTGAGAAGACCGATGATTACACAAATGATGCACTTTATGCGATGCTGCTTAAGTTTATTGAGGAGAAAGGATACAAGAACGGCTATGTGATGTGGCCGATCCGCACGGCGCTTTCCGGGAAGCAGATGACTCCCTGCGGTGCCACGGAGATCCTGGAACTTCTCGGAAAGGAAGAGTCTCTTTCCCGTATCAGAAAAGGAATCGAACTGCTTGAAAAGTAAGCCCAGTGCTGACCAGCTGAGGGCAATCACCCATATCCGCGGGCCTGCGATGCTGATCGCGGGTCCCGGAAGCGGGAAAACCTTCACGATCGTCGAACGGATCAGCCATCTTGTCTCAAACGCAAAGATCAGATCGGACAACATTCTCGTTGTCACATTTTCCAAAGCTGCTGCAAATGAAATGAAATCCCGATATGTCCGGGAAACCGGAGATCATGAGGTTACTTTCGGCACCTTTCATTCCGTTGCCTTCAGGATCCTCAGGGAGTGCTTACGGTTTGACGCGAACAGCCTTATCAGCGATGCGGAAAAACAGGATATCCTTTCGCAGGTATTTAAAAACCACGGTTTCGAAAGGATCCTTTCCGGCGAGTATCTAAGAGGCATCCTGGACGCGATATCGAAGGATAAAAATCTTAAGGGGATAAACGGATACGGGGGGATCATATCCGAACGTGAGGAGATCACAACGGAAGATCTCCTTCGGATCATCGATGATTATCGGGCATTTCTTAAGGAACTTCATAAGATCGATTTCGATGATATGATCCTGCTTTGCCTTGAAAACCTGAAGAAGGATCCGAAGATCCTTGAAAAGTACAGGGAACGTTTCCGAATGATCCTCGTGGATGAATTTCAGGATATCAATGAACCGCAGTTTGAACTGATCCGTCTGCTTGCATTACCGGATAACGACCTCTTCGTGGTCGGGGACGATGACCAGTCAATCTACGGATTCCGCGGCGCATATCCGGGAATCATGCAGCGTTTCATCAGGGATTACCCGGATGCGAAGACCCTGTATCTTACCGAAAACTACCGGAGCGGCAGGAAGATCATAACTTTTGCCGGAGAGGTGATCAAAGAGAATCGGGAACGTTTTGACAAGCAATTCCGGCCCCTTCGAAATGACGGATATGTCAGATTCCGGTATCTGGAATCACGAAAAGAAGAAGAGGAATTTCTTCTTGGAGAGCTTTCGGCGCTGAGCGATGAAACGAAGGCGGATACGGCCCTTATCGTAAGGACGAACCGGGAAGCGCTGCTTTACGGGGCGATGCTTGAAAAGGCGGGGCTTGCCGTATCGAGGCGGGATGGGAAAAGGGCTGTAAAATCCTTTTTTGACAGTTTTATCGCGGAAGATCTGACGGCATATCTCAGCTATCTTTATGACGGACAGAAACGGTCGGATTTCCTCCTTTTTATGAACAAACCGGAAAAATATATCAGGCAGTCCGCGCTTATCAGGGAAACCGTGTCGTTTGAAGAACTCGAACTGTATTATGAAAAGAATCAGGATATGCTTCGCAAAATAGAAAAACTGAAGGATCAGCTTCTGCTTGCAAAGAAGATGCCGCCCCGTTATGCATTGAAGATCTTTCGAACGCAGATCGGCTATGACAGATATCTGGAGGAACTGGGCGGAAGCGAAGCGGAACGCAAAGAGCGGGAAAACGCGCTTCGGGAACTGACGGATATCCTTTCCGGCATGAAGACGGGAACATCCGTCAGGGAATATGTCCGGAATGAACGTAAGATAAGAGTACGGGATGCAAAAAGCGGAAAAAGCGATGTTTCGAAAGAGGCCGAAAACAAAGAGACTTCGGACGGCATCCATGTGATCACGATGCATGCCTCAAAAGGACTTGAATTCGGAAATGTATATCTTCCCGATATCAATGAAGGGGTTATTCCGCCGAAGCGCTGCGACAGTAGGGAACTTGAGGAGGAGCGCCGCCTGCTGTACGTAGCCATCACAAGAGCCAGAAACGAACTTACGATCATCGCGACGAAAGAGCGGGGGCGGGATGTGAGCCGGTTCGTTAAGAGGCAGGTCCTTAAATTGAGCGAAAAATGACCGGCTATCGTTGCAAACGCACCTCCGGTTCGATAAAATACCCATATGGAGAACGGGCTTTCCAAAGAACAATCGAAGATGCTGCAGGGACTTGCGATCCTGATGATGCTGTATCATCATCTTTTCAGCACGCCGGAAGCACTGGGAATTCCTTACCGGTCGCTGCTTGTATTCGGGGAGATCAATGCGGAACTCAGGATGGCATGGTTCTTTAAGATCTGCGTGGGAATCTACGCTTTTGTCTCCGGCTACGGGATCTGCAGGTCCATGAACCGATCCGAACATTCCGGAAAGCTTCATTATGACGGGACTTTTTTCCAAAAACTGATCGCGGATTACCGCATCGTCGCAAAACGCTTCTTCGGGTTCTATCAACAGTTCCTGCTCGTGTTCGTAATCTTCGTGCCGGTCGGATTTCTCTTTTTTCACAAACCCTTTGACATTAAGGAGCTGCTGCTTAATCTTATCGGGATCAGCACGACCTATAACGGGGCATGGTGGTATGTGCTGCAGTACTTCAAAATGCTGCTGATCCTTCCGGTTATTGATTCTGTCTGCACGATCTATAAAGGGAAAAAGGAGATGCTTCCGATACTCTCGTTCATATTCGGCTTATGCGGAGTATGTGCCGGTCTTATGGCAGGACATCTTCTCATGCCGCTCATCGACTGGTTCCAGCCGGCTTTTACGATGTGCTTTATTATGGGATATCTGATTTCGAGATTCGAACTCTATGAGATCGCTTACCGGATGGTGGTTTACATAATATCAAAGGCTGTAAGACTAAAATCCGATCGAAAAGAAGAGAAGGACAGGACTATATCGAAAACAGCGGAAAAGGTTCTTAACGTACTTGGCATCATCGCCTTTTTCCTTGTGATCATCTGTCGTGTTAAGATTGCGAAGGATGCTTCCTCGGCCGGGCTTGATTTCATATTCGTACCGGTATTTGCCTTCGGTTTTGCAAGAATCACGATGATGCTGAAGAGGATTTCGAAGCTCTTTCTTTTTTTCGGCGGCTACTCCACGTTTATCTGGCTTACTCATGTGTTCTATTATGATCATTATATGAAAAAAACCATTATGTTCAGCGGTGTTTCCGCCGGGATCTATCTGACACTTCTTCTTGTTTCTCTTTTTGGCGCATTCCTTCTTGAACGGCTCTTCCGGTTTCTGAAAAGTTTGATGAAGTTAAGCAAGTAATCACTTGCGAAAGGGGGCGTTTTCCGTTATCATATTTTGTGGAAAAGTCCGCGGAAAACCGCAGGGCTCATACTTTTTGTACCGGAACGGATAACCAAGAAGGATTACAGGTAGGAACATGGCAAAAAACGAAGAAAACAAACTGGAAGAGTACGAAAATACGGAAGAGATGATGACCGTCACCGTGACGCTTCAGGACAATACGGACGTTGACTGCGCAGTCGTCTCGATCTTTACCGTTGGAGAACGCGATTATATTGCTCTTTTGCCTCTTGACGAGAACGGAGAGGGAAACGAAGAGGGTGATGTCTGGTTTTACGGATATTCCGAGAATCCGGATGATCCGAACGAAGAGCCAGAGCTTTATAACATCGAAGATGATGAGGAATATGAAGCCGTCCTGGACGCGTTTGACGAAATGCTGGATAATGCCGAATTTGATGAGATCATCGAGTGATCTGCGGCTTTGATCAAAAGGAAAAAACTATGAAAGATACCATAAGAACGATCGCCTTTACGGCGTCGGAGCCCGGCGTTGTAAAAAAAGACGATGGTTTCGTTTTTACGTTCGATCCGGGAGATGTTCGTGACAGGGAATGCGGAGTGATCCTGTACGGTCCCGGTGAGACGATAAAAAGGATTCCCTTCCCGGAGGGATGTCGTTTCGGAAACCTCCTTTCCATGAAGATCACGGGCATAAATCCCGGTATTTTTTCCTACCGTTTTTATATCGATAACGAAACGGTCAACGATCCTTACGCCCCGGCCTGCACGGGGTTTAAGGGGTTCGGGAAAGCGGTCCCCGAAGAAAGCATCCGTGCGCTTTTAAAGACCGGTGACTTTGACTGGGGAAAGGATGAAAGCCCACAGACCCCTTATGAGGATTCGATCCTTTATGGTCTGAACGTACGCGCCTTTACCATGCACAGATCTTCCGGGGTTTCGAAAAAAGGAACATATGAAGGGATTGCGGAAAAGATCCCTTATCTTAAAGAACTCGGGGTCACCGGGATTGTTCTTATGCCGACTTATGAATTTGATGAGTGCTCAGCGATGCGCCTTCGGAAAAAACCCCGTGATCAGGAAGAGGCAAAGACCTTTTCCAATGATACCGAGGTGACGGAGAAGGTGAACTGCTGGGGTTTTGTCGGAGGTTCCTATTTCGCACCGAAGGCTTCCTATGCCGCATCTTCGGATCCGACCGTCAGCTTCAAGACCATGGTCCGGGAGCTTCATAAGGCGGGACTTGAAGTGATCATGCAGTTTTATTTTCCGGCGGACACCATGCAGCTTATGATCCTTCGGGCGATTAAGCACTGGGTATCCGAGTATCATGTGGACGGATTCCGCATCAGCGGTTTTCAGGTCCCTTACCGGCTGCTTATTGAGGATCCTTATCTTAAACGGACCAAACTCTGGTTCACGAATATTCCTTATGATGAACTTTCGACCGTAAGTGAACATCCTTCCTTTCGGAATCTCGCTTCGGATAACGGAAATTTCCGTTATGATATGCGCCGTTTTCTGAAAGCCGACGAGGGAATGCTCTCTGCTTATCTTAATTACCAGAAGTGCAATCCTTCCCGGCATGCCGTGATCAATTATATTAGCGATTACGACGGGTTTACGCTTTTTGATCTTTATGCCTACGAACGGAAGCATAACGAGGCAAACGGAGAGCAGAACCGGGACGGAAATGATATCAATTTCAGCTGGAACTGCGGAACGGAAGGGCCTTCCAGGAAAAAGTCGATCAATCAGCAGCGGATAAGGCAGATCAAAAATGCCATTACGATCCTGATGCTGAGTTCCGGAACTCCTTATCTTTTCAGCGGTGATGAATTCCTGAATTCAAGAGGCGGCAACAACAATGCCTACTGTCAGGACAACGATACCGGCTATGTGAAATGGAAAGATACGGATATGTCGAGGGAGATCCTTGCATTTACGAAGGAGATGATCCGGTTCCGGAAAGAACACCGGATCCTGCATATGCCGGAGGAACTGAAAGTCCTTGATACCAAAGGGGAAGGCTATCCTGATCTTTCCTATCACGGCTATGAAGCATGGAGGCCGGATCTTTCCTTTATCTCCAGGATGATCGGAATGTTCTTTTACGGGCCCTATTCCGGCGAAAAAGACGCACCTTCTGTCTATATCGGCGTCAATATGCACTGGGAAAATCATCGTCTCGCGCTTCCGAAGTTCAAGAACGGACTTAAATACGAAAAGAAGATCGATACCGGAAACGGCACCGGTACCGCGAAGGAAAACGAGATCCCGGTAGGGGAACGGAGCATCGTGGTATATGAAGCGATCCCGATGAAAGATATGTCCGGGAAAAGATCACGGACCGGAAAGAAAAAATGAAACTACTTGCGCATCTTAAAACCATTTCACGTCACCGAAGACTGGTCAGGCAGGGCTGCTTCCGGATCGGTCTCTATTATCAGGGACTCGTTCATGACCTTTCCAAATATTCTCCCGTGGAATTCCTCGAAGGTGTGAAGTATTTTCAGGGAGACCGGAGTCCGAATACCGCGGAGCGTGAAGATAAGGGATATTCCGCGGCGTGGATGCATCATAAGGGACGGAACAAGCATCATTATGAATACTGGACCGATTATTCCGCGGATCTTCCGCCCGGTACGACGGCTCCGGTCCCGATGCCGAACCGTTATGTCGCCGAGATGATGATGGACCGGATCGCAGCCTCGAAGGTCTATAAAGGAAAAGATTATGATGACACCTGTCCGCTGGAGTATTATCAGCGCGGAAAAGATCATATCATGATCCACCCGGAAACGAGAAGAAAACTGGAGACCATGCTGAAGATCCTGGCAGAACGCGGGGAAGAGGCGCTTTACCGTTATATCCGCGTGAGACTTCTTGGCAAGAAGCACTGACGATGAGCAATGCGTACGGACATTTGAGATGTCGAAATACAGAAAGCCGGATAAGGTGAGGAGACTCCCGAAATCAGAACACTTCGAAAGACAGAAAAGTATAGAAAGACGATTGGAAGCAATTAGGGTGATACAAAAGGACGGGAACGAAATATTATGAAAAAGCTGTTCGAAAAAATATGGGGAATCTATCTGAAGCACAGGGAGGGGATCGACTATCTTTTCTGGGGAGGTGTGGCGTTCCTGCTCAGTATGTTCCTTTTCTGGCTCTTCGCGGCGGTATTCGGCTGGAATGAAGTCTTCGCGAATACGATCAACTGGATCATCTGCGTGATCTTCACCTTTTTCACGAACAAGTTTTTCGTGTTCCGGAGCAAAACCGAAAATGCGAAAGCTTTTTTCAGGGAATTCATTTCCTTTACGGCTGCGAGGCTTTTTACTCTGGTACTCGAAGATATCATCATCTGGATCGGCTGCACGCTCCTTGGGTACAACGAGGGCATTCCTCTGCTGGTGGTTAAGTTCATCGGCCAGTTCGTCGTGATCGTTACGAACTATATCCTTTCAAAGCTATGGATCTTTAAGTCGAAGAAAACGGAGGATCCGACGAAAGGCGGAGCCTCCGCGGTTGAAGAAGACGGCGGAGCGGAAGTAAACAACGGGATTGTCTCCGAAGAGCAATCGGGAGGCTTCGAGGAATGAATAGCGAAGCACTTCTTCAAACGGAATCCGTAGAGCGCCTTAAGAGTATCGTCCGGGGGATGGAAGAGGAGAAAGGCCGTAAGATCACGGCCTGCGTCATCACCTTCGGCTGCCAGATGAACGCCAGGGATTCCGAAAAACTAAGCGGAATACTGTCGGAAGCCGGCTTCGAATTATCTGAAGATGAGGCTTCCGATTTTGTGATCTATAATACCTGTACGGTTCGTGACAACGCGAACCAGCGGGTTTACGGCAGGCTCGGCGCTCTTTATGCGATGAAAAAGAAGCATCCGGATAAGAAGATCGCTCTTTGCGGTTGCATGATGCAGGAGCCTTCCGTGATCGAAAAGATCAAAAAAAGCTATTCTTTCGTGGATCTGATCTTCGGAACGCACAATATCTATCGATTCGCGTCGCTTCTTTGCAGGATGTATGAAGAAGGCTCCATGGTCGTGGAGATTTGGGATAAGGCCGAAACGATCGTTGAGGATCTGCCGATCGTACGGAAATATCCGTTTAAATCCGGTGTCAATATCATGTTCGGCTGTGACAATTTCTGCAGTTACTGCATCGTTCCCTATGTGAGAGGAAGGGAGCGCTCGAGAGAACCGAAGGATATCCTCAGGGAGATCGAGGTCCTGGCAGCGGACGGAGTAAAAGAAGTCATGCTGCTCGGACAGAATGTGAATTCCTACGGGAAAGGCCTCGATGTTCCGGTAAGCTTCAGTGAACTTCTTTCGATGGTATCTGAGATCGAAGGGATCGAGAGGATCCGGTTTATGACTTCCCATCCGAAGGATCTCTCGGATGATCTCATTCGCGTGATGCGGGATACTCCGAAAGTCTGCCGCCATCTTCACCTGCCCCTGCAGTCCGGTTCGACGAAGCTGCTGGAGGTCATGAACCGGCGCTATACGAAGGATCAGTATCTGGAACTGGCGCTTCGTATCCGTGAAGCGATCCCGGATCTTGCGATCACGACGGACATCATCGTCGGTTTTCCGGGGGAGACGGATGAGGATATCGAGGATACGCTTGAAGTGATCCGCAGGGTGAAGTTTGATAATGCCTTTACATTCATTTATTCGCCCCGTACGGGAACCCCTGCCGCGTCCATGGAACAGGTGCCGGATAAACTTACCAAGGAGCGCTTTGACCGGCTGCTTAAGCTCGTGCAGGATACGGCCAGGGAAGCGGTCTCAAAGTATGAAGGGCAGGTAATGGATGCTCTCGTTGAGGAGATCAATGAACATGATCCTTCGCTCCTTACCGGGCGGCTTTCGAACAATACGATCGTACATTTCCCTGGAGAGCCGTCGTTGATCGGGCAGATCGTGCCCGTGGAACTTAGGGAGTGCAAGGGGTTTTACTATCTTGGGGAGATTGTTATCTGAGTGAAAGTATGCTTGCGGTTCGTGTCGGCTGAAGACAGTGGCCGGAGGAAACACCCACTAAATGGAAGGAATGATCAATTTTGTGGGAACAATTAGAGCGAAAATACCCACTAAATGGAAGGGATGAACGATTTAGTGGGAACAATAAGAGCGAAAATACCCACTAAATGGAAGCGATGATTGAATTGGTGGGAACAAGAAGAGAAAAACTTCCCACTAAATGATAGGGATGATCGATTTGGTGGGAACAACAAGAGCGAAAATACCCACTAAATGAAAGAGATGGACGATATAGTGGGAACAACAAGAAGAAAAATACCCACTAAATGGAAGGGATGATCGATTTAGTGGGAACAACAAGAGCGAAAATACCCACTAAATGAAAGGAATGGTCGATTTGGTGGGAACAACAAGAAGAAAAATACCCACTAAATGGAAGGGATGATCGATTTAGTGGGAATACTGGGAAAGAAAGATAAGCAAGGTATATATCATGTCACATATTTATTTTCGAAATCTTATAAATAAATCCATCTGCGCTATGCTGATCGGCGCAATGCTGGCAGGAAGCATGAGCGCTGTTTCCTATGCGGAAAATGCGCCGGATAATACCATTACCGAAGAAGGCCCGAATGAAGAAACCTGTACGGAAGACGGTCGTACATATGATGACTATGATGCCAAGAACGAATTATATGAAGACCGAATAAGCAGTAATGAATCCCTGGAAAGTGCAGACCCGGACAGAAGATCAGTAGCAGATGAGATCGCTGAGGACGAGATCGCGGAAGATAAGCCCGGGGATGAGGATGAGATTTCGGAAGATACTCTCAACGAGGACGCTCTCAACGAACTTACTCCCGATGGCGACGGTGATCTGATCGACTTTACGACCTGCCTTTCCGGAGACGGTTCGAAAGAGAATCCATTCCTCATAGGGAGCGAAGCCGACTTCGATAAGATGCGGGCATACTATGCGGATGTTGATGCGAATAACAGGATCTATGAGGATCTGAGATATGATCATGAGCATTTCAAGCTGACACAAAATCTGATACTGGAAGGCGAATGGGAACCGATCCGGGGAAGCAGCTCACTGTATTTTGACGGAAATGATCATCAGATCGCCGGAATATCCATACGTATCACAAAAGATAATTATCAGGATGAGATCCGCTTCAGGGACAGTAATGAAGGCTCCTGGAAGAGGACTACCGCGAATGCGTTCATTCTCATAGCCGGAGAGATCCGGAACCTGAATATCTGGAGCGCTGAAATCCGGATCGATAATCTGACGAATCAGAGTAATTCCATGAATATGTGCGTATTCGCTTGTCGCTGCTACCGCTGCATCGACTGCAGTTTGCAGGGAGATGTAGAGTTTTACGCAAATAATGAGAGCACGCAGTCGATCGCAAGCTGCTTCTGCTCGAACGGATCCCTGATGCAGGGACTCAAGATGCAGGCGGATGTGACGAGCGACACCTGGATCCTTACCGGTATTACCAACAGCGCGACCCAATACATCGACTGCGGAATCGAAGGATATCTTTACGGTGCCTGCAAGATCGGTATCGTCGGGATCGGCTGGACGGGATATGCCGGAAGTCTCTGGTATGAAAATCCGCGGATAGAAAACTGCTATACTGCCAAAACCGCGCAGATCTATAATTTCTACGGCGAAAAATACAATTCAAGTTCTGCGTTTGCAGCTGGGATCAGCGCTTATATGGGTACCGAGTATCTGATGAAAGACTGTGTCAATAACGGCCTGGTTCACTCAGACTATGGTGCGGCCGCGGGGATCTCTCATAATGCAAGCGGAAACAAGACCATGGTGAACTGTGTGAATAACGGTCCGGTCGAAGGCGGGTACAGCGCTGCCGGAATCTGTACGCGTTTCACCGGGATCGGAAATGATAATGACTATTCCATGATGAACTGCGTGAATAACGGGGAAGTGACGCAGGATGCCGCCGTATGCAACTTCGGAAGAGCGGCGGGGATCACTTATGAAGCGGAATCCTGTGTGATCATAAGTTGCACGAATAACGGGGAGATCAGTTCGAATTCGGCATCCGGAATCGCCGGCAGGGCATCTTCCGCAACGATTGAAAAGTGTGCAAATTACGGAAAACTGACCAATCAGAATTCGAATGCCGGCATTGCGCCATCGGGCGGAATTCTCGGTACTTTTTCGACGGCTTACAGCGACGAGGTCCTGATCAGTAACTGTTATAACGCAGGTGAGATCTCCTGTCAGAGAGCAAATTCCAGAGTCGGAGGTATTCTCGGAGATGACAGGAAAGACGGCAACCGGACAGGCACAACGAAACTGACGATCGAAAACTGCTATAATGTCGGGAAAATCACGAAAACCAATTCTTCCGCGGTCGTAGGTGCGATCGTCGGTGAGATCACGGGAAATACTTCAAACACCTCGATCAGGGGAATGCATTATCTTGGCGGAACGGCTTCTTCCCCGTTCGGGAAAGGCAGCAATTCCGCTTATAAGGCCAAAAAGAACTCGGATACGGAGATGAAGCAGGCATCCACCTATTCCGGCTGGGATTTCGGCGATGTCTGGACAATGGGGACAGGAGATTACCGCTATCCGATTTTTGCGATCGGCAGCAATTCCGTATATACGATCACGCTTGATGCAAACGGCGGTACCGTGGACGGGAAACAATCCGTCGAGGTTAAAACGAATAAGCATGGCAATCTTATGAATGCATCCCGCCCTTATCGAGATGAGTCCCGCTTTATGGGATGGTATACCGAGGCCGACGGCGGAACGCGAATAACGCAGGAATATGCTTTCGTGGAAGATACCACGATCTATGCCCATTGGGGGACATATGATCCTGAAAAGCGGGTGGCTCTTGAGAATCTGATCCCGGTAAATGGGGCAACGGAGGTCTCGATCAAAGATGCGGGCAACTGGCGCAACCTGGAAATCTCATTTAAAACCTCTAAACCGGTTTCGGGTTTTGATACCCTGTCCGGGACCATTCGGCTGGTTGATTACGAAACAAATGAAACCGTTTATGATCTGACTTCGCCGGGAGTGTTGAAGAAAACTGCCGAGGCGAACGGAAGCAGGGTTTCATTTACCATTCGTAACTCCGGTCCGGAATATGGGCATGAGTATACCGTTGAAATTGATGAAGGATTTCTGATTTTTGAGGAAGAAGACTACTATGCGTATACGGAAAGCCATGAAGCATGGCATTTCAGAACAGAGAGCAAACCTGAGGTTCGAAAAATTCGAATCCGAGATGAACATGTCGGGAGAGATGCCTATTTAAACTATGATTTCGAATATAATGATGCCTACTTTGCGGAATCAGCCACCGAATATCACCATAAGCGGACGATCTGGGCCATGGGGCTTGCGATGGCAGGCTTTGAAAGCTATGAGGGCGGATCCTGGAACGGATATAAAGACGGTGCGAAGAATGCAAGAGATATGCTGACAAGCTTCGGATTTACCTGTTCCGATTTTTCAGACAGCCTTGATTACAAATACAAACCCGACACATATACATTCGGCTCTTTTATAGCAAGTAAGGAGATTACGGTTATGGAATCCGGCTCTCCCAAAGATTATACCCTGATCGCAATAGCAACCAGGGGCGCCGGATATGAAAACGAATGGTTCAGCAACGGGGATGTGGGAAATCATCAATATCACGAAGGCTTTATGACCGCATCACAGACAGTCTTAAGTCATTTGAATAACTATATCACTAAAGCCGGCATCACAGGTGATGTCAAAATCGTAATCGCGGGATACAGTCGGGCCGGCGCAACGACGAACCTGGTTGCGGCAAGTATCGATGACGGGCTTTTCACCGGAGATTCAAGAATAAGTGTCGAGAAAAAGGATGTCTATGCATACTGTTTCGAGCCGCCTGCCTGCTCACAGGCGGGAAGAGTCAGCGGATATGAGAATATCACAAACATCATCAATCCGGCTGATATTGTGCCCAAAGTGCCGCTTGCCGGAGACAATTGGGGATTCCGGCGTTTCGGGAAAACCTATTATCTGCCCGGAGATATGATCTGTTCTGATTATTCTTCGAAAAAAGAACGGTTTCTGGAAACTTATGAGGACCTTCTGGGATATTCCTATGATAATTCCCATTTTGTGAAATTCAGTTTTTCATTCGGAAACCTGAAGGATTATGCTTTTGAATTATTGAATCCGTTCTATGATCCACAGGAAGACGGGTATGTATATCAGATGTTTAAGGCTGAAAGATACAGCATGGCGGAATGGGAAGATGAATTCGTCGAGAATCTGAACGCGTTTGTCTCGGTTGAAACATTTGTTGATGAGATGCAGAGTGAGATATGCAAATTGCTCGGAAAATTCGTCGCGAACGGCGACTATAATACATTCATTCTCAGTGCATTTCCCAGGTTTAAGGACCTTGCGAAAGCATATGGGAACGGAACCGCAAACAGATTGACATCAGATATGGAATCCGCAATCTATAATTCCACAACAAGCAGTTACGGTTTCGGATTAATCATGCAGGAGCACGATCCGCAGGTGAATTTCGCATGGCTGATTTCTTTAAAGGGAGAACCCGATTTCAGCACGGGCGAATACGGTGTCGCAAAACTAAACTGCCCTGTGAACGCTGTTGTTCGCAATTCGGAAGGGCAGATCGTGGCCTCGATCATCAATGATGCTCCTCAGGAGATTCCCGGCAGCTCCATCCTGAGCTGTCTCGATGATAAAGGGCAGAAGATATTCATTCTTCCGAATGACGATGGTTTTTCGATCGAAATCACAGGTACCGATGAAGGTACGATGGATTATTCCGTTTCTTCCTACAGTTACAGCGAAGGCGGAATTGTTGATAAGACAGTTTATTATGACAAGGCGGTCACTTCGGGGGCGACCTATTCTGCTTCGATCACGGAAGACGGCACGAAGACCTTGAAACAGAATAATGCCGTAATCGATCCGGATAAAACCATTAACGGAGAAATACCCGAACATGAAGTTTCCGTTCGTGTTTCAGATGGCGACGGATCGGTTCTCGGAGAAGGCGTCATTCAGGAAGGCGATCATGTGAAACTTACCGCGGTGCCTGAGCCCGGGGCGCAATTCATCGGTTGGTATAAAAATGAAACGGATGAAATCCCCGTAAGCACCGCGAAAGAATACCGCTTCCGCGTCGAGAATAAAGATGTTTTAGTCTACGCGAAGTTCAGCGAGGTTGCGGATGATGTCTTCGTCGTCGACATTCCGGATCAGACCTATACCGGCTCCGCGATCAAGCCCGAAGTTATGATCTTTGATCAGAAGACAAAACTGACGGCAGGAAAAGATTATATGATTTCCTATAAGAACAACAAGAACGCCTATACGATCGGCGAAGGAGAGCAGGGATTCAACAAGAAGAAGGCTCCGCAGGCCGTGATCAAGATGAAAGGCAACTATTCCGGAAAGAAGACGATCTACTTCAAGATCCTTCCGATGGAACTGTCCTCCGGGTCTTTCTCTGCGTCGGATCTGACCGCTCAGTATAACGGGAAGAAGCAGACACCGTCACCGATACTTACCCGGAACGGGAAGAAACTGAAATTGAATACGGACTATGTTGTTGAGGAATACCAGACCGCGAAAAATGATAAGACCGCCTTTAAGGGCGCGGCAGATGAAGATACGGTCTATACCCTGACACTTACCGGAAAGAAGAACTATACCGGATCGAAGAAGCTCACCCTGACGATCCTCGGAAAGACGGCGGAAGGGGAAGACGGCGAAGTCACACAGGTAATGATGAACTCTGTGAAAGTACCCTCGATCCCTGCCCAGACCTATCGGAAAGATGAAGAAGGAAGGACGGATATCACGGTTGATAATATTCTTGATAAGAAGGGAAAACCGCTTCCGTTCACCGTGACCTGGCAGAAGTCGAAGACGGAGAAATATACCTTTACCCAGAATGTCGATTATAAAGTAACCTATCGAAAAAACAGTGAGATCGGTACGGCGTCGATCATCCTGACGGGACTTGGAAACAAGCAGAACGAGAACGGGATCGCACTCGTCGGAACAAAGACGGTAACCTTTAAGATTACCGGAAAGAATCTGAAAGGTGCAAAGATCACTGGTTTGGCTTCCACATATCCTTATTCAGGAGAAGAAGTGATCCCGACAGGCTATAAGGTAACGCTAAGCGGGAAAGAACTGAAGGCCGGAGATGATTACCGGGTAGCTTTCTCGAAGAATGTCAATGCGGGAACGGCAACGATGACCGTTTCCGGTACAGGGGCATATACCGGAAAGGTAAAGAAGACCTTCAAGATCGGGAAAGCATCGATCGGCGAACGTGGCAGTAAGTCCGATTCCGTCACAGTTAATAATGGTGAGGAGATTACGGCCGCTTATAAAAAGAGCGGAGCGAAGCCTGTGATCACTCTGAAGTGGCTGAACGGCGAGGGCGAAGAGGATGATATGATATTGACCGAAGGAGTCGATTTCAAGGTGAAATATCAGAATACTTCGAATCTCTCCGCAACAGCACCTGCATCAAAGATGCCTGTGGCGATCATCACCGGAACGGGGAGCTTCACCGGAAGCTTCAAGGTACCGCTCACGATTACGCCGGCTCCCTTTTCCCCGCTTAAGGACAATGCTTATGCAAATGACAGGGCATATTCAAACAAAAAGGGTGATTATAAAGCATCCGCGGTGATCGCGGACGCCGACGGGAAACTGCTGAAAGCAGGCACGGATTATGAGATCACGGAATACGCTCTGGTCGGCAGTATCGATCCGTCGACTGGAAATTATGTAAACCTTTATCCGCCGACTTATCTGGATCAGATCTCAAGGCCGGATATCGGAAGCCGGATCCGGATGACCGTGAAGGCGAAAGGAAACTATGTTTCGGAAGATGAAAACTTAAATACCATTTATCTGGAATACAGTATTCTCGCAGCCGGGAAAGACATTTCCAATGCGAAAGTGACACTCAAAGGGAGTAAGCCTTTTAACGGCAGTTCCGTGAAACTTTCCGCGGAAGATTTCAAATCCGTGAAACTCGGGAATGAGTATCTGGAATACGGTACTGACTTTGAGATCGACGAAAATAGTTATGTAAACCATAATAAGAAAGGGATCGCCAGGGTGACCCTCATTGGAAAAGGCTCATACGGCGGCAGGCAGACAATAAAGTTTCAAATCGGGACCCGGGCATTTAAGGGCAGCATCTGGAAGAGGATACTGGGGCTTTTCTCATAGAATCAGGTTATTCTGTATTACTGTGAAAATTTGGGATTTATCGGTAAGTTAAGGAGAAGAAATGATGTTTCAGGGGTTAAAAAAAGTATTAAAAAGAGGATTCTGTATCTTCCTGACGGCAGCAATGATGGCAGAAAGTTTTTCGTGGACCGCGTTCGCTGAGGAAAGAAGTAAGGGCATTTACGATCAGGAACCCGATTCGGCGTATGAGGGATATGATTTGTCTGATGCGCATGAAAAATCGGAAGAATACGGGGTTGCGGATGTGGCGGAAGATCCCGCTCAAAATTTGAATTTTGAGGATGATTTAAACAATGAGTATGATTCGGGCGAAAAGGATGAATTGAGTACTGAGAATAATTTAAGCGCCGGGGATGATACAGACAACGGTGAGGCTTACATAACTGAAGATCTTTCCGTTGGAGATAATGAAATGTCAGAAATTGCCGGAGATTTGCCTGATAATTCAGAGATCCTTTCGGATTCCGGGGAAATCCTGATTGACGATGCAGCTGTCGCTCCGGATGGCGATACAGAACCGAAGGATCTGTATGATGTGCTTGATGCTGAGGGAAATCCTGAGGAGTATTGGGCCGGAAATGAAACGCACCCTTTCCTGATAAAAAGCCTTTCTGATCTTAGAATAATGCAGGAATACTATTCGGATGAGGGAAACAAAAAGTATCAGTGGAGGAATAATCAGCTTCAGCATTTTAAGCTGATGACCGACATCACCGTGACCTATGAGTCGGATGAAGATTTCTGGGAACCGATCCGTGGCAACAAAGCGCTCTGCTTCGACGGAAATCATCATACGATATCCAATGTCTTTATCGATATTTGGAACGATAATTATAACGATAATAAGACGAAGATTATGAAGATAAACCCCGCATATGAAACATGGGAGGATGCGGATCTGATCCCGGCATTTATCATGTATGCGGATGAGATCAGGGATCTGACGCTTCTTAGCGTAAGCGTTTCCTATATGTGCATATACAATATACCCCAAGGCACGGTATGGAAGATGGGACTTCTTGCGGGAGACTGCAATAAATGTTTGAACTGCACTGTGGGAGACGGGGAAGGAGTCATCGGCTTTGATATCAGTGAGACGACTATGAAAACTGCGCACGCAGGAGGAATATGCTATCGCGCGGGGCAAATGGAAAACTGCCGTATGAAAGACGAAATCTGGACTTCGGGCTGGTTTACCGAGGTTTGCGGTCTCGCCTGTAAAGGCACTTCATTCATAAACTGCGGATTGGAGGGAAGCATAACGGCCTGTGCCAGCAGCTCTGTTGCCGGAATTGCGGGATCGGCGGCAACGATTGACCGCTGCTATACATCCGAAGGGATTATCATCAATAATATTGACACGTCGGAGAAGAATACAACCGGGTGCGGTGCCTGCGGGATCTGCTCCGAGATCAGTTATACATATACGGATGACGGTTCATGTGAAAACTGCGTAAATAACGCGGATATTGAGGCGGACGGCGGCCCGGCTGCCGGAATTGCTTTAACATATACTTCCTATGCGAATACAAAGAGCCTTCATATGGCTCATTGTATTAACAAGGGAAAGATCAAAGGAAGATCCGCTGCGGGCGTTATCTATAATATGGGCGGTACGATCAGTCAATGCGCAAATTACGGTGATCTGGAAATTACGAATACGACAAACAGAACTGCATCCGCCGGTGTTGTCGGATCCGCTCATCAGGCAGTACCTCTGGTCATCAATGATTGCTTTAATGCCGGAAACATTACCATAAAAACCGGAACCAATATGACCTTCGGCGGCATTCTCGGATGGGATAAATCGAAAAACGGGTCAACCAGGAAAGACGGTCTGAATCTGGAGGTAAAAAACTGTTACAATGTCGGAAAATTCGTTAACAAAGGCTCCGATAACACGATCGGATCGTTCATCGGAGAAATCTCGGGCAGTTCCGGAGACACAACGATCAATGGAAATCATTATCTGACAGGAACCGCGTCATCCGCAATCGGCAAAGGAGGAAAATCCGATTACAAAGTATCCAAGCATTCAGACGCGGATATGAAGAAGGCATCCACCTATACCGGCTGGGACTTTGATGAAGTCTGGACCATGGGAACAGGCGACTATAAATATCCTGTTTTTGCTTACGGAAACAGCAAAAAGCATACGATTACCCTGAATGCGAACGGGGGAACCATTGAGGGAAAAGACTCGATCGAAGCAGAAACGAATAACCTCGGGATCCTTCGGTCCGCGCCGCACCCGGTAAATGGCGATGCGCGTTTTGCCGGATGGTATACCGAAGCTGCCGGCGGTGAGAGAGTAACGCAGGAGTATTCCTTTGTGGAAGATACCACGATCTATGCCCATTGGGGAACCTATGATCCGGATAAGAGGGTGCCTCTTGTTCCGATCGCTCCCCAAAACGGCGAAGTCGGCTTCACAGTAAAAAGTGACAGCTGGGTCAGCTTCGAGCTCTCATTCAGCACCGGTTCCGAGATCATGGGATTCGATCTTTTATCCGGCGGATTGCATATTATCGACTATGAATCGGGCGAGAGCGTATATGATCTTCATTCCACATACGATCTTTCATACAAAAATACCGATGAAAAAACCATAGTGTATTTAAATGTATATGGTATCGGAATGGATTATAAAACACAGTATTCCATTACCGTGGATGAAGGCTTCCTGATCTTTAAAGACGGCAGTCTCTATGCGTTTACGGAGAATAAGGATGAATGGAGTTTCCGCTCGGGTGCAAAGATGGACAAGCACCGGATCAGGATTTTGAATGAGGCGGCGGGCGACGGATATGATGGTATATTGAATTACGATTTTGAGTATTCGGACAGTTTCTTTTACAGTCCTGCGAATGAGTACAATCAAAAAAGAACAATCTGGGCGATGGGCTTAACGATGGCGGGCTTTGAAAGCGCCAACGGAAAAACCTTCGACAACTATGCCGATGGTGCGAAAAATGCCCGAGATATGCTTAGACAATTCGGCTTCACCTGTTATGAGGGAACAGGTAAAAACGGGGATCCTTCTTCTGCAAATGAGTATTACAAGAAAAAACCCGGCGAAAATAGTTTTGGAGTATTCACTGCCCATAAAGAGATCACGGATTATGACGGTAACAATTACACGCTGATCGCTGTTACGACAAGAGGAGCCGGGTATGAGAAAGAATGGGTTTCCAATTTTCAGATCGGACACGGACTGTACCATGAAGGATTCAAGAATGCTTCGGATAAAGTGCTGAAGCAACTGGCTGATTATATCGAAAATACCGGGATTTCCGGCAATCTGAAGTTCGTTATGGGAGGATACAGCAGAGCCGGTGCCACAACTAATATATCGGCAGCGAGGATCGACGATGGTGAACTGACCGATATGCTCAGTGCGCGAGGCATCAGCGTTTCCATACAGCGAAAGGATGTATATGCCTATTGCTTTGAACCTCCTGCGACTGTTAGCACGGATGAAGATACGGAAACGATGTATCAGAACATTACGAATATCATCAATCCTTCAGATCTAGTACCGATGGTCCCCTTAAGTGGAGAAGGATGGAATTATAAACGATACGGAACGGATTATTATCTTCCGAATGAAGCGATCAATTCGGATGACTACAGTGATCTGAAAAAACGCTTCATTGGCAGATACGCTTCATTTGGGCTGAACTATGACGATACTCCCTTTCAGTATGTGGGAGAAGTTTCTTTAAGCCTGGATTCCCGGGGCTTCTTTAGTCTTCCGGAAATGAACATGAATATCAGAACAATCTCGATTCCGCAATATAGTTTTCTGCAGATGCTGACAGAAGACTTGCGGAATACCATACCTACTTCAGATCTCTTTCTGCAAAGACTTCAATATGATATCTGTAATATTGTTCGGAAAGCGTTTGAAGGGTTGAATGCGAAGAAGGTTAAAAAGCTTCTGATCGAAGAACTAATGAAACAATTGTATGATGTGCTGATCGAAGAACAACTGATCACCGCAGATTCCCGTCTGGTCTGTGATCTGAGAAGCGCCGCATTCAATATAGGATCTTATAAATTCGGAAGAATCTTTCAGGAGCACGAGCCGCTTGTGAACTTTGCCTGGCTTGTATCCATTAAAGGAGAATCCGATCTGTTAAGAAGAAACACTGCCGCATTGTCCGTAATGCAATTCTTTATGGATGTCGATCCGGATCCGCAGGCTGCCTTTGCACCTTCGGGAAGTGACTCTGAAGAAAGCATACCGCTTGATATGACTGCTGATGGCAGTCAGACACAGATATGTGTATATAATTCTTCTGATGAACTGGTGGCAAAGCTTATCGGCAAAACAACAGTAGATGTACCCGGAAGTGAGATTGCGGCATATGCAGACAGAAATGGTCAGTTAACTTTAATGCTCCCGAAAGATGATGACTTCAGGATTGAGATCACCTGCGCCGGTAACGGGACTATGGACTTCTCGGCCACCGGATACTCTATTGCGGCTATGAATTATACCGACAAGAAGGATTACTACGATGTTGCCTTATCAAAGGGAGAGGTTTTGGAAGCCGAGGTATCTTCGGACGGAAGTGTTGTCCTGAAGAATACTTCACAGGAGACGATCGCACCATCTGCCACCTTTGATGAAACAACCTTAACACGTCATGATATTCAGGCAGAAGTGGCCGGGGACGGTTCCGTGGCCGGGACGGGCTGTGAAATGCTCGGAAATCATGTGATGCTTACGGCGATCCCTGATCCGGGTGCAGAATTCGAAGGCTGGTATGATACGGAAACTTCAGATGAACCTCTTTCCACGGAGCAGAATTATAACTTCCGTGTTGAGCGTGACAGAACGCTCTATGCGAAGTTCAGCGAGGTTGCTGATGATGTCTTCGCAGTCGACATTCCGGATCAGACCTATACGGGCTCCGTGATCAAGCCGGAAGTCGCTGTTTATGATCATAGAACGAAACTGGTCAAGGGGAAAGATTATACCGTAAGTTATAAGAACAATAAGAATGCTTACACGATCGGTGAAGAAGAACAGGGATTCAACAAGAAGAAGGCTCCTCAGGCGATCATAAAGATGAAGGGGAATTATACCGGGAAGAAGACGATCTACTTTAAGATCCTTCCGATGGAACTGTCTTCGGGATCCTTCTCGGCATCGGATCTTTCCGTTCAGTATAACGGAAAGAAGCAGACACCATCGCCAATACTTACCCGGAGCGGGAAGAAACTGAAACTGAATACGGACTATGTTGTAGAGGAATATCAGGCCGCGAAGAATGACAAGACCGCCTTTAAGGGCGCGGTAGATGAAGATACGGTCTATACCCTGACACTTACCGGAAAAAAGAACTATACCGGATCAAGGAAGATCACTCTGACGATCCTCGGAAAGGCGGCGGAAGGGGAAGACGGCGAAGTCACACAGGTGATGATGAACTCTGTGAAAGTACCCTCGATCCCTGCCCAGACCTATCGGATTGATGAAGAAGGAAGGGCGGATATCACGGTTGATAATATTCTTGATAAGAAGGGAAAACCGCTTCCGTTCACCGTGACCTGGCAGAAATCAAAGAAAGAGAAATATACTTTTACCCAGAATGTCGATTATAAAGTAACCTATCGCAAAAACAGCGAGATCGGTATCGCGTCGATCATCCTGACGGGGCTTGGAAACAAGCAGAACGAGAACGGGGTCGCACTCGTCGGAACAAAGACGGTAAGCTTCAAGATCACCGGAAAGAATCTAAAGGGTGCAAAGGTCACTGGTTTGGCTTCTACATATCCTTATACAGGGGAAGAAGTGATCCCGACAGGCTATAAGGTAACGCTAAGCGGAAAAGAGCTGAAGGCCGGAGATGATTACCGAGTAACGTTCTCGAAGAATGTCAATGCCGGTACGGCTGCGATGACCATTATTGGCACCGGGGCATATACCGGAAAGGTAAAGAAGACCTTCAAGATCGGGAAAGCATCGATCGGCGAACGTGGCAGTAAGTCCGATTCAGTCACAGTTAATAATGGCGAGGAGATTACGGCCGTTTATAAAAAGAGCGGAACGAAGCCTGTGATCACTCTGAAATGGCTGAACGGCGAGGGCGAAGAGGATGATATGATATTGACCGAGGGAGTCGATTTCAAAGTGAAATATCAGAATACGTCGAATTTCTCCGCAACGGCACCTGCATCAAAGTTGCCCACCGCGACTATAACCGGAACGGGAAGCTTTACCGGGAGCTTCAAGGTACCGCTCACGATCACGCCGGCGGACTTTTCCGGTTTAAAAGATCACGCCTTTGCGGTTGATAAAGCATACAGCACAAAGGAAGGCGCGTATCGGAGCGATGTTACGATCAAAGACGGGGACGGAAAGATCCTTAAAAAAGACAATGATTATGAGATCACCGAATATGAGCTGGTTGGGACATGCGAGCAGGAGACAGGATTCATAAATGAATATTTTGAGAATCCTGAAATCCTTGATGCGAATTCAATACCGGCGCCCGGAAACGTGATACGCGCCACGGTAAAAGCAAAAGGCTGTTATCTTACGGCGGATCCCGAGCATCCGGAAAAGGACAGCTTCTTCGTAGAGTATCGGATCCTCCCGAATGGGAAAGATATTTCCAAAGCCACAGTCACGCTTAAGGGCAGTAAAGCTTTTCGTGGAAGAGCCGTGAAACTTACTGCGGAAGATTTCAGATCCGTGAAACTCGGAACGGAAGAGCTTGTCTACGGTGAAGATTTCGAGATCGACGAAAGCAGTTATGTAAACTGCGATAAGAAGGGGACCGCAAAAGTGGACATCATCGGCAAAGGAGAATACGGCGGCCGAAAGACGCTCACCTTTAAGATCGGTACGCGTTCTCTGTCACAGACGATATGGAAGGCGTTTCGCAGTCTTCTGGGATAATGCCGGACAAACCGGAACAAACAAAGCATTGGAGCTTATATAGGGGGAAGGGAAATCATAAATGAAAGACTCTATCAGATTTAAAAACTCGGCAAAAAGGATATTCTGTGTTTTCCTGACAGCGCTGATGCTGGTGGGAAGCCTGTCCGGGACTGCTTTTGCGAATGAAAGTAGTTCTGCTGAAGATCCGGATTCGGATGTGACTGGAATTTCAAATGATGGTCGTATTCCGGAATATTTGGCAGAAGATGCTGAAGAAGCCGCGAATGAAGAGTTTGCGGAAGAATCAGAAGACGATATCGAAGATCTTGATATCGAAGATTGGGATATGGAAAATCGGGATATCGAAGATTCCAATATAGATGATTCTGAAATCTCTGCTGATTATGACAATGCATCGCCGGAACCTGAGATCCAAACGGATTCTGAAGAGTTTTCCTCCGAAGACCATTCTGTTTCCGCTGACGGAGATGAGCCTGAATTGAAAGAGCTCTCGCTTTCATGGGAAGGGGATGAATTGTATAAAGGGATGGAACAGAGTCCTTATCTCATCCAAAGCTTAGCCGATCTTATGGAAGTTCATGAGTATTATAATGATATCTTCTGTGAGGAATATGAAGATCTGGGCTACACGAGAGAGCATTTCAAATTGACCACCGACATAGCCCTTACGGAAGCCTGGAAACCGATGATAACATCAAGCGGCTTCTGCCTTGACGGAAACGGCCATACGATTTCAAATATACGGATCGAGGCGGATGAATCCGGTTTTGAGTATAAATCACCGATTCGGGATAGAGACAACCATTATGATCCATCCTCACCGAGAGAAGTCGCTTGCGGGCTTTCATTTTGTGCCCAAGCCGGAACGATCAAGAATCTGACGATCAAAAATGTAAAGATCAGCTGCCCGGAGGTCCAAGATGCAAGTGGGGTCAGAAATATGCAGATATACGCCTATAGTTGCGACACTCTGGATAAATGCAGCATCGAAGGGACGGTGACGATCGAGAATGATTCCGATTACAGTGTTACAGCTTCCGGGTTTTGCTGGGATGCCGTTATGATCACGGATTGCAAGATGAAGGCTGATGTTACTTTGTCCGGAATAGGTATTTTTAGCGGATTTGCCAATCGGGCATCAAACTTTGTTAACTGCGGAGTGGAAGGTAATATCACGGGAGACTGCAGCGTCAGAATATGCGGGATTGGAGGCTATGAATTTACTCATAATCAACCCGATGTCGGTGCCAGAAACTGTTACACGGCTGAAGGCGTGACGATACACAATACCTACCAAATTGCCAATAATAGCAGAGGTGATGCCTACGGGTTATTTTCAAGCATGCAATGCCATGTCATTAACTGTGTTAATAATGCCACCGTGATTTCTGACTGCGGAATTGCCGTGGGCATATCCTATAGTATCAATGCAGCGAGCAGCGCAAAGAAGGGATTGAATATCACAGGTCTAGTGAACAATGGAGACATTCAGGGAGGCGGTGAGAGTGCCTCTGGGATCTGCTACAACCTTTCCAATATAGGAAAGGATAGCGATTATTCCGTTAAAAACTGCGCAAATAGGGGAGATATTACGCAGACCCCAAAATCATGGAGCTATTATGGCTATGCATCCGGTCTGTTTTACCGATGCGGTTCGGAGGCATCCATTGCCGACTGTATAAATTATGGAAAAGTCACCGGTTCCAATGCATCAGGGATCGCGTCGCTATTTGGTGGAGATACGATCACACGGTGCGCAAACCGGGGGAAACTTCAAACTGTTACTGCAAAGGGCCAATCCTACAGTTCAGCAGTATCTGGCGGGATTGTAGGAGAGGTTGAGTATTCAGGTAATACTGCAACTAAGATCCGGAAAATCGAAGAATGCTATAACGCCGGTGATATTTCATATAACGGAAATGAATTTGCCGGGGGAATCCTGGGTTCCGATAAAGGTGACTTTTACAGGACCGGAAGTTACGCCGAAAACACACTCGTGATCAGCAACTGCTATAATGTGGGGAAAATCACTTCTACAAAGAATGACGCTGTGGTCGGGAGTATTGTCGGAACCAATTCCGGAACTCCGGACAATACGCAGATCACAGGCATTCATTTTCTGAGCGGTACTGCTTCATCAGCTTTCGGGAAAGGTGGAAATTCTGCGTATAAGGCTTCCAAACATTCCGATGCGGATATGAAGAAGGCCTCCACCTATACCGGGTGGGATTTTGACAATATCTGGACCATGGGGACTGAAGATTACAGATATCCGGTATTTAAGACCGAATTTGGCGCGGCAAAGACGATCATTCTGGATGCAAACGGTGGGAGAATAGATGGTCAGGGAACTGCCGAAGTACAGACAGATTTAAACGGGTATCTGAAGTCCGCACCAAGACCGGTAAAAGATGAAGAACGCTTTACCGGCTGGTATACGGAAGTTGCCGGAGGAACCCGGGTTACGCAGAATTATAAGTTCATAGAGGATACCACGATCTACGCGCACTGGGAAGACTATGATGACGAAAAGAGAATGGCAATCACGCCAATCTTTCCAAAGAACGGTGAAATCGGAGTTGAAGTTAAAAGTGACGGCTGGGTGAACTTTACGCTCTCTTTTTCTACGGAATCAGAGATCACAGGATTTGATCTGCTGTCCGGGGCCATGCATATCTATGATTACGAAACCGGAGACAGTGTATACGATCTCACTTCAACTCGTGATATTTCCTTCAAAAAATCCGGCGACAAGTCAGAAATATCTTTAAAAGTCTATGGCATCGGAATGGATTATACGACAAAATATTCCGTTGTTGTTGATGAGGGATTTCTGATCTTTGAGAATGAGAGCCTTTATGCTTTTACGGCAAATAATGAATGGTCTTTCCACACTTCAGAAAAGCTGGACAGGAAGCGGATCACAATACTGAATGAAGCTACAGGCAACGGATTTGACGGGGAACTTAATTATGATTTTGAGTATTCTGACAGTTTCTTTTACAGTCCGGCGAATATTTATAATCAGAAGAGAACTATCTGGGCTATGGGATTAACGATGGCCGGTTTTGAAAGTGCCACCGGAAAGTCATTTGACGGTTATACAGATGGGGCAAAGAACGCAAGGAAAACGTTGAGACAGTTCGGATTCACCTGCTATGAGGGAAACGGCACAGCAGGCAGCCCTTCTTCCGCAAATGAAGATTATAAGAAAAAACCGGGGGAAAACACCTTCGGCGTATTCACTGCTCATAAAAAGATCACGGATTATGACGGAAATCAGTATACGCTGATCGCTGTAACAACCAGAGGGGCAGGGTATGAAAAAGAATGGGTTTCCAATTTTCAGGTTGGACACGGGTGGTACCACGAAGGCTTCAAAACCGCTTCCGATAAAGTACTGAAGCAGCTTGCGGATTATATAGAGTATGCCGAGATCTCCGGTGAGCTGAAAATTGTAATGGGAGGATACAGCAGAGCCGGAGCGACAACGAATATTTCTGCAGCCCGGATCGATGACGGAGAGCTCACTTCCATGCTGAGCGAACGCGGTGTAACCGTTTCCATACAAAGGAATAATGTTTATGCATATTGTTTCGAACCTCCTGCAAGTGTATGCACGACGGACGATACCGAAACAATGTATCAGAACATCACGAATATCATCAATCCATCGGATATTGTACCTATGATCCCGCTCGGCGGAGAAGGATGGAATTATAAACGATACGGAACCGATTATTATCTGCCGAACGAAGTGGTAAATTCAGAAAACTATTCTATATTGAAAAGACGCTTTCTTGACAGGTATGCTTCCTTAGGTGTGACATATGACGATTCGCCCTTCATTTATTTCCTTGGGGCCACATCAGACATAAAGTCATGGGATTTTTTGAAAAAGCCGCAAATAGACGTAAGGATCATAACCACACAGATGCCTCTGTACGGTTTTCTGCAAAAGTTAACAGAAGATCTTAAGAATACTGTGCCGACTTCCGATCTGTATCTGCAACGACTGCAATATGATATTTGCAACATTGTTCGCAATGCCTTTAAAGGTATAGATGCAGGCAGAATCGTAACGGTATTGATCCGGGAGACCTTCAAACAGTTGTATGATGTTATGATCGAAGAACAGCTTATGACCGCGGATTCCCATCTTGGTAATGATATTTTAAGTGCGGCAAATAACATTGGATCCTACAAATTTGGAAAAATATTCCAGGAGCACGAGCCATTCGTGAACTTTGCGTGGCTGATATCCATAAACGGAGAATCCGATCTCAAAAGAAAAAATCTGGCCGCAGTTTCCGTAATGCAGTTTAATCTCGAACCCGGCACCGCACAATTGGCGGGTTCTTCAGCGGACACTGGCGAAGGAGATACAGTTCCGGCACATATGGCATCCGGAGAAAGAAGAACCGGGATCGAGGTGTATAATTCTTCAAATGTTTTGGTAGCAAAGATCGAAGACGGAGTTCCTGTTGAATTACCCGACAGCCGAATCATAAGCTACGTGGATACAAACGGCCAACAGACATTTATGCTTCCCAAAGATGACAGTTTCAGAATAGAGATTGTCAGCGCGGATGACGGAACCATGGACTTCACTGCATCCGGATATTCTGTTGCGGATATGGCCTACACCGATAAGACCGATTATTATGATGTGGCATTATCGAAAGGAGCAACCCTGAAAGCCGAAGTATCTGCGGAAGGAAGCATTGTTCTGAAGGATCCTTCTCAGGTGACGATCGACCCTTCTGCTTCCTATGATGAAAATATTCCACGCCATGATATCAAAGCGGAGGTAACGGGAGACGGCTTCGTTGCGGGAACCGGTTTTGAGCAGGTTGGAAATCATGTGAAACTTACGGCGATCCCGGATCCGGGTGCTCATTTTGAGGGATGGTATGAAACCGAACCTTCGGATGAACCTCTTTCCACTGAGCAGGAATACAGTTTCCGTGTGGAAAACGATCGTACAGTCTACGCTAAGTTCAGCGAAGTTGCGGATGAAGTCTTCGCGGTTGCAATCCCGGATCAGACCTACACCGGGAATGCGATCAAACCCGAAGTGACTCTTTATGATCAGAAGACGAAACTGGTCAAGGGCAAGGACTATACCGTAAGCTACAAGAACAACAAGGTATCATATACGAAGGCGGAGGGAGAACAGGGTTTCAGTGCGAAGAAGGCGCCTTGCGCCATCGTAAAGATGAAGGGGAACTACAGCGGAACGAGAAAGCTGTATTTCAGGATCCTGCCCGCAGACATTTCGGGAAGCGGATTTGGCGCGGAAGAGATCACGGTTCAGTACAACGGGAAAAAGCAGACGCCGGCCCCTGTATTATTACGAAACACTAAGAAACTGAAGCTCGGAACGGATTTCATTATTGCTGAGTATTACGCTGCGAAGAATGACAAATCCGCATTTAAAGGAGCGGAAGATGAAGATACGGTCTATGAACTTATCCTGACCGGAAAGAAGAACTATACGGGAACGAGAAAGATAAAACTCACGATCCTTGGAAGGACCACGGAAGGCGAAGAGGGAGAGGTTTCACAGGTACTGATGAGTGCCGTGAAGGTTCCTTCGATCCCCGCGCAGAAGTACCGGTCAGATGAAGAGGGCGTGATCCCGATCACGGCGGAAAACCTTCTCGACAAGAAGGGAAAAGCGCTTCCGTTCACCGTGGTTTATCAGAAATCAAAGAATGAGAAGGTAACGCTGACGGAAAATGTCGATTACAGCATTTCCTATCGCAATAACCGTTCTGTGGGAACGGCATCCATTATCCTGACAGGACTGGAAAACAAAAACAGTGAATCCGGTATCTCGCTTGTCGGAACAAAGACGGTTACGTTCAAGATCACGGGAACAAACCTGAAAAAGGCAAAGATCACCGGCCTTGCGTCAACCTATCCTTATACCGGGGAAGAAGTGATCCCGACGGGCTATAAAGTAATGCTGGGGAATCAGGAACTTAACTATGGCGATGATTACAGGGCCACCTTCAAGAACAATATAAAGGCCGGCACCGCGACGATGACCGTGACCGGAACGGGCCCGTATACCGGAAGCGTTAAGAAGACCTTCAAGATCGGAAAAGTATCTCTCGGAGCCAATGGAGCAAAGTCGGATTCCATTACCGTAAATGAAGGGAATGAGATTACGGCCGTCTATAAAAAGAGCGGCACAAAGCCGGAGATCGAACTTACGTGGAGCATCGGAGAAGAAGAGCCGATCGCCTTAACCGAAGGCGTGGATTTCAAGGTAAAATATCAGAATACGGGGAATCTTACGGCTTCGGCTCCCGCGAAAAAGATGCCTTCCGTAAAGATCACCGGAACAGGCAGCTTTACGGGAAGCTTTACAATGCCGGTCAACATCACCCCGGCTGATTTCCTGGAACTAAGCGACAGAGCCTTTGCGAATGACAAAGTTTATTCCAATAAAAAAGGCGATTATAAATCTACCGTTGTGATCACGGATGCCGACGGGAAACAGCTGAAAGCCGGAACGGATTATGAAGTTACGGAATATGCTCTGGTCGGCGGGATCGATCCGTCAACCGGAAATTATGTAAACCTGTATCCGCCGACATATCTGGATCAGATCTCAAAACCGGATGTCGGAAGCAAGATCCGGATGACCGTAAAGGCGAAAGGAAACTATGTTTCCGAAAATGATGCCCGGAACACGATCTATGTGGATTACCGGATCCTTGCAGCAGGGAAAGACATCTCCAAGGCCAAAGTCACGCTGAAGGGGAGCAAACCTTTCAACGGATCCGCCGTGAAACTTTCCGCGGACGATTTCAAATCCGTGAAACTCGGAACGGAAGAACTTGTTTACGGAGAAGATTTTGAGATCGACGAGAGCAGTTATGTAAACCACAATAAAAAAGGAACCGCAAAAGTGACGATCGTCGGAAAGGGCGAATACGGCGGAAGACAGACCGTGAAATTCAAGATCGGGACGCGTTCTCTTTCACAGATGATCTGGAAGCTTTTCTCCGGACTGTTCTGATCCGAAATGATCCGAAACCTTGATGAGAGCAGGCTTAAGGAATAAAGACACATAAAATAAAGAAAGCAGGAATAGGCGAAGATGCCATTAACACCGGAAGAATTACAGAATATCACGCCGATGATGCGGCAGTACCTAGAGACGAAAGAAGAATATAAGGATTATATTCTGTTTTATCGGCTGGGAGATTTCTACGAGCTCTTTTTTGACGACGCGAAACTCGTTTCGAAGGAACTCGAACTTACTCTGACAGGGAAAAGCTGCGGGCTCGAGGAGCGGGCGCCGATGTGCGGCGTGCCTTATCACGCGGTAGACGGCTATCTTTCACGCCTCGTCGGAAAAGGCTACCGTGTCGCGATCTGCGAGCAGATGGAAGATCCGAAGGAAGCCAAAGGCATCGTCAAAAGGGAGGTTACAAGGATCGTGACTCCCGGCACGAACATAGCGGACGGGGCCCTCGATGAGCAGAGAAACAACTACCTGATGGCTGTGGCCTATATGGACGGCACGAGCGGCGTATCTGTCTGCGATGTATCGACAGGCGCTTACTATCTTACGGAAGCGGCCGGAGCGAAGGAGATCTTTGATGAGATCGTAAAATATACACCGTCGGAGATCATATGCAACGACGCGTTTTTCCTTTCGTCCCTCGATCTGGATGATATTCGTAGCCGTTACGGTGCGACGATCTTCCCGGTTGACGCGCGATATTTCGATGATGAACGCTGCAGATCCATTCTGCTTAAACATTTCAGGGTAAACACCCTTGCCGGGATCGGAGTGGAAGACTTCCCGGCAGGGATCGTGGCGGCAGGCGCCCTTTTGCAGTATCTTTATGAGACGCAGAAGACCTCGCTTTCGCATATTACGCATCTGTATCCGTATATCGCTTCAAGGTATATGCTGATCGACAGCTCCACAAGAAGAAACCTTGAGCTCATCGAGACCCTGCGTGACAAGTCAAAGCGCGGTTCTCTGCTGTGGGTACTTGACAAAACAAAGACCGCCATGGGAGCAAGACTTCTCCGGCAGTATATTGAGCAGCCGCTCATCGATCCCGAAATGATCAATGCCAGACTTGACGCGGTGGAAACTCTGGGGAAGAACGCGATCACACGCGATGAGATCAGGGAATATCTGAATCCGGTCTATGACCTTGAACGGCTATTGTCGAAGGTCAGCTATCAGACTGCGAATCCGCGGGATCTTAACGCGTTCCGATCCTCCCTCGAGATGCTCCCGCATATCAAACTGCTTCTTGATGATCTGTCCGGGGATAAACTTCTCTGCAGTCTGAACAGTGAGATCGATGCACTGAAGGACATCAGTGCCCTTATCCGCGATTCGATCATGGAAGAAGCGAATATCCAGGTAAAAGAAGGCGGCATCATAAGGGATGGCTTCGATGACGATGTGGACCGCCTTCGAAAAGCGAAGACGGAAGGAAAGAACTGGCTTGCGCAGCTGGAAGAAGAAGATCGTGAAAGGACCGGTATCAAGAACCTCCGGATCCGATATAATAAAGTCTTCGGATACTATTTTGAAGTGACAAATTCATTTAAGTCGCTTGTTCCGGAGGATTATATCAGGAAGCAGACGCTCGCGAACGCGGAGCGTTATACCACGCCGAGACTAAAGGAACTCGAAGACACGATCCTGAATGCGGAAGATAAGCTCTACGGGCTCGAGTATGAACTCTTTACAGGAATACGTAACGCCGTGGCTGCCGAGATCGACAGGATCCAGAGGACTGCGAAGGCGCTGGCAGCTCTTGATGTGCTTGCATCCTTTTCCGTTGTGGCGGAGCAGAACCGCTATGTACGGCCTTCGATCAACGACAAGGGAGTGATCAATATCAAGGACGGACGTCATCCGGTGGTTGAAAAGATGATCACGAATGACCTTTTCATCGCGAATGATACCTATCTTGACAATAAAAAGCATACGATAAGCATCATTACCGGCCCTAACATGGCGGGAAAATCCACCTATATGCGTCAGGTGGCACTGATCGTTCTGATGGCCCAGATCGGCTCCTTTGTACCGGCCAAAAGTGCCGATATCTCTCTGACGGACCGTATCTTTACAAGAGTCGGGGCCTCCGATGATCTGGCATCCGGACAGTCTACTTTTATGGTGGAAATGAACGAGGTGGCAAATATTCTTCGAAATGCGACTTCTTCTTCACTCCTGATCCTTGATGAGATCGGCCGCGGAACCTCGACCTTTGACGGACTTGCCATCGCCTGGGCGGTGATCGAGCATGTGGCGGATAAACGGCTCCTCGGCGCAAAAACGCTGTTCGCGACCCATTATCACGAGCTCACGGAACTGGAAGGGAAGATGAGCAGTGTGAACAATTACTGCATCGCCGTGAAGGAGCAGGGGGACGATATCGTCTTTTTGAGAAAGATCATAAAGGGCGGAGCGGACAAATCCTACGGTATCCAGGTGGCCAAACTGGCCGGAGTCCCGGATATGGTGATCGACCGGGCAAAAGAGATCGTAGGACAACTTGTAGACAACGACCTTTCCGAAAAGATGCAGTCCATCGCGATCGAATCCGGAGACGCCTCCAAAGCGCGTAAAACCGTCACTTATGATGAGGTGGACCTGAACCAGATCTCGCTGTTTGATACCTCGACGGATGAGGATGTCCTTCGGGAACTTCGGGAGATCGACATTGAGACCTTAAAGCCGATCGATGCGCTGAACCGGCTTTACAAACTGCAGAATATGCTGAAGAACCGCTGGACGGTATAATTACGAATATCTTATCAACACGAATAAGGACTGAGGATTATGGGAAGAATTCATTTACTTTCAAAAGAAACCGTGGATCTGATCGCGGCGGGAGAAGTGATCGAACGCCCCTTTAACATCGTGAAGGAGCTTGTGGAGAATGCCATCGACGCCGGCGCGAAAGCGATCACGATCGAGATCAAAGACGGAGGCCTTTCACTTATACGTGTCACGGATAACGGAGAAGGGATCCCGTCGGAAGACATTCGAACCGCCTTTCTTTCTCATGCGACAAGCAAGATCAATGCCGCGGACGATCTTAACAACATTGAATCCCTGGGCTTTCGCGGAGAGGCACTTCCTTCGATCGCGGCGGTATCCCGCTGTGAGGTCATTACCAAGACAAAAGAGGAGCTTACCGGTACCCGTTATATGATCGAGGGCGGAAACGAAACACTGCTTGAAGAGATCGGTGCCCCGGAAGGGACCACGTTCCTTGTGAGAGACCTTTTTTACAATGTCCCCGCAAGGAAGAAATTCCTGAAATCCGCCCAGACGGAAGGCGCGCATATCGGGGATCTCGCGGAACATCTCGCGCTTTCACATCCCGAGATCGCGGTTTCTTTTCTGAATTCCGGAAGGAACGTCTTTTCAACATCCGGAAACGGTGCTTTAAAAGATGTGATCTACCGGATCTACGGAAGGGATATCACGGATAAACTGATCGAAATAAAGCAGGAGACAGAGCTTGTCTGTGTATCGGGATACCTTGCGAAGCCCGAAGTGAACCGCGGAACCCGCTCCGGTGAGAATTTCTTCATCAACGGACGCTATGTCGGCTGTGATATCCTGCAAAAGGCGGTGGAGAACGGATATGAGGGCTTCCTTATGCTTCATCGGTTTCCGTTTGTGGTCCTTCATTTTATGATCGATCCTTCCGAGATCGATGTAAACATCCATCCCGCGAAACTGACAGCGAAACTCCAGCGGGGAGAAGAGGTCTATCACAGGATCTCAGGGATCATCCGGGAAGCGCTTTCTCACAGGGAACTGATCCCGGATATCCGGGAAGCTTCGGGAAAGCCGGAATCATCCGATAAGAAAGCGCCGGAACCTTTCGAATTTAAGCGGATTAGCGGCATTAACGCAAATGTTAAAGACAATGGTCCGATTCCCCCCGCGGATGATGTTTCCGTAAGTGCACGGAAGGAAAACACCATTTCCAAAACCCGCAGGGATGAAAACGGGCGGATCGTTCTGACGCTTCCGGGCGACGAGAGTTCTTCCGGCGAGGATTCGTTTTTTGAAGAGGCACATCCTGCCTCAACGGCGGAAATTCAGGATCCGGATGTCTCAAAAGATGATAACGGTCCATTCGCGCGGGGAAGAAACCGCATCAGCCTCGACTATATATTCGGGCTTACCGGAGAAACGGAGCCGGAGAGCGCGATCATCAAGAAAGAAGAGCAGATCATCCCGAAGGATGTTTCACAGATGAATCTCTTTGAGGAGGGATTCCTTACCAAAGAGGCGAGGTCGCAGTATGAGATCCTCGGACAGATCTTTAAGACCTTCTGGCTCATCGTATACGAAGACAAACTCTATTTCATGGATCAGCACGCGGCGCATGAAAAGGTAAAATACGAGCGCATTCTGAAGGCCTACCGGGAAAAGACCGTGGCAAGCCAGATGCTGAATCCTCCGGCCGTGGTCGATCTTACGCAGCGCGAGATGAATGCGGTAAAGGAATATCTTTCCTGCTTTGCTTCCCTTGGCTTCGAGATCGAGGAATTCGGAGGGAATTCCCTCGCGATCCGTGCGGTTCCGACGGATCTTTACGGCTGTGACGAACTGGAACTTTTCCGGGAGGTTCTTGATGAACTGGTTGATAATCCCCTAAAAGGTGACTATGATGTGATCCTTTCAAAGCTTGCCTCGATGTCCTGTAAGGCGGCGGTTAAGGGGAATAATACTCTTACGCTTGATGAAGTAAAGGCGCTTCTTGACGAACTTCTTACCCTCGATAACCCGTACAACTGCCCGCACGGGCGCCCTACGCTGATCTCGATGAGCAAATACGAGATCGAAAAGAAGTTTAAGCGGATCGTATGAGCAGCCACGATGTTGAAAAACCGAAACTGATCGTGATCGCGGGACCGACCGCAACCGGAAAGAGCGCCCTTGCGGTGGAACTTGCCCTGAAGATCAAAGGAGAGATCATTTCCGCGGATTCCATGCAGGTCTATCGCGGGATGGATATCGGTACGGCCAAGATCACGAAAGAAGAGATGAAAGGGGTTCCGCATTATCTCATCGACTGCCTGGATCCCGATGAGGACTTCAACGTCTACCGGTTTCAGCAGATGGCAAAAGACGCCATCGAAACGATCCGTGAACACGGGAGCGTTCCCATCATCTGCGGAGGTACCGGCTTTTATATACAATCCGTGGCCTATGACATCGCGTTTACCGAGGAAGACGGCGACGATATCCGAAAAGAGCTTGAAGCATATGTCCGGGAGCACGAAAACGGAGATCAGGAACTCTATGAGCGCCTCCGGACGCTCGATCCGGAATATGCTTCCACACTGCATTTTCATAATGTGAAGAAAGTGATCCGTGCGCTCACCTATATGGAATTGAACGGCGGTAAGTTTTCGGAGCATAACGCGAAGGAAAGAGCGCGTACATCGCCTTATGACCTCAAATATTTCGTTCTTACGGATGATCGCAGCGTGCTTTATGACGGGATCGACAAAAGAGTGGATAAGATGGTGAAAACCGGGCTTCTTCAGGAGGTAGCATCCCTTAAGGAAAAGGGATATCATAAGGGAATGATCTCGATACAGGGACTCGGCTATAAGGAGGTCCTGGATTACCTTGACGGGCTCTGCACATTAGAGGAAGCCATCGACCGGATCAAACGCGAGACCCGGCATTTCGCAAAGCGGCAGCTCACCTGGTTTCGGCGCGAGAAGGACGTGATCTGGCTCGACCGCCGGGATTTCGACCGGGATATAAATCGGATGTGTGAATACATAAGAGGGCTTGTAACAGCCCGTTCCTGAAAATCCGGAGCCGACTTTGAAGCGGGGCGAGCGCTCTGCGCGGCCCGATTTCTTTGCACGGATGAAAAAAGCAGGGGAAAAAGCACACGATGTGCTTTTTAGCGAGTTCGTGCACGGATGCACGTAACTCGCGACCCGTATTCAGGAAAAGAGTACAATCCGTGCTTAGAAATCGGCAGCCCCGTCTTCCATGAGGCAGAGGATTTTCAGGAACGGGTTGTATGCATCAATATTATGAATTGTAATCTTCGGATATGAAAAAAGGTGACACTATGCAAAACCAATCTCTTTATTCGCAACTCCACATCTCCTCCGAAGTCCTTTCCTTCGGAAATGCCGTCTGGGCCTCACTTTCGGACCGCTTCCAAAAGATCGACGAGGTATCGGAATACAATCAGCTGAAGGTCATAAAAGCCATGCAGGATAACCGCGTATCGGAGGCCTGCATGCTCGGAACGACGGGATACGGCTACAATGATCTCGGGCGGGATACTCTTGAAAAGGTCTATGCATCCGTTTTTCATACGGAAGACGCTCTTGTCCGTCCCCAGATCACCTGCGGTACCCATGCGCTTGCTCTGGCCCTTATGAGCAACCTGAGGCCCGGAGACGAACTTCTTTCTCCCGTGGGAAAGCCTTATGACACATTGGAAGAAGTGATCGGGATCCGTCCGTCGAGAGGATCTCTTGCGGAATACGGGATCACATATCGTCAGGTCGATCTGAAAGAAGACGGAAGCTTCGATTATGACGGAATAAGGAGCGCCATTAACGAAAAAACAAAGCTTGTAACGATCCAGAGATCGAAAGGATACCAGACAAGACCCAGTTTTGGCGTCGACCAGATTGGTCAACTGATAGCCTTCATCAGGAACGAAAAGCCGGAGTTGACCGTGATGGTCGATAACTGTTACGGTGAATTTGTTGAAGAAAAAGAGCCTTCCGACTGCGGTGCCGACATCGTGGTGGGTTCGCTCATTAAAAACATCGGAGGAGGTCTTTCCCCGATCGGAGGATACCTTGCAGGCAAAAAGGAATGTATCGAAAACGCCGCGGTACGTCTGACCTCTCCGGGGCTCGGGAAGGAAGTCGGCGCATCCCTCGAGGTCCTTCGCAGCCTCTATCAGGGCCTCTTTTTCGCCCCGAACGTTACGGCGAATGCCCTTAAGACTGCGATCTTCGCGGCAAATATCTATGAAAAACTCGGATTCGACGTGATCCCCAATGCAAAGGAGGAACGTCATGATATCATTCAGGCCATTACTTTCGGGACTCCGGAAGGCCTTTGCGGATTCTGTGAAGGGATCCAGAAGGCTTCTCCGGTAGACGGCTTTGTAAAGCCCGAGCCCTGGGATATGCCGGGCTATGATTCCAAAGTCATTATGGCGGCAGGAGCCTTTATTTCGGGATCTTCCATCGAACTTTCCGCGGACGGACCGATGCGCGAGCCTTATGCCGCGTATTTTCAGGGCGGCCTCACCTGGCAGCACGGGAAACTCGGAATTCTTTCCTCCCTGCAGGCACTGGTTGAAAAAGGCATCGTAACACTTTGATTTTTCGCCTTTTTATGCTATTATATGAGATTGAACGGTTTGAAGCCGCACACCTTTTCGGTATGTTTACCGGCAATCGATTAATTACGGAGAATACACTATATGAGCATGATACTCAACAATTCCTTCGGAATCGACCTCGGAACCAGCAATATCAAGATCTATTCGCTTTCGGATGATTCGATCCTGGTGGAAAAGAATATGATCGCGATCAAGAATAAGACCGAGATCTTTGCTTACGGCGATTCCGCCTATGAGATGTATGAAAAGGCGCCCTCCAACATCGCCATCAGCTTCCCTCTTTCCAACGGCGTGATCGCTGAGATAAGAAATATGGAGCAGCTCATTCATTTCTTTATCAATGATCTGTCGAGAAACAACATCCGGCAGGGTGATTTCTATATCACGGTTCCGACGGATGTGACGGAAGTGGAAAAAAGAGCGTTCTACGACCTTATCAAAGAAGCGGATGTAAAGGCAAAGCATATCTGGGTGGTGGAAAAGGCCATTGCGGACGGTCTGGGACTCGATGTCGACGTCAAGAATTCGCAGGGAGTGCTCGTGGTCGATGTGGGATATGAGACCACTGAGATCTCGATCCTTTCCCTCGGAGGGATCGTAAGAAGCCGTCTGATCAAATGCGGCGGGCTGAAATTCGATGAAGCGATCCGCGCCGCGATACGCAAACAGTATAATCTCGTAATCGGCCAGAAGACCGCGGAAGAGGTGAAAAACTCGCTTAAAAGCCTTGAAGAGGAAAGAAGAGACGCCGTTGTCTACGGAATGAATCTCGTAAAGGGGCTCCCGGTGGAATGCGAGATCCCGACGGATATGATCGTGATGTCAATGGCGGAACAGTTCAAAGCGGTAGTCGATAATGTCAAAGTGATCCTGGAGCTTACGCCGCCGGAACTGGCCGCGGATATCTATAAGAACGGTCTTTATCTTACCGGCGGGGCTTCCAGTGTCAGCCATCTGAGCGAACTGATCGCGGAAAGCACCGGACTTCGCGTTAACAGCGCGGAAAACCCGATCACCTCCGTTGCGATCGGCCTTTCCAAGATCATGAAGGATGATAATTACAAGAGTGTCGCATATTCGATTGAAGGGAAATAACATTTGAGCCCCATCGTACCTCAAAAAGGAGAGCGCTTTACCATTCCCGGTAAATATCTCCTTTTTCTTTTAACAATCTTAAGCGTCGCGCTCATCGTTGTAAGTTTTCAGACGGATCTCCTGATCCGGCCGATCCGGACGGCCTGCGGCGCGGTCGTAACTCCGCTTCAGGACGGCATATCCAAAGCCGGCAGTTTTTTGAATACCCGAAAGGAAGAACTCGCCACCATCAGGGAGCTCCTTGCGGAAAATGAGAAGCTGAAAAAGGAAGTGGCGGATCTCACCTCGGAAAATATCAAATATCAGCAGGACCGTTACGAACTGACCAATCTGCGGACCCTTTACGAACTTGACGCACAGTATGATGACTATGAAAAGACCGGTGCGCGGATCATTGCAAAGGATTCCGGAAACTGGTTTCACAGTTTCATCATAAATAAAGGCGAAAACGACGGTCTTAAAGTCGACATGAACGTGATCGCGGGGTCCGGTCTGGTGGGCAGGATCTCGGAAACGGGTCCTACATGGTCAAGGGTATTGAGCATCATCGATGACAGTTCCAACACTTCGGGGATGGTCCTTTCCACAGCGGACAATCTGATCGTTACCGGAGATCTGAAACTCTATGAAGAAGGAATGATCTCATACAGTAAGCTTGTTGACAGCGCGGACCGTGTAGTGGAAGGAGACAAGATCGTAACTTCCAATATTTCCGATAAGTATCTGCCGGGAATCCTGATCGGCTACATCACGACCATCAATCAGGATCCGAATAATCTTACGAAATCCGGATTCCTTACTCCGGCCGTTGACTTTGAGCATCTCGAAGAAGTCCTCGTGATCATGGAACTGAAGCAGACTGCAGGTGACGGAACATGAAGCATGTGATCCCGGCCATTTTCATACTGATCACGGGCTTTGTTCTTCAGACCGCGCTTTTTTCGAGGATCTCATTCGGCGGGATCGTACCGAACATACTGGTGCTTCTTGCCGCAGCCTACGGTTTCATGTACGGCGATAAGGCCGGTCTTTTCATGGGCTTTTTCGGCGGTCTTATGGCGGATGTCTTTTTCGGCTCGTTTTTGGGACTGAACGCCGTGATCCTGATGTACATCGGCTATCTGAACGGCAAATTCAACCGTTTCTATTATGAAGAAGATATCAAGCTTCCGCTGGTTCTGATCGTCGTTTCCGATCTTGCCTACGGAGGACTCTATTATTTTGTCATGTTCCTTTTAAGAGGCCGGTTCGACCTGAAATATTATTTTATGAAGATTATGCTTCCGGAGCTCGTCTACACGGTTCTGGTCGCTCTCGTATATTATCCGCTTCTTTTACTGCTCTACAGGATCCTGCATGCCCCGAAGAACGGAGGTGACATTTCCTTTGTTTGAAGATCTTAAGGAAAAAATCCTCCACATTCTTACTTCGAGAGTGCTTCTTCTTATCGTGATCACCACGGTCCTTTTCGGGATCCTGCTTCATCATGTCTTTGAGCTGCAGATCGTAAACGGCGAAAAATACCTGAATTCCTTTGAAACGAGGATCAAAAAGGAGATCACGATCACGGGAGCAAGAGGGAAGATCTATGACCGCAACGGAAACTTTCTTGCCTACAACAAGCTTGCCTATGCCGTGACCATCGAAGATGTTTACGAAAGCGGAAAGATGAAGAATAAGAACCTGAACGATACGATCGACCGGACCATCCGGATCATTGAGGAGAACGGGGACAACGTCATGTCGGACTTCCGGATCGAGCTTTCACGGTCCGGAAACTATGAATTCAATGTTGAAGGAACTCAGCTTTTAAGATTCCTGGCGGATGTCTACGGACAGGCCTATATCGATGACCTGACGGTACGCCAGAAGAGTTCCACAGCCGATGATGTGATCGAATATCTGTGCGGCTGGGACAGGTTCCGGATCGGAGAGTATACGGAGGATGACAAAAAGGACACCTTCGTCCCGGGAAAGGGCTATACGAAGGAACAGCTCCTTAAAGTCCTCAATGTCCGTTATGAAATGAGTAATAATTCCTTCCAGAAATATATCACGACGACCATCGCCACTAACGTAAACGAGACCACCGTGGCAATGATCCAGGAGAACAGCAACGAACTTCAGGGGGTTTCGATCGAAGAGGGGACCATCCGCAAATATGAGGATGCGGTCTACTTTTCCAATATCATCGGTTATACCGGAAAGATCTCTTCCACGGATGAACTGAATGCACTGAAAGAGGAAAACCCGAATTATACGATCAATGATGTGGTGGGTAAGCTCGGCATCGAAAAGTCGATGGAGCGTTACCTTCAGGGCAAAAAAGGATCGGAAACCATCTTCGTAAACTCGGTGGGAAAGACCACGGAGATCGCGAATTATGTGGAAGCAGTTGCGGGTAATGACATCTATCTCACCATTGACAGGGATCTTCAGATCACTACCTATAAGATACTTGAAGAGCACCTTGCGTCGATCCTGTATTCGAAGATCATCAATATGAAGGAATTTGACGCTTCTGCGGTATCCGCAAGTAAGATCATGATCCCCATCTATGATGTCTATATCGCGCTTTTCAACAATAATGTACTTGATATTTCGCATTTTTCCGATCCGGACGCTAAGGAAAACGAACAGGCCATCCATGAGATCTATATGGAGGAAAAAGCGGAGATCATGGATCATCTGCGTGAAGAATTTCTGAATGAAAAGACGCCCTATAAAGATCTGTCCACCGAGTATCGTGTCTATGAGAGTTATATCCTTGATATCCTTTACCAGAACGGGCTGATACAAAAGGATCTCATCGATCCGAAAGACCCTGTCTACATATCGTGGACAACCGAGGAGGAGATTTCTGCATATGATTATCTGCACTATTGCATTTCGAAGAACTACATCGATGTGAACAAGCTGGATCTTACGACACAGTATTCCGATTCGGAGAAGATCTATGAACTGATCCTGGATTATGTATTCGAAAAACTCGACCGGGATCAGGCTTTTGACCAGAAGATGTACAAATATATGATCAAAAGGGATAAGATCTCCGGCTCCATGATATGTAAAGCTCTGGTGGAGCAGGAGGTGATCGATGTCACCGATGAGGAGCAGGCGAAACTCTTCGGCGGAAAGATGACCGCATATACCTTCCTGATGAACCGGATCCGCGATCTTGACATTACTCCGGCACAGCTGGCCCTTGATCCGTGCTCCGCCTCCTGCGTGATCACGGATGTGAATACCGGTGATGTGCTGGCCCTCGTTTCCTATCCGGGATTTGATAACAACAAGCTGAGCAACGGTATGGATACCGGCTATTATGCAAGACTTCAGGCTGATATGTCCCTTCCGATGATCAACTTTGCGACAAGGCACAAGACAGCTCCGGGGTCCACCTTTAAGATGTGTACCGCCACCGCGGGACTTATGGAGGGAGTGATCACCCCTTATACCAGGTTTACCTGTACCGGTGTGTTTGATAAGATCACGCCGCCGGCCGCCTGCTGGATCGCCGGACAGGGTTCCCACGGCTCCTTAAATGTCACGGATGCGATCCGTCATTCCTGCAATATGTATTTTTATGAACTCGGATATCAGATGGGAAGCAACGGAGATACCTACTCCTCTGACCTTTCCCTGTCAAGGCTTCAGATCTATGCCGATGCCTACGGGCTGACTGACTTGAGCGGTGTCGAGATCGAAGAGTCCGCGCCTTCCTTTTCCACGGAAGACGGTGTGCGTTCGGCAATCGGGCAGGGCTCTCATTCCTATACCACGGTACAGCTTTCAAGATATGTGACGACGGTTGCAAACTCAGGGACCTGTTTTGATCTGACTCTGATCAGTAAACGGACCGACCATTCCGGGATCCTGCTCGAAGAAGGCGGCGCGAAGGTCCGGAATCAGATAACCATGGATCCTTCCTACTGGAAGGCGATCCATCAGGGAATGCGGAATGTGATCGAATCCAGGTCCGATTACGCGGATCTCGGGATCAAAGTGGCCGGGAAAACCGGTACCGCGGAAGAGATCAAGCACAGGGCGAACCATGCGCTCTTTGTGTGCTATGCACCATATGATGCCCCTGAGATCTCGATCGTTACGAGGCTTGCGTACGGATATTCCTCCACCTACGCGGCTACCACCACAAAGGATATCCTGAAATACTATTTCGACCTCGAGGGAGAAGAGGAAGTCATCAAGGGAGAGGCGGTACGTCTTGAAGGCGTGACCGCTCAGACGGATTAGGAAGATGTTTCAAAAGTATCATATCCGTTATTACAATTTCAGACTTCTCATATTCACCATCGCCCTTGCCGTGATCGGCGTCCTTGCGGTGGGAAGCGCGGATGAATCCCTGCAGTCACGTCAGCTTTGGGGCGTGGTGGCAGGTGCCTTTCTGATGCTCATTCTCTCGGTTTTTGATTACAGTATCATTCTGAAGCTCTACTGGGCGATCTATATCGTGAATGCCATACTTCTTGTGGCGGTTATCTTTTTCGGCGAAGAAGCGAATAATGCGCAGCGCTGGCTGAAGATCCTGGGGATACAGTTTCAGCCGTCGGAGCTTGCGAAACTTCTGATCATTCTGTTCTTTGCAGCCTTTATCAACCGTTTTGAAGAGCAGTTCAATTCTCTGCTCTGCGTCCTTGCTTCCTTTATCCTTTTCGCGGTCCCTGCGGTTCTCGTATTCAAACAGCCGGACCTTTCAACGACAATGGTGATCTGTGTCATCTTTGCCAGTATTATGGTGATCGGCAATTTAAGCATTAAGACCATTGCGGGCATTCTGGCCGTTGTCCTGCCGGTATTCGCGATCCTGATCTATCTCATTATGCAGCCGGATCAGAAGATCCTTTCCGAATATCAGAAAAACCGTCTGTTTTCCTTTTTCAACAAGGAAGCGACCGCTAATGACATCGGCTATCAGCAGACCTATTCCGAGATGGCCATAGGCTCAGGACAGCTCCTGGGAAAAGGATACCGGAACAATGAGATCTATTCCGTCAAAAACGCGGATTTCATAGCGGAGCAGCAGACCGACTTCATTTTTGCGGTAATCGGAGAGGAGTTCGGCTTTGTCGGCTGCAGTACGGTGATCATTCTCATCTTTCTCATTACGATCGAATGCTTCCGGACCGCTCTAAGGGCCAAGGATATGGCGGGCCGTATCATCGCGGCCGGAGTCGGAACGCACATCGGGTTTCAGAGTTTTATCAACATCGGCGTGGTGACCTTCCTCCTTCCGAATACGGGGCTTCCGCTTCCCTTTGTAAGTTACGGTCTGACATCGCTTATCGCGTCATTCCTTGAGATCGGATTCGTTTTGAACGTCGGTCTTCAGTACAAACAGGTCGTTGACCGTTCCGTACAGTCCTCCGGTTTTGATTTCGATCTCTGATTTTGTGGATTTTTCGCATTTTTTTGTCATCAAGGGTATCATTTTTGTGCAAAATAAAGTATAATATAAAACGTTTTAGGGGTTGAACGGGTATTTCTTTACGGGAGCACATTTATGAATATCGCATTGATTGCGCATGATGCAAAAAAGAAACTGATGCAGAACTTCTGCATCGCTTACCGGGGGATCTTGAGCAAGAACGATCTTTATGCCACCGGAACCACCGGGAGGCTGATCGAAGAGGTCACGAATCTGAACGTCCACAAATTCCTGGCGGGGCATCTCGGCGGAGAGCAGCAGATCGGTTCCCAGATCGAGCACAACCAGATCGATCTCGTGATCTTTCTCCGGGATCCGCTTACGAAAGAAACGCATGAACCGGATATCTATAATGTCATGAAGCTCTGCGATGTGCATAATATCCCGATCGCAACGAATCTGGCATCTGCCGAGATCATGATCAAATCCCTTGACAGAGGAGATTTTGAGTGGCGTGAAATGTATAAATAAGGCCGCTTTGGCAATTCTTTCGTGTGTCTGCTTGTTCCTTACCGGCTGCAGTACCAAATATGATATGCCTTATACTGCTGATTCTCCGATCAGCAGTTTTCGTATTGTCGATAAGGAGAACGAGATCCGTTCCGCAACAGGCTTCGCGGAGGATCTTTGTGTCGTTGATTCGGACATTACACCCGAAGAACTCGGCTTATCCGACCATACTTCCGCGGGCCTTTTTGACCTGAACGCAAAGAACACGATCTACGCAAAGAATATTCACGAAACACTGAATCCCGCTTCCCTGACAAAGGTCATGACCGCGGTCATCGCCCTTGAAAACGGCCAGCCCGACGATCTTCTCACCGCTTCCGAGAATGTAAAGATCACGGAAGAGGGTGCACAGATGATCGGACTAAAACCCGGGGATACAATGACCCTCGATCAGGCCCTGCACCTCCTTCTTATCTATTCCGCGAACGATGTTGCCGTTCTCATCGCGGAAGGCGTCGGGGGTTCCGTAGATGAATTCGTCAATATGATGAACGAGGAAGCGCATGCGATCGGAGCGACAAATACGCATTTTTCAAATCCGCACGGTCTTACCGATGAAAACCATTATACGACCCCTTACGACCTGTATCTGATTATGAACGATGCTATCCGCTATGAACTCTTTAATGAGATCATACATATGCGTGATTATCAGACGGTGTATCATACGAAGGACGGAAAGGAAAAAGAAGCAAATGTAGAGACCACGAATTACTATCTTTCGGGGAATACCAAAGCTCCTTCCGGGATCACGGTGATCGGAGGGAAAACAGGGACTACAAATGCGGCAGGACATTGTCTGATCCTTCTTTCAAGAGATACCGGATCAAATCCCTATATCAGCATTATCATGAAATCCGGAAGCCGGGATGATCTTTATTCCTATATGACGAAGCTTCTGGAGCTGGCGGCGGCAAAGTGACCGCGCCAAGAGGAAAAAACTCCCGGATGAGCATACGAAAGGGACTTCTTATTCTTTGCCTTCTGCTCACATTTGCCCAGATGGGATCGATCTTTTATATGTCCTCAAAGGATTCCGACGAATCCACCGTGTTTTCCTCTGCCATAAGTATGATCATAAGACAGTTTACGCTCAGGGATTTCAATGATCTTGAAAAGGAAGAAAAAGAGTCGCTGGTAAGTGAGATCGATCCATCCATCCGTGAGATAGCGCATCTTATGGAGTATCTGATACTCGGATTTCTGATCACTGCGGATGCGTTTCTTATCACAGGCCTTTGTGGGAAAAGAGGCATAAGGATCCGGCTGATCGCCTTCCTTGTCGCTGTTCTTTATGCCTTATCGGATGAGATCCATCAGATCTTCGTTCCGGGACGGGCATTTGAGTGGACGGACCTTCTGGTTGACAGTCTTGGAGCGCTGATCGGATGCGCTCTCGGGTATAAATGCATCTTAAGCGCTGATCGCTTACATATAAAAAGAATATCGAAAGGAGATCGGAAATGTTAAGAACTGCAAAAACGGAAAACGGAAGTGTCAGAGGCCTGCCGGGGAATGACCCCAGGATAACTGTATATAAGGGGATTCCCTTTGCCGAACCGCCTGTGGGCGATTTAAGATGGCATGCGCCGGTCCCCGCGAAAAACTGGGAAGGTGTAAGAGACTGCTTCACCTTCGGCCCGATCTCGGTTCAGGAAACCCCGGGTCTCGGAACGGACATCTATTGCAGGGAATGGCATGTGGATCCCGAAATCCCCATGGGCGAAGACTGCCTTTATCTTAACGTATGGACCCCCGCGAAAAAGGCGGATGAGAAGCTGCCGGTACTCCTCTGGTATTTCGGAGGCGGCTATCAGTGCGGCTATACGGCCGAAATGGAATTCAACGGAGAACGCCTCGCATCCCGGGGGATCATCGTTGTAAGCGTAAATTACCGTGTAGGGCCACTCGGCTTTATGGCGCATCCCGAAATCACAAAAGAAGATACGGAAGCCCCCGGAAACTTCGGACTCCTTGACCAGCAGGCAGGACTTGCCTGGGTAAACAGGAATATTGCCGCTTTTGGCGGAGATCCCGAAAAGATCACCATCGCCGGCCAGTCGGCAGGCGGAAATTCCGTAATGCAGCAGATGGCGAATCCGAAAAGCGCGGCGATGGTACGGGGCGCCGTTGTCTTAAGCGGGATCGTCCGGAATGAGATGCCGGATGAGGAAGGTCTTTTCACGCCGCTTGATCTTGAAAAGGCGGAGAAGAAAGGAGAGGAGTTCCTTGCCTTTCTCGGTGTGAAGGATCTTTCGGAAGCAAGAAAACTGGACGCGATCCTGATCCGAGATAAATACGTCGAATATATCAAAACCCATAAGCTGTTCGCGCCGTTCAAGGATGAGAAGTTCAACACGGGCGATCCCGTGGACAAGTTCATAGACGGGACTTTCTCCGACAAGCCTGTCATTGCAGGATATACGAAGGACGAATTCATTATCAACGGGAAGAATGTGGTGGAAAAATCCGTATCGGACACCTTCCGCGATGCCCTTAAAAAGCGTGAAAGCAGCCTTTATATGTACTGCTTCGGTCCCGATATGCCGGGATGGGATCATCCGGGCTGCTTCCATTCCTCGGACCTCTGGTTCTTCTTTGAAAATCTGGAGAAATGCTGGCGTCCGTTCCGCGGGCATCATTATGATCTTGCCAGACAGATGGCCGACTATTTCGCAAACTTCGTAAAAACCGGCGATCCGAACGGATTTGATGATGAGAATCTTTCTCTTCCCGAATGGAAGCCTTTTACGAAGAATGAGGAAAGCATGATGAGCTTCGAGAGCGTTGGTCCCGTTCTTTCAAAAGCGCCTGTCCGCGACCGTCAGGCTTTCAATCCCTATCTTCCTTCCTGGGAGTATATCCCGGACGGAGAGCCTTATGTTTTCGACGGAAGAGTCTATGTATACGGTTCTCATGACCGCTTCGGCGGACAGGTCTTCTGTATGAACGATTATGTCTGCTGGTCGGCCGATGTAAATGATCTTACCGACTGGCGCTATGAGGGAGTGATCTATCCGAAGACTTCGGATCCTCTTAACAGAGACGGAAGCATGTGCCTGTACGCTCCGGATGTGGCGAAGGGAGCGGATGGAAGATATTACCTGTATTATGTTCTTGATAAAGTAAGCGTTGTATCCGTAGCTGTCTGTGATACACCGGCAGGAAGATTTGAGTATCTCGGCAATGTGCATTATCCGGACGGCACGCTTCTCGGCGATCGTGAGGGTGATGAGCCTCAGTTTGATCCCGGAGTTCTTTATGAAGACGGAAAGGTTTATCTCTTTACCGGATTCTGCGGACATGGCGACAAGTCCCGTCACGGCGCGATGCTCACGATCCTTGATAAGGATATGCTGACTGTGCTTGCTCCGCCCCGTATTGTGGCACCCGGCGCATGCTATGCTGCGGGAACGCCCTATGAAGGACATGCTTTCTTTGAAGCTCCGTCCATCCGGAAACGCGGAGATCTTTACTACTTCATCTATTCTTCGCAGGTTATGCATGAACTGTGCTATGCGACCAGCGACCGTCCGGACGGGGAATTCACCTACGGCGGTGTGATCGTAAGCAACACGGATCTCGGTATCGACAGTTACAAGAAAGCCGATGTTGCCACGGCTTACGGTGCCAATAACCACGGAAGCATGGAAAAGATCAACGACGACTGGTACATTTTCTATCATCGTCATACGAACAATACCTGGTACGCGAGGCAGGGCTGCGCGGAAAAGCTGTCCTTTGACGAAAACGGAAAGATCTGTCAGGCGGAGATCACTTCCTGCGGATTAAACGGAGGTCCTTTATGCGACAGGGGAGAGTATCCCGCATACATCCTGTGCAATCTCTTTGATGAAAAGCATTCGGTCTATGTGGGCGAAGGCGGCGCTCCTTATGTGACACAGGAGGGCGGAGACGGAGTTCAGTGTACGGGATATCTTAACGGGATCCACGACAAGGTGACAGCCGGCTTCAAATACTTCGATCTGAAAGGGGTTACCGGTCTGAAGATCCGGACGAAAGGATACTTTGCCGGTGAATTCGAGGTAAGAAACAGTTATGACGGCGAAGTACTCGGACGTATCAAAGTGGATTTCCGTGATGTCTGGACCGAATCCTCTTCGGAATTCACGATCCCTGACGGCGTTTCGGCGTTATATCTTACCTTTAGAGGAACCGGGAACGGCTGCCTGAACAGTTTCGAATTCCTGCACGGATAAAAGATAAGCAGCTGAATCCGATTATCGGAAAAGATGCTGACGGCAAGCAGATGGAAAAGGGTTAGACGGTGAATAATTGATGGATCAGGGCCCTTATGGAAGGTTGACATTTGTATTTATCCGTTTGATCTTCCCAAGGGCCCTGTAAAATGTTGCACAATACCATGTCTTGAGGTTTACCGACGCATTATGTGCATTTCGGATCATTCTTTTATCTACATCTTGAAATTCTTTCATTTTCGGCTAATTAAGAATGCGAGGCGGGACTTTATGACTTTTATCTGCGACCTTAGCGTCATAAAAATACTTGTCATCTTCGCAATAACGGCGGTTCTCGCAATGATTGCGTACATAAGGAGGTCTGTTGTAGCTACGACATTTTTTACTTTCATATTCGTTGCAGAATTCATGACAGTCTTTAGTACATGCATAGCAGTACATAGGACAGACATCATCCCCGCAAACGTGGCGTTTGTTACAACCTTTTGCATATATGCAGTCGTTCCCGGCATAGTAGCTTCCGCGCA